>JBAXPR010000001.1:0-118144 GCA_037132135.1 Rhodospirillaceae bacterium
TTCGAGTTATTTCGCCGAAGGATTTTCGGATTCTGAGGTGAACAGGGTATAAAATTTTATCAATGACGCGCGGGCGGTTCAGAGCCCGGCTTCGCTGAATCGGCCGAGTTCAACCTTGAGGATCGCGAACGCCTCCTCGCTGAAGGCGAGCAACTCGCGCGTCACCGCCAGCGCCCGATCGGGGTCGCTGGCGCGGCAGGCGATCTCGACCAGTTCGGCCCGACTGCCCAGCATCTCCAGGCCGAAGGTGCGGGAGCTGCTCTTGACCGGATGGGCCTCGCGCTCAAGCGCGGCCAGATCCCGCCGCGTCATCGCCTCACCCATACGGCCGAGCCGGGCGCGGGCGTCGGTAATGTAGGTGTCGATGATGTGGCTCAGCGCCGCCGCCGGAATGTCGTTGATCAGGCTGCGCAGCATGACCGCAACCTGATTGGCCTCCGCCTGGCGGGCGGGAGCCGGTTTCGGCGCCACCAGCGGCTGGCCGAGAAAGCGGCCGACCATCGCCAGCAACTGCACCTTGGGCAGCGGCTTGGGCAGATAATCGTCCATGCCGGCCTCGATACAGCGGGCGCGGTCGCCGGCCATGGCGTTGGCGGTCAGGGCGACGATCGGCAGCGCCGCAATCACCGGATCGGGCAGCGCCCGGATCGCCGCCGTGGCCTGAAAGCCGTCCATCTCGGGCATGGCCACGTCCATCAGTACCAGATCGAAGCCGCCGCCGGCCACCGCCGCCACCGCCGCCGCGCCGTCTTCGGCGGTTTCGACCCGATAGCCGGCCTTTTCCAGGATCGTGGTCGCGACCAGACGATTGGTCTCGCTGTCTTCGACCAGCAGAATACGGCCACCGGCCGCCGGCTCCGGCGTCCCCGGCGGCCGGAGTCCGACCGCCCGCACCACCGGCTTGGGGGCGCTTTTCGCCGACTCGGACTCGGGCAGTGCCGCCGCCGGCAGGGTGAACCAGAAGGTGCTGCCGGCCCCGGGGTTGCTGACGACGCCGATCTCGCCGTCCATCATCGAGACCAGCTTGCGCGCGATGGCGAGGCCGAGCCCGGTGCCGCCATAGCGGCGCGAGGTCGAGGAATCGACCTGACTGAAGCGGTTGAACAGCCGGCGCAGCGCCTCTTCAGGGATGCCGATGCCGCTGTCGATCACGGCAACCCGGACTCGCCCCGGCAGGGCATGGATATGAACCCGGACACCACCGCGATCGGTGAACTTGACGGCGTTGGAGACCAGATTGAGCAGCACCTGCCGCACCCGCCCCTCGTCGCCGCGAATGCAGGCCGGGACGTCGGCGTCGACCTCAACGGTCAGGGTGATTGCCCGTTCCCGCGCCCGCGCCCCGAGTTCCTCGACGACCTCGGCGGCAACCCGGCCGATATCGAGCGGTTCCGACAGCAGATCCAGCCGGCCGGCCTCCATTTTGGAAAAGTCGAGAATATCGTTGAGAATGGTCAGCAGCGCCTCGCTGGAGCGCCGTGCCGCTTCGACATAGCGCTGCGACTCGGCAGGCAGATCGCCGTCCTCAAGCAGGCCGATCATCCCGAGCACGCCGTTCAGCGGCGTGCGGATTTCGTGGCTCATCATGGCCAAAAACTCGGCCTTGGCGTTGCCGGCCGCCTCGGCCTGCTCCTTGGCGGCGCGCAGCGCGTCCTGGGTCCGCTTGCGCTCGGTAATGTCGCGGACGACGCCGAGAAAATGGGCACCCTCCCCCGCCTGCAATTCGCCGACCGCAAGCTCGACCGGAAACTCCTCGCCGTTGCGGCGAAGGCCGACGACCTCCCGGCCGGTGCCGATCACCCGCCCGACGCCACCGGCAAGATAACGGCGGACGTAGCCTTCATGATGGATACGCCGGGACTCGGGCATCAGGATCGTGACGCTCCGCCCGATCATCTCGTCGGCCTCATAGCCGAACAGCCGGCAGGCCGCCGGATTGACGCCCTCGATGAAACCGAAGCCGTCGATGGTGATGATGCCGTCGTCGACGGTCTCGAAGATCGCGCGGAGTCGGGCCTCGGAGCTGGCCACCGCCATCTCGGCGACCCTGCGCTCGGTGATGTCGGTGACGATGCCGTCGATCACCATCTGGCCGGGGTCGCCGCGCTCGACCAGCTGATAGCGGCCGTGCAACCAGCGCCGTTCACCGCCCGGCCCGTTGATCCGGAATACCGCCTGGGTGGTTGGGGTGCCGGGCGAGAGCCCGGCCAGGGCGGCGTCCCAGGAATCGCGGTCGGCGGGATCGATCATCGCCCGCAGCAGCTCCGGCTGGGAGCGGAAATCATCCGGCGGCATGCCGGTCGCCCGCTGAATCGCCGGATTGACGTAGAGTACCCGCTCCAGCCCCGGGGTAAACGAACAGATCACGTCCTCGACCGAGGCCAGCACCTGCGCCAGATCGGCCTGGGTCTGCTGGAGCGCCCGGGTGCGGCGGCCAACCTGCTCCTCGAGATCGACATAATGACGGCGCAGACGCTCCAGCATGCCGTCAAAGGCCAGGGCCAGCTGGCCAACCTCATCGCCCCGCCGGATGCCCGCCAGCGCCCGAATCTGGCGGTCGTCGAACGGCGCCTCGCCGGTGACCCGCCCGGCCGCCTCGGCCAGATCGCGAATGGGCTTGCACAAACGCCGCCCCATCAGGGCGGCCAGTCCGAACACCGTCAATGTCAGCCCCAGACCAACCGCCACTATTGCCGGCAGCAGGCCGCGGACCGAAGCCGGCAGCACTTGGCGCTCGATCCCGAGCCGCAGCACCGGCGCCGGCCCGCCCTCCAGTTCGGCCAGCCGCAGCGGCCGCTCGACAAAGGTCAGCGCCGAACCGCCGGCCAGCGGACTGGCGGCGGTCAGAATCTCGCCGCCGCCGCGCAACTCGGCGCGAGCCCCCTCCGGCAGCAGGGCCATCGCCTGTTTCAGCGCGCCGTCGAGCGCGATCTCGCCGACCATCACCCCCTCGGAGTGGCCGAGCGCGGAAACGCCCACGGGATAGGCCGCCAGCAACACCCCGGCGCCGCTCTCGCCCGGCGCCACCACGCGGACAATGGCGTGCCCCTGGCCAATGACCTCGGGCAGCCAGGGCCCGGCACGGATGGAACGCGGACGATTGGGCTGGTTGACGGCGACAGTCCGGCCGGCGGCATCGCTCAACACCACCAGCGCCGGCCACACGCCGCCGCTCTTGTGGCTGGCCAGAAACGGCAGCAGACGGAGAGCGCCGCCCTGAGCCTCGGCGAGCGCCGCCGCCACCAGCGGCGAGGCGGCCAACGCCGCGGTATCGGTGAGAAAGGCCCGCAGCGCCAGCTCGAGCTGGCTCTGGACCATCGTGGCGTCTCGTTCGAGATGCTGGCCGGCCTGCTCGCGCAGCAGCGAACTGATCAGCGCCAGCGCGCCGCCCCCCACCACCAGCGTCAGGGTCAGGGCGAGACAAACGCTCCAGACGGCGATCCGCCGCTCCAGTTTCGCTCCGACCCATCTCGCCGCCCGGCCGCTCATCGCCTCGCCCCCTGTCCGTCGCCTCCCCTGGCCCGAGTCCGGTGCGGCACCCGAGCCTGCGGAGATGGCGGCCAGGACGCCCGAAGCACCGCTGTCGCCAAACAAACGGGCTTAGCGAATCGCTTTTCGCAATACTGACTTAAGGTCGATCAACTCGGTTCTCAAGGCCGTCAGTTCGCGTCGGAGCCAGACCGGCAGTTCGCCGGCCGCAATCGACGGCGCCGACGCGCATGCAGCCGCCGGTAGAACGGCCGGTGAAACCGTCGACACCGCCTCGGTCCAGACCGGGACCGGCGCCGGAGCATGGGCGACAGGAAGCGGGCGCTCGATCGCCGGCGGTCGTGCCGGCGGCGGGGGCTCCTCGGGCGGATCCGCCTCAGACTCCTCCTCGGCCTCGGCCGAATCATCGCCCGGCTGGTCCTCGCCCGGCATCTCTTCGCCCGGAAGCTCCTCGGCCCCTAGCTCGGGACGAAGCATGCTGTCGACCAGGGCCTCGGCGTCCTCGCCCTCGGTCCCGGCCTGACGCTGATCCTTCAACAGGCGCTGCACGCCCTTGATGGTATAGCCTTCGCTGTAGAGCAGACGCTGGATCTTGCGCAGCAGCGCAACATCCTCGGGCCGGTAATAGCGTCGGCCGCCGCCGCGTTTCAGCGGCCGGACCTGGGGAAACTTGGTCTCCCAGAAGCGCAGCACGTGCTGGGGTACATCCAGCTCGTCCGATACTTCGCTGATGGTCCGAAACGCGGTTGCCGACTTGGCACCCGCGCGTGGCCTTGCTGCTTCTTTTTCCATACCCGTCCTCAGGACGCGTCGGCGCCCTCGGCCTCGGCCAGACCGACATTAATCCGGTTTTTCAGCACGTGACTGGCCCGGAACACCAGCACCCGGCGCGGCAGGATCGGCACTTCTTCGCCGGTCTTGGGATTGCGGCCGACCCGCTGGCCCTTTTGCCGCACCGAGAAGCTGCCGAACGACGAAATCTTGACCATCTCTCCGCGCGCCAAGGCATCGGCAACCTCGTTGAGAATGGTTTCGACCAGATCCGCGGACTCGTTCCGTGACAGGCCAACTTCCTGGTAGACTGCTTCGCTGAGTTGGGCGCGGGTGACTGTAGCATTCGGCATAGCGCTGTCCCTCCGAGAACCGGGACGGCCACCCTACTGCGCGTCACTAAACCCGTCAATTCAAAAGGTTGGCGGCCGGGTCAAAAGTCGCACGCGAAGCACGGTCCGCGCCGGAGCCCAAAGCGCCGGTTGGCCGCAGGCACCGCGGGGTGCCCGGCCGAAGCCCGCCTACCAGCGAACCAGCGCCGAACCCCAGGTAAAACCGCCGCCCATCGCCTCCATCAGCAGGAGGTCGCCGCGCTTGATCCGGCCATCGGCGACCGCCTCGGCCAGCGCCAGGGGAATCGAGGCCGCCGAGGTGTTGCCGTGGTGATCCACCGTCACCACCGCCTTTTCGGGCGGCAGCTTCAGCTTCTTTGCCGTGCCCTCAATGATACGCAGATTGGCCTGATGGGGCACCAGCCAGTCGAGTTGCTTGCCGTCGATGTGGTTGGCGGCCAGCGCCTCGGCAGCGACCTCGCTGAGGCGACTCACGGCATGGCGGAAAACCTCCTGGCCGTTCATGCGCACGGCGCCGATGGTGCCGGTGGTCGAGGGGCCGCCGTCGCAGGCCAGCGACTCGTAATGCCGGCCGTCCGAGTGCAGGTGGGTCGACAGAACGCCGCGGTCGGCGATCGTCCCCTCGCCCTCCGCCGCCTCCAGCACCACCGCGCCGGCGCCGTCGCCGAACAGCACGCAGGTGGTGCGGTCCTCCCAGTCGAGGATGCGCGAAAAGGTGTCGGCGCCGATCACCAGCGCCGTGGTGGCCTGACCGAGGCGAATGAAGTTGTCGGCGATGGCCAGGGCATAGATGAAGCCCGAACAGACCGCCTGAACATCGAAGGCAAAGCCGCGGGTGATGCCGAGTCGGGCCTGGACCCGGACCGCGCTGGCCGGAAAGGTGTGGTCGGCGGTGGTGGTCCCGAGCACGATCAGGTCGACCCGCCCGGCCGGAATCCCGGCCTGCTCCAGAGCGGCCTTGGCGGCCGCGAAGGCCAGATCCGAGGTGGTTTCGCCCTCGGCGGCGATGTGGCGGCTGCGGATGCCGCTGCGCTGCACGATCCACTCGTCGGTGGTATCAACACGTTGGGCGAGATCGTGATTGCTCACAACTTTTGCCGGGAGGTAGGCGCCGACGCCCACCATCTGGGATCGCATGGGCATCAGACCGCCACCGCCTCGCTGTCAGGACCGGATGCCGGGCGCAGATGCGACATCTCTTCCTTGACCCGCTCGTTGAACCCCTGCACCGCCAGATCATAAGCCACACAGATGGCATTGGCGAAGCCGACCGCATCGGTGCCACCGTGGCTCTTGACGCAGATGCCGCGCAGACCCAGGAACATGGCGCCGTTGTAGCGGCGGGGATCGGTGCGGACCTTGAGCTTCTTGAATGCCGGCCGCGCCAGCACATAGCCGATCCGGGCCAGGAACGAGGCCCGGAAGGTCCGGCGCAGCAACTCGGAATAGAACTTGGCCGTGCCCTCGGCGGTCTTCAGCGCGATGTTCCCGGTAAAGCCGTCGGTGACCACGACATCGACCTTGCCGGTGCCGATGTCGTTGCCTTCGACGAAGCCGTCGAACCGCAACGGCAGATCAAGTTCGCGCAGTCGCGCCGCCGCCTCGCGAATGGCCTCGTGGCCCTTCTGATCCTCGGAGCCGACGTTGAGCAACCCCACGGTCGGCTGTTCCAGCCCCAGCACCGAGCGCGCGAAAGCGGCGCCCATCACGGCAAACTGCACGAGGTTGTTGGCGTCGCATTCAAGATTGGCGCCGAGGTCAAGCATCACGCTTTCGCCGCGCAGAGTCGGGAAAAACGAGGCGATCGCGGGCCGGTCGATCCCCGGCAGGGTTTTCAGAACCATTTTGGCCATGGCCATCAGAGCGCCGGTGTTGCCCGCCGACACCACCACCCCGGCCTTGCCATCGGACACAGCATCAATCGCCCGGCGCATCGAGCTGTTGCGCCCGGCCCGGAGCGCCACCGAGGGCTTGGCGTCGCCGGCCACCGCATCGGGGGTATGGATGACGGTGGTAACGTCGCGCAACGCCGGCCGTTTTGCCAGCAGCGGCCCGATTCGGTGTTCGTCGCCGAAGAGCAGATAGTCGACGCCGGGGTGGCGCTCACGCGCCAGTTCGGCCCCAGCCACCACCATGTCGGGGGCGTGATCCCCTCCCATGGCGTCCAGGGCGATGGTCAAGCGTCCACTCACTGCGGCATGGCTCCCCTTCCGCTCGCCGGGATTATCCCCGACACTCAAGGCGCGTTATGCCGTGGCGGATTTCACCACTTCCCGTCCGTCGTAATGACCGCAGGACAGGCAAACGTGGTGGGGGCGCTTCAATTCACCGCAGTTGGCGCATTCCGCGTACGGCTGCGCCGTCAGGGCATGATGAGCCCGCCGCATGTTGCGCCGTGACTTGGACGTTTTCTTCTTAGGAACAGCCATGGTCTCTACTCGATCCAATCAACCTGTCATCCGTGCGGAAAGGGCGGCCCCAATAAGGCCGCCCCGTCGCGCGGCGGATTCAATACCGCCAATACGGCACGAGGGCAAGCGATATCGGGAATAACTGCTGCGATCTTGGGCGGCGGCGCCCTAATGCCGCCGCTTGAGCGCCGCCAGCGCCCCGAACGGGTTCGCCGGCGCCGCACCGGCCTCCGCTCCGGCCCCCGCCGCGTCGTCGTCAAAGCCGGAGAAGCCGGCCCCGGGGGCGCGGGGATAGGGATCGAGGGCCAGCGACAAGTGCTGGGCGGTCAGTTCCCCGAGATCGATCACGCCGGCGGTCATCGGTTCGGGAACATCCTCGTCGGGAGCGAAGGGATCCAGCGTCACTTCGGTTTCGCTTCCGGCCAGACGCTCCTCGGGCGCGAAAAGGGCGCTGAACTCTTCGCACACCCGCTCTGTCACCGGTTCCAGGGTGACGACGCAGCTCTGCACCACCTCGGCCGTGAGCGTGCCCCGGACCAGAACCATTCCGCTCTGGGGGCCGTGCAACCGGTTGAGACGGACAGTGGCGGCAAGACTCCGCACCGCCTCGATTCGAAAGCGCCGGGCCAGCGCCCGGCATTCGGCGGCGCTGGCCTCGATCTCGCGCACGGTCTGATCGCCGGCCAGGGACAGGGCGACCACCGGCCGGGAAAACTCCGGCGGCGGTATCGGCGTCTCGGCGGCGGTCATGACGCCCCCCCACCATCGCCCGGCGGCGGATCGGGAAAGCACACCTCGCCGGCCAGCAGGGCCTCCAGCGGTTGCGCCTCCAGCACCGCCACGGCCTGGCGAAGATAGCCGGCCATGCGCGCCAGCGCTTCGGGCGCCGGCTCCAGCACGGTGCCGAAGAGATTATTGTCGAGCGCCGCCAGCAGCGCGTCGTCGCCCGCCCCGGCAATGCCGCGATCATAGGCCACGATCCGGCCGTTGAAGCCCTTGACCATGCGTTTGACCCGTGGCGGCACCCCCATGTCGCCGACCCCCATTTCGCGCACGGTGCAATCCATCTCGGTGATCATGCCCTCGAAGAAGTCCCGGGAAAACAGCCGGGCCGCCTCGCCCTGCCCCTTCAAGCGGTGCACCACCAGAAAGGCGTGGAGCGCCAGCATCTCGTAACGGCCGTCGAGGCTGTCGGGAATGCCGCACCAGAGATAGAACCCGGGGCGGCGCGACTGTTCAACCACCAGAGCATAGCAGCGCGCCACCGCCCGCTTCCGGCCGCTGCCCAAAAAAAGGCGTTTCAGGAATACCATCATGGTCGTGCCCGCGATCCCCCAGCGATCCCGTTGACAGGTCAAAGCGAGCGGTGCGATTGTCGGAGCCGCGCCCCCGCCCGCTATCGCGCGTCCCGCTCACCAGAGAGTGTCGATTGTCATGACCGGATCGACCGCTGTCAAACTGTTCGCCGTCGGCCTCTTGATTTCGACCACGGCCGCCTGCGCGCCGATCGTGTCGATCCACGGCAATTTCATCGAACCCGAACGGCTCCAGCAGATTCACGAGGGCATCAGCCGCAAGGCCGATATCGCCGATGTCCTGGGCACGCCGACCGCCACCGGCACCTTCGATCCCAACACTTGGTATTATATCGGCCAGCGTACCGAGAAGGTGGCCTTCTACCCCCCCGAGGTGGTCGACCGTCAGGTGCTGGTGCTCCAGTTTGATCAGACCGGCGTCGTGCGCAAGGTCGAGAAGCTTGATGCCAGCGCCGGCCAGGATGTCTCGTTGGTCGAACGCACCACCCCGACCGCGGGCAAGGATCTGTCGTTCCTGGAACAGATGATGGGCAACGTTGGCCGCTTCTCCAACGGCAAGAAGGACAGCGGGCCGGGCCACTGAGCGCGACTCCGCCCGCGCCCGGTCCCGGGATCAGGCCGGAAACAGGTAGCGGTCGATGCGCTCGCGCAGCGCCGGCAGCGTCGGCGGCTTGACCACGAAGGCGTTGACCCCCAGCGCCAGAGCCTGCCGGACAATCTCGGACTCGGAGTGCTTGGTCAGGAAGATCACCGGCGTCCGGGGATTGCGCAGGGTGGTCGAGGCCCGCAACCGGGTCAGAAAGTCGAGGCCGTTGACCGGCCGCATGTCGATGTCGCAGAGGATGATGTCGGGATTGACCCGCTGGCATTCGGCGAGGCCGGACTCGCCGTCCTCGGCCTCACCGACGCGGCCGAACCCAAGTTGCCCCAGCAGTTGCACAATGGTTTTTCGTACGAAGGCCTGATCTTCGATCACCACCACACAAAAGGGCTGGTAATCCGCACGGCCTCTGTCCATCGTCATCCTCCCTCACCTCATCGAGCGGGCGACCGCTTTTTGTGTCGCCATTGCTGAGAGGGTGAACCATCGCGCTCCCTCGCCACAAGCATTTTTTTACCCGCCGCGACAGATTGAACCAGTCGATCTCTGCCATTTTCGCGACAAACCGACATAAAGATAAGGATTACCGGCCCGGTGGCGGGGGCTCGATCCGATTGTTCCAGGGTTCCATTGCATCGTACCGCATCTGGTCACGGCGCGGCCCGGTGTGTTCAGCGGGTCACCCCTGGCGCCCCCCGATGCTACCGCAGATTTTTTTGGCGGCATGCCGCCCGGTCGGAGGCCCCACAGCCGACGGCAACAGACGGTCAGGCGGTGATGTTGACCAGAGCGCCCTGGCCCAGGGTCTGGACCGGTTGGCTGAACGACCCGGCCTTGTTGTAATAGACCGGCCCCATGAACGGCATCTGGATTTTGGCCTTGTCGTAGGTCACGGGGGCAAAGGTGGGGGGCGGTGCCGGCTTGGTACTGGCGGCAAAACCGGAGCCGCCCGTGGTCTTGCCCCCCTTGCCCGCCACCGGCACCAGCGTCGGCACAGCGGTCGATCCCGAGGTGCCGCGGGCCGCGCCGCCGGCCTGCGCCGAGACCTGGAGCCGGCTCGAGGAGGCCGCCTCGGCCGAGAGCCCGGCTCCCGCCAACGCGACCTGGACATTTCCACCGACCGTTGAGATCGCCGCCATGACCTGTCTGCCAACCCCGAAAGATCCGGGCGGCAATGGCCCCCCGGATCATGTTACAGGGTTTGAGTATCGCAGAAAGCGGCCAAAAAATCAATCAGCGCCGACCGCCCCAATTGATGCTGGGGCCATAGGACTGGACCGGCCCCGAGGTCATCCCCACCGGTTCTCCCCGGCCACCGTTCCAATACTGGTCGAGTTCATAAACACCGAAAAAGGACAGCGTCACCGTCGACACCAGGGCCAGCGTCCGGACGATCGCGCCCCAGTAGGGACGTCGCCTTCGCAGCGGACGATAGGCCAGCGGATCAAACAATGCCGCCTCGGTTGATTGATAAGATTGCATGGGAACTCTCCGTTTGCCACCTTGCCTGATGGCCAAGGCCGTCTCCAACCACCCTAGCAACGGCTGTGCCAGCACTTACGAGGCAATCTGAAGATTTCGCTTTAGGAAATGGCGGGAAAAAACGACCCTGCACTTTTGAGTTAGGAATATTTTGCCGTGTATTTTTTGCCGCAGCGGGTAAATTCTGCCGAACACCCTCCCCTCTCCAGGGAAATTCATGCCATCATCCGCGGGATGTCTTGATCCCGGAATGTCACAGTCAAGCTGAAAGGGGGCCAAGCTCCGGCCGCGGCGGCGGTTACCGCCCCTCGACCGGGCCGACGGTGCCGTATTGCAGCACCTGGACCTTCTCCAAGGTCACCAGACCACTGCCCATCATCTGCTCGAGCACGGGCAGGAAGGCGTCGATCCGCTCCGGGTGGTCGACGATCTCGATCACCATCGGCAAATCCTCCGACAGCCGCAAAATCTTGGCGGTATGAACCCGACTCGAACGGCCGAAGCCCAGCGGCCCCCGCAACACCGTGGCGCCGGCCAGATGCAGCTCCCGGGCCTTGAAGACGATCGCCTCATAAAGGGGCCGGTGCCCGCACTTGTCCTGCTCGCCGAGAAAGATGCGCAGCAGCACGGCGTCCTTGGGCAGTTGCATGGCATCGCCTCCTGGGGGTTGAGGGGACTCGCCCGGGTTATTTGTTGAGCGCCATCGCCCCGGCGGCGCCGAGCCAGACTCCCGCCAGGCACAGCACCAGCGAGAGGCCGATGTTGAGACCGGCCTCGGCCCACTCGCCATCCTGGGCCAGAGTCAGGGTCTGAAGACTGAACGAGGAAAAGGTGGTGTAGCCGCCGCAGATGCCGGCCATGAAGAACTGGCGCCACTCGCCCGGCACCAGCAACCGCCCGTCCGGTCCGCTCAACACGGCAAAAAAACCGATGACGAAGGACCCGGTGACGTTGACCACCAGCGTGCCCCAGGGAAAGGCGCCGCCGGTGGCGGCGGCGATCAGCCCCGACAGCCAGTAGCGCAGCGTGCCGCCGAGCGCGCTGCCAAACGCCACGAGCAAATAGGTCATCGCCGGTCAGTCCAGAGGTTCAAGGAGTCCGTCGCTGCCTTTTAGCCCGGATCGGCGCAAAACGGAACCACTCCGGGACTCCCGGCCCGGGGCTCAGCCGCCGGCGCCCGCCCCCGGAACCGTGGTCGTACCCCTCGTGCTCAGCCGGCGCGGCTCGCCCGGAGCGCAGCCGGCCTTGACGTAGTCCCAGAACTCCTGCTGCTGGAGCGCATAGTGGTCGGGATGCTGGTCTTCGGGAAGGTCGCGGACGTGGCGCAGGCTGGCCACCGAAACGCTGAGGTCAAAGATGGCGTCGCCCGCGGCCAGCGCCGCCGAGACCAGGCTGAGGGCATACCATTCCGCCGCCAGCGCCGCGCCGAGCAGGCCGCCGCTGAACAGGTTGGTCGGCCCGATCAGGGGCAGAACCAGATACGGCCCCGGCGTGATGCCGACTTTGCACATCGCCTCGCTGACTTCGGTGGTGCGGCGCTCCAGACCGAGTGGCGTCGCGGCATCGAAGAGACCGGCCAGACCGAGCGTGCTGTTGACGGCGAAGCGGCCGAGCGAGACCGCGGCGTCCCGGGGATGCCCGGCGAGCAGGTTGGTGAAGACGAATTCGGGCTCGCTGATGTTCTCGTAAAGATTGGCCCCGAGCCGCTGGACCCAACTCGGCGTCACCGCGCCCAGCAACCCGGCCGCCGGTTCGACCAGGAAATCCACCACCAGGGTGTTGAAGCGGAACACCGCCCTGTTGAACGGCTCCAGCCGGTCGGCCGGCGTTTCGACCGCCGCCGGTGTCCCGGCCGCCGCCAGGGTCTGCGCCCGGGAAACGGCCGGGCCGGCCATAACCGCCAGCGTCGCCAGGGTAAGCATCAGAGTCTTGCCGCCCATGTCAGAGTCCTCCCAAGAGTTCGGCCGCGCCGCGCCGCGCGCCATCAAGTTCCCGCCACGCGCGGCTGATGATCCGGATCGACGAATTCAGAAACAGGCCGGCCATCGCCACCGCAACCGCAATGTCGGGCCAGCCCGAGTCGGTGAGCGTGACCGCACCGGCGGCAGCGATCACCGCGAGGTTGCCGATGGCATCGTTGCGGCTGCACTGCCAGACCGACGCCATATTGGCATCGCCGTCGCGAAAGCGATAAAGCAGCAGCACGCTGGTCAGGTTGGCCGCCAGGGCCAGCGCCGCGACCACGCTCATGGTCAGCGGTTCGGGGACGCTCCAGCCCAGCCCGCGCCAGACCGCGGCACCCAGCACCAGCAGGGCCATCCCGCCCAGGCTGGCACCCTTGAGCAGCGCGGCGCGGGACCGCACCGCCAGTGGCTGGCCAAGCACCGCCAAGGTCAGACCATAGGTCAGGGAATCGGCCAGAAAATCAAGGGCATCGGCCTGGAGCGCCGTCGAGCCCGCGATCAGACTCCAGGCGATCTCGACCGCAAACATCACGGCGTTGATGACCAGAACCAGGGTCAACACCCGCCGATAGCGCACCGAAACGGTCCCGGGACCGTCAGAACAGCCGGCACAGCACGCACCCATCAGCGACCCCCTTCCGACCGGTCCCGCCGGCCTGCGCCACTCCCGGCGACCATCAGGGTGCCGGCAAACGCCCAATCAGGGTACAATCTCCAGTCCCTGGAGGAGCAAGCGAAATCATGGCGGCCGCACCCCCCCTGACCATCGGCCAACTGGCCGCCCGAACCGGGGTCAAGGTGACGACGATCCGGTATTATGAGACCATCGGCCTGATGCCCGAACCGGCGCGGACCCCTGGCAATCGCCGTCTTTACCAGCCCGACCATCTGGAGCGTCTCAGCTTCATCCGCCACAGCCGGGCCTTGGGGCTGCCGTTGGAGGCGATTCGCGATTTGCTGAGTCTCAGCAGCGACCCCGCCCGGCCCTGCGCCCCGGCCACCCGGATCGCTGAAGCCGTGCTGCTCGATATCGACCGCAAGATCGGCGACCTGTCCGCCCTCAAGCGGCGGCTCACGGCGATCATCGAGCGCTGCGCCGGCGACAGCGTCGACACCTGCGCCATCCTTCGCGCTCTCCACGACGGGCCTGACGCCGGCTCCGAACCGGCCGAACCCTAAAACGGCGCGAACCCCGGACGCAGGATCCTGCGTCCGGGGCTCGCCCGAAGTTCGTCGCAGTCCGGGCGGTCAGCGCGCCTGGGCCACCACCTCAAGGGAAGGCTGAGACAACGCCACTTCATAACTGTGAATCAGGTGCGAGACCGAGGCCGAGGTCAGCGCCGTGAAGCTGACCGGGTAGATGCCCATCCACAGCACCAGCACCACCAGCGGGGCAAACACCGCGAATTCCCGCACCCCAAGGTCGGCCATGGCCTGACAGTCGGCCTTGACCAGCTTGCCGAAGATCACCCGCCGATACAGCCACAGCATATACATCGCGCCCAGAACCAGACCGGTGGCCGCAAGCACGGCGACCAGAAGATTGGCCTGGAAGGCCCCGACCAGGATCAGGAACTCACCGACGAAGCCGCTGGTCCCGGGCAGGCCGACCGAGGCCAGCATCATGATCATGAACACCAGGGCGTAGCGCGGCATGTTGGTGGCCAGACCGCCATAGCGGGCGATCTCCCGGGAGTGCAGACGATCGTAGACGACGCCGACGCAAAGGAAGAGGGCACTGGAGACGATGCCATGGGACAGCATCTGGAAGATCGAGCCCTCGACGCCCTGGGTATTCAGAGTGAAAATGCCGATCGTGACGTAGCCCATGTGGGCGACCGACGAGTAGGCAATCAGCTTCTTCATGTCCTCCTGAACCAGCGCGACATAGGAGGTGTAGATCACCGCGACAATGCTGAGAGAGTAGACCAGCGGCGCGAAGTAATGCGTCGCCTCCGGCAGCAGCGGGATCGAAAGCCGGAGGAAGCCGTAACCGCCCATCTTCAGCAGCACACCGGCCAGAATCACCGAGCCCGCGGTCGGCGCCTCGACGTGGGCGTCGGGCAGCCAGGTGTGAACCGGCCACATCGGCACCTTAACCGCGAACGAGGAGAAGAAGGCCAGCCAGAGGAATATCTGAACCGAGAACGAGAACGGCTGCTTCAGCGCGAAGAGTTCAGGGATGTCGGTGGTGCCGGCCAGAAAGTGAATCGCCAGAAAAGCGACCAGCATCAGCACGGAACCGAACAGTGTATAGAGGAAGAACTTGTAGGCAGCGTACACCCGGTTCTTGCCGCCCCAGACGCCGATGATGAGATACATCGGGAGCAGCACACCCTCAAAGAAGATATAGAACAGCAGCAGATCGAGAGCGCAGAAGGTGCCGACCATGAAGGTTTCGAGGACCAGGAACGCGATCATGTATTCCTTGACCCGGGCCTGAACCGAGGTCCAGCTCGCCAGCACGCAGAGCGGGGTCAGGAAGGTCGAGAGCAGAATGAACAGCACCGAAATCCCGTCGACCCCGACGTGATAGGCAATGCCCAGCGACGGCATCCAGGGCACGAGTTCGACCATCTGGAACGCCGCCGACCCGGAGTCGAAGCCGACCAGAATGAAGAGAGAGGCAATCAGCGTCGCCACCGAGGTCCACAAGGCGATCTGGCGCGTCCTCTCCTTCACGGCGGCTTCTTCGCCCCGGCACAGGAAGATGAGAACGACCCCGACCAACGGTAGAAACGTCGTCACGGATAGGATCGGAAACCCGGTCATGTCTATGTCCCCGTACGAAAGTGTGTCAGTTCATCAGGAACCATGACGTCAGGCTGACCAGCCCGATGATCATGACGAACGCGTAATGGAAAACGTACCCGGTCTGGATTTCGCTGACATTCCAGGCCGAGACCCGGACCAGGGCCGACGCGGCGTTCGGGCCAAGGCCCTCGATCACCTTGGTGTCACCGGTCTTCCAGAAGAACTTGCCGATCACGAAGGCCGGCTTGACGAACAGGGCGTCATAGAGTTCATCGAAATACCACTTGGCGAACACGAAGGCGTGGACCGGACGGATCAACTGGACAACCATCGCCGGCAGGCCCGGCACCAAGATGTAAGCCACCAGGGCCAGCAGGATGCCGACCATACCGACCAGGGTCGGCATCTGCCCCACCCACTCGGGCAGCGCATGGTGGGCGACGGCGATGGTGTCGTGGTTGCCCAGCACCATGATCGCCTTGCCCCAGAAGGCACCGCGGTCATGGCCGACAAAGTATTCGTAGCCAAGATACCCGGCAACCACCGAGCCCAGCGCCAGCACCATCAGCGGCACCAGCATCACCGCCGGCGACTCGTGGACATGGTGCATGACGTGGTGGTCGGCCCGCGGCTTGCCGTGGAAGGTCATGAACAGCAGGCGCCAGGAATAAAAGGCGGTCATGGTCGCGGCGGCGATGCCCAGCCAGTAGGCAAAGAGGCCGACGCCGGAGCCGGCGGCGAACGAGGCCTCAAGGATCATGTCTTTGGAATAATAGCCGGCGAAGAAAGGCACGCCGGCCAACGCCAGACTGCCGATCCACATCAGGACATAGGTGGTGGGAATCAGCTTCGCGATGCCGCCCATCTTGCGCATGTCCTGCTCGCCGGACATGGCATGGATCACCGAGCCGGCGCCGAGGAACAGCAGCGCCTTGAAGAAGCCGTGAGTCATCAGATGAAAGATTGCGGCCGGATAGGCCGAGACCCCGACCGCGAAGAACATGTAGCCGAGCTGGCTCATGGTCGAATAGGCAATCACCCGCTTGATGTCAAACTGGGTCATGCCGATGGTCGCGGCGACGAAAGCGGTCAGCGCCCCGACGATGGTGACCACGGCCAGCGCGGTCGGCGCATACTCGAACACCGGCGATAGCCGCGAGACCATGAAGACACCGGCGGTAACCATCGTAGCGGCATGGATCAGGGCCGAGACCGGGGTCGGGCCCTCCATCGCGTCGGGCAGCCAGGTATGAAGACCCAGCTGGGCAGACTTGCCCATCGCGCCCATGAACAGCAGCAGACAGGCCACGGTCAGGACATTGACCTCATAGCCGGCGACCATCACGGTCCGCCCGGCCACCGCCGGCACCGCGGCGAAAATGGTATCGAAATCAAGCGCACCGGTCAGACCGAACACGGTCATGATGCCCAGGGCGAACCCGAAATCGCCAACGCGGTTGACCAGAAAGGCCTTGATCGCCGCGGCGTTGGCGCTCGGCTTCTCGTACCAGAAATTGATGAGCAGGTAGGAGCACAAGCCCACCCCCTCCCAGCCGAAAAACATCTGGAGCAGGTTGTCGGCGGTGACCAGCATCAGCATGCAGAAGGTAAACAGGCTGAGATAGGCCATGAACCGGGGCTTGTGATGATCGTGCGACATGTATCCCACCGAATAGACATGGACACAGGCCGAAACGATATTCACCACGATCAGCATGACCACGGTCAGCGTGTCAAAGCGCAGCGCCCATGACACCTTGAAGGCGCCGCTGGCGAACCACGTGAACAAATTGATCGTGTAGCCACCACTGTGGGAAATGCCGACGGTGTAAAACAGCCAGACAGACGCCAGCGCCGATATGATCAGCCCGGTACAGGTGACGAGCTGCGACGCCCGATCCCCGATCCTCTGCCCCGCCAGTCCCGCGATCATCGCCCCGAGCAATGGTGGAAATACGGCTAACAGTCCCATAATGCCAATCCCCCGACTTCAAGGCAGGCGACAACCCCGGCCCATGCTGTGCGCGACTGTTGGAGCATGCCTGGAGCACGCCCTCAAGCACCGTCCCCTCACTATCAAGAACAGAAACAGCCGTCGATAAGGGACATCACTATGGTCGACTCCCGTAGGTGATGTCACCCCCGCTCTTATACGTATCAGATTGCGACCTGTCAATCCGCTCCGCGCCAACGACAGTGATTTAAATTACTTAATCGCCATCGGGCTTCCCCCGATCGTAACAGTTCGAATTGTAATGACCGGTCAGTGGTTATACGGTAGTAGTCGTACTTAGGTGAAAACTGGTTGACATCTTCAACATGCAGGGAAATACTTATACCACAATCGGCCTCATTATGACGAAGAAATCGTGTTTTCACAACTATTGTTCTGCTGTTGCGTTCTATTCCTGATTACTGCGGGCGCTACCATACGCCCGGCGAAGGTATTCAGGCGACGAGACCGGGATCGAAGGCAAGCGAGACCCGGTATTTTTTTGTAAGTTTTTGTCATGACGTTCGACTGACGTTCGCATTCAGTACAACTATTGCATACTGTCGTATAGATGAAGGACTTAATAGAGATGTATGTTTGCGCATGGCATATCATTCGGACCGATCGGCATCACTTTCCATTTCGCTCATAAAACTTTTACGGTGAACAGTCCCTCTAACTCAGGAATTTTCTGACCACGATCTCAGTTGAGTTCCGCTCACTTCATGCCAAGTGACCACACTTTTTTTTCCGGCCCCGAGAAGTGCCGCCGCAGTACCGACCTTACCCCGCGGTGCGGCTCCGCAACCGGGTTGGACATAGCCACCGGAGCAGGACGATGACGGGCCGATCTGCCGCCTGGAGACCCGACGTGACGCCCGAGCCCGAAACACCGCCAGACGCCCGCCGCCCCAGCATTCAGCCCGGACGCCGCGCCGTTTGGGTGGACCGCGCCGCCGCCCGGAGTGCGGCGCGATGACCGCGGCGTCGAGGCCGACGGACCGGCCGGGACCGGCCCTGCGCGACCCTGCCGATGACGTCGGCGGCACCGGCCGGGCCGCCGATCTCCAGCGATGTGCCTCAGAACACCAGAGTCGGGACAGCGCCAAGCTGATCCGCTACAGCAAGAAGTTGCGCAATCAGATCGGCGGCATGCGGACTGCCGACATTGAAGTCCGCAATATTAACAACGGACAGCTGACCGGATATTATCCTTATTGTTGTTATGACTCGTTTGGCCGCACCCGCGTTGCCAGTTCGATCAGCATCACCCAGGATTTGGCTAATCCAACCTCTCTGCCCAGGGCGGTGATCACCATCGCTGCCCACAGCGGGGCCGCCGCAAAGCGGGCCGACTCGCTAGTCACTCTCAACGTCGTTCACGAACTGAGCGACTTCGGCATAAGACAGGTCATTTATGTCAAACCGACCGAAATAAGGTATTTCCTGATGGATTCGGACTTTCGGCGCGCCGATGGCGTTGATCCGAAGCACCCCCACGATCTGACGATCAGCGATCTCGCAATTCTCGAACACGTACGACGCTTCAACAGCCTGCCATCGGGCAAAATTCCGGCGCGCGACCTCGAAGGCATGATCCAGTTGGGCCTCATGGCCGGCGTCGAAAACAAAAGTGCTTCCCTTAGACTGACCGACAAGGGAGCGGAATGGCTGCTTGCTGCAACGCAACAACTCCGCGCCATGACTCAGCCGCGCAGCGCTTTACTTGGTAACCGGGAGAGCGTAGTGTTACCATCGGGGCGTTGAGCGGACGGGCACTCGTAAACCAATAAACAACCACTTGGAGGGCAAGATGGATTACTGTTCAACTGCTGGAAAGTCACTTACCGTCCAGAAGTTTCTCGACAAATATGGTCATTCGGCGTTGAAAATTCGCTCATCGCTGACGGTCGCCGAGGCCGCGGCGTCCTTTGCCGACACGGAGCACGGGCGGAAGTACTCGATCGCGGTGGTTGTTGACGATAACGATCAGGTTCGGGGTGTCCTGTCGCTTGGGGATATTGTTTTCGGCCTCTACCGGCATCGCGAGAAGATTTTCAAGATGACCGTCGGGGCCATCATGTCTGCCAACGTTCATACCGCCTGCCTTGCCGACGACATCCTGTGCGTGCTCCAGCGTATGGCCCATTGGGACATCCGGCACATGCCTGTCGTCGAGGACGGCGTCCTTCATGGTCTGGTAACGAGAAAGGACGCCCTTGAGGGCCTGTACGACGAGGCCGCCCTGGAACTCAAACATATGACGGAGTTCGTTTTCCGGTCCGGGGCAAGATATTAAGCAGTCCGGGGATAGTATTATTTGAACGTCTTGGGTCCGACGGCGCGGCGTGCTGTCGGACACGGGTTTTTTTTCATTGGGGGCTGTGATGGACATGGTTTTTGCCACCCACTGCGGTTTCGTCCGAAACACCGCCGTCGTCTGCCACCAGGATGGTTTTGATTCGGTCGCCAGCTGCCGCAGCGCGGAGAGCTTCAGCCACCCCAGCCCCGAGACCCCCCTTCCCGGCCTGGGCGGACAGATCGAGGAGGTCATGGCTTCGATCAACGCCGCCGGTTGGAATCATCATCAGGTTCCGGACGCCGAACGCCTTCCCCCCGAGGAACGGGCGCTGGCCGCGGACCGGTCCGGCGCCGCCGACGGCGACGCTCAGACCTCCGGCCTCGGCGGCCAGATCGGCAACCTCGCGGCGGCGCTGAATGAAATCGGCTGGAACCACCATCGCGTTCCGGCCGACGAAAGACTGCCCCCGCAGGAACGGGGATAGGCGGTAATTCTGGTGGCACCGGCAAGGAAAAGCGGCAAAACCCCGCAGCGCATGACGCAATTTGATTCCAGACGGGAGCCACAAGCTTATATCATGAGCCTTTTCTGCTTCCGACGTCCGGTCAGAGTGCCAAAATTCTTGCGCGCCGCGAGATTAGCCTTGTTGATTTGCGGAGCAGGGCCTATTTTCTCTGGGTGTGGGGGCGGTGCCGCAGGCGCTTGTCAGGTGTGCAACTACAATGTTTTTCAATTCAAGGGCGGGTTCCCGGCTGTGCTGGTTGCGCCATGTCTGAATTGAAGGCGTTATCGGCCGTGACTAGCGATTTCTAACCGGCGAGCGGCAAGGCCTACCTGGGACAAGAACATGTTCGGATCCATTCTGCACGCATTTTCCGTCGCCGCCATGAGCCATCACGAAGGCCACCTCCAGGTCATCCAGACCGCCCTGACCTCCGGTCAGTTTTGTGCGACCGCTTTTCATACCGTCGAAGATCTGGTGACCGGTATGAAGCACAGCCCCTTCTCCTGCGCGGTCATAGATTTGTTGTCGCCGGGTCAGAAGGATTGTGCGGTTATCCGGTTGCTGAAAACCCTTTCCCACGGCATTCCGCTGATCATTATTGCGGACCGGTGTGACGTCTCGACGGCGGTCGACTTCATGAAGGCAGGCGCCGCCGATGTTATTGTTGGCGAGGTCAGCCCCACGACTCTGTCGGACCGTATCAGCGAGGCGATCATCAGGACCTCGGCAACCGGGAGCCGGGGCATTTCGACCCCCGACGCCACGCGGCGCCTGGCCAGCCTGACCCCCCGGGAACTCTCCCTGGTTCAGTTGCTGGTCCAGGGCTATCACAACAAGGAAATCGCAACCCACCTCGGGCTGAGTTGCCGGACCGTTGAATCCTATCGAAAGAATGCCATGAGGAAATTGCGGGCGAAGACCATTTGTGATTTGGTAAAATTGACGCTGCGCCTTGATTTGACCAAAGTCAATTTGTCCAGAGGCCTCTCTGACACCTCCTGATTCGTTTTGGTTAACTTCATTATTGCGGTTCTTTCCTGGGACTGATCTGAGATGAAAATGCTTTTTGGGCCAGGGGGCCACACGGATGCCAACAGGCTTTATGTCTGTTTCGTCGGCGCTCTGGTCGTCCTGACCTTGGCCATGGTCGTCAGCTATCGGACCTCGCTCGCGACGGACCGTGATCTCGGCAGTCTGCGGGCCGGGCTGGATGATCGTGCCCCGTTGCGGCGGTTGCTCTCTGAACTCGGGTTGATGAGGGCGGATTTGGTCCGGGGCCATGAGTTTGATGGCGAGAGCGCCGAAATCCGCGCCCTGATGGTCGGACTGGCCGCCAATCCACCGGGCCTTGAGGCCGGCACCGGCGACAGCGAGCCCTATGGCCGCGCCCTTGCCGGGTTTGCCGCCGCCGCCGACCGTGCCACCACGCTCCGGGCGCGCTACCGGACCCTGGTCGACCATGATCTGGCCGAGGCGGCCCGGCGCGTTCGCGGCGGCATCACCCTGCTGATCACCACCGCCCTCGCCCGGGGCGAAGGTCCTCTGGCGGCCGGAGCCGGACGCCTGCTCGACACCTTCGCCACGGTCGCGGCCGAGGGCTGGCGCAGCCTCGAGACCACCGACCCCGGGATGCGGGCGACGCACCAGCGATTGCTGGCCGATCTGTCGAGCGACCTGGCCGAACCGAGCCCCCCGGGGGCTCCGGCCGAACTCAGCGATCGCCGGCGATCCCTTGGCGGCGATCTCCGCCGCTACCGCGCGGTGTGCGATGAGGCCGTGGCCGTCATCGGTGAAATCAGGCAGATCGCGGCCACCGATCTCGGCGAGATTGAGGCGACGATGAGGCGGCTTTCCGACGGACATCAGAAGTTTTTGGAAAACGCAGCCAACACCGCCGAAGACAGCGTAAGAACCCAGCTCGCCGTTGCGTCGGCAACTCTCAGGCTGAGCCTGGGGTGCTGCATTGTCATCAGCTTCTTGTTTATTGCTTTTATCGTGGTGGTCTATTTTCCCTTGATTCGTCAACCTGCTCAAGACTAGGGGATGGCGGGTCTCGATTCGATGCTCGCCGACGCCTCAGTCGGAGACGGTCTCCCCGGCCTTTCCGCTATCGATCCGAATCGCATACTGGCGAATTGCCCGCTTCTTTCTGACCGTCGCCTTTTCAATGCAATCAATCCGGCTCATCCGGTGCAGCAATGCCCGATATGCAACCGGAGATAAAAACCTGACATGCTTCCTCGGTACCCATAGTTTCATCGTCATCTGCTCCGGGAACTGGGGACTGGGGCCTCAGGAGATTGAAACAGTGGGGGTGGCTCACGACCGGCGACCTGTCTTCGCCGGCCCCGACCCGGCCCCGCTCCGCCCGTCGGCGGTAGTTGTCCCGGTCGCCTTGGCCGGACATGACCCTTAAGGGTTAGATAGACGGATCGATGTGCAGGGTGCAAACGGTATCTGCAACCAGATGGTGGGAAAATGCCCCGAGTTCAGGTATATCGGATCGGATATGGTCACGGTCGGCCGCTTAACAGACCGAAGCACCGTCTCCGACCCGCCCCCCGTTCGGACGATGCCTCATTGACGATCACTGGGGAGCTGAAACGGGCCTGAGCAAAGACAATAATAAGAAGCGGGGGAAAAAATCTCATGCTGACGAATCATGAGGTCGATGACGCCATAGTCGCACACTGTATCTGGGGGCAACGTCTCCGGGATGCTATCGATACCGGGACATTTGATCTTTCGCCAGGCGATGTGATCAAGGACGATGCCTGCACCTTCGGCCATTGGCTTTATGGCGATTCGATCCCAGAGGCGGCAAAGGCGTTGCCCTCCTACACCGAGATCATCACGATCCACGCCCAGTTTCATGAGTGCGCCGCCGGAATTGTCGATCTCGCCCTTCGCGGCAAGAAGCACGAAGCCCTCGAACGGATGGCCATTACCTCCGACTACGCAACACTCTCGATCATGCTTACCCAATGCTTGAGAAAGTGGCAGAAGGATGTCGAGGAGTTTTCGGGCCCGGCCTTCCTGACCTGCCCCTGATCCGGCGGCACCGGCGGCAGCGCCTCCTCTGCTCAGTGGCGGGCGATGAAGGGAAGTACGTCGGCGACCGCCAGCGGCCGGCTGAAGACATAGCCCTGGATCACGGTCACGCCGACACCGCGCAGTTGCAACACCTGGCTCTGCAGTTCGACCCCCTCGGCAATGATCGAAACATTGAGGCTGGAGCCGAGGGCCATGATCGCCCGGACGATGGCGAGGTCGCGGTTGCTCTGGGGCAGACCGTCAACAAAGGATTTGTCGATCTTGAACTTGTCGATCGGCATGTCGCGCAAACGGCCCAGCGACGAGTAGCCGCTGCCGAAATCGTCCAGCGCGAGGCGGACACCAAGCCGGCGCAACGCCTCAAGGATGCCAAGGGTCTTGCCGCTGACGTCCAGGTCGTCCTCGGTGATCTCGACCTCGATTCGCTCGGCCGGGACGCCGTATTCAGCCAGGGCCGCCGAAACTTTTGCCACAAAACCATCGTTGAGCTGGCAGGGCGCAACGTTGACCGCCACTCGCAGCTCATCGGGCAGCGCCGGCCCCCAGTCCCTGATCTGGCGGCAAACCGCCCTCAGCACCCAGTCGCCGATGTCCTCCATCAGCCCAAGCTCGTCGGCGATGGGCAGAAACTGGGCCGGCGAAATCAGCCCCTGTTCGGGATGCTGCCAGCGAATCAGGGCCTCGAGGCCCGTGGCCGCCCCGGAGTCGGCCTGACACTGGGGCTGATACACCAGCCGGAATTCGTTGTGAATCAGCGCCCGGCGGATTTCCGAACTCATGCGGAAGCGCTGCTCGACCTTTTCGGTCAGCTCCTTGGTGAAGAATTCGATCCGGTTGCGCCCAAGGTGCTTGGCGCGATACATCGCGGCGTCGGCCGCCTGGACCAGACGGCTCGGGTCGGTGCCATTGTCGGGGTAGAGCGCAATTCCGGCCGAGGCCGAGGGAATGAAATCCTTGCCGGCCAGCAGGATCGGTGCCGAGAGCGCGGTGAGCAACCGGCCGGCCAGGGCCGCGACATGGCGGACATCCTGAACCCGCTCCATGACCATGATGAACTCGTCGCCGCCCCAGCGCGCCAGCGTGTCGCCCGGCCGCAGGGTTTCGGTCAGGCGCCGCGACATGCTGACCAGAAACTCGTCGCCGGCCGCGTGGCCCAGCGTGTCGTTGATGATCTTGAAATGGTCGAAATCGACGAAGACGATGGCCAGCTTCTCCTGGTTGCGGCTGGCTTCGAACAGCGCATGCTGCAGGCGGTCGGTGAACAGCATGCGGTTGGGCAGATTGGTCAGGGGGTCATAGGTTGCGAGGTACTGAAGATGACCCTCGACCTCCTTGGCCTTGCTGATATCGGTAAAAACGGTGACGAAATTGCGGATGTTGCCGCGATGATCGGAAACCACGGTGATCGAGCCCCACATCGGGAAGGCTTCGCCGCTCTTGCGCCGGTTCCAGATTTCGCCGCGCCAGGAGCGCCGCTCCATGACCTCGCGCCACATGCCCTCGTAGAACGAGGCCGGATGGTAGCCCGACTTGAGCAGGCTGGGCGGCTGGCCGATCACCTCCTCCTCGGTGAAGCCGGTCATCTCGGTGAAAGCGCGGTTGACACCGGTGATCAGGCCGCTGGCGTCCATGACCATGATCGCCTCGGCGGCGTTGGCATAGACCGTGTCCGACTGGCGCAGCCGATCCTCCGCCGCCCGCCGCTCGCTGATGTTGCGAAAGACGATCACGACACCGTCGACATGGCCGTGACCGGCATGAATCGGGGTCGCGATCAATTCTACCGGAAAGAGAGCGCCGTCGCGGCGGCGGAACAGCACCTCGCGGCTTGGCAACGCTTCGCCGGTACGAATCACGGCGAGGATCGGACAGGTGTCGCAATCGCAGACATGACCTTCGACCGGCTCGCACCGAACCGCCTCCAGGACACCGAGACCGGCGAGTTCGCCGGCCTCGTAGCCCAGCAACTGTGCCGCCACCGGGTTGGCAAAGCGGATATGCCCGGTCGAATCAAGGCCGAGAATGCCCTCACCCGCCGATTCGAGAATCGCGGCATTGCGCTGCTGCATCTCCTCGATGGCCAGCTGATATTCCTGGCGTTCGGTGACATCGCGCGAGTTGACCACCATCTGGCGGTCTTCCTCCGAGCGTTTGATCGTCGACTCGATCCAGTGGCTGCTACCGTCGGCGCGCCGGTAACGGAACAGCACCGTGTCGGAGAGCCCGGTCGCCATCACCTTGTGCTGCGCCGCCTGCAATGCCGGCCGGTCCTCGGCCAGAGCCAACTCGGTCAGTGTCTCGCCGATCAGGCTGTCGGGAGACCGCTCCAGAATCTCCCGGCAGGCCGGAGAGGTGAAAACGATCGCGCCATCGGCGTCATGGCGCGAGATCATGTCGGTCGAGTTCTCGGCCAGCAGCCGATAGCTGTGCTCGGACTGGCGCAGGGCGCGCAAGGCAAGGATTTCGACCAGATTGCGGCTGAGGGAGCGGGCGGCATCGCATTCCTGGTCGCTCCAGGGCAGCGAGTGGCCGCGCACGTTCTGTTCCCAGAGCGAAAACGAACGCCGGGGCTCGATGCGCGGGCCGCTGCTGTCGACGATCAGCGATTTTTCGGGGTTGCCGGCCCAGGAAATGGTGCGCACAAGTTCGCCGCGAAACCACAGGATATAGTCGCCGAACGGCTCATCGAGACAGACCGCGAGCAGGCCGGCGCCACTGTCGACAAACGCGGCGGCCGGCGGATAAAGTTCGGCCAGGGTGTCGCAATGGAACTCCTGGTCGGTCGAAACCATGGTCTTGACCCAGACCGCGAGCCGCTCGACCTGACCGTCATCGGGGGTGCGGCCCGCGAAATAGCGCTGACTGCCGATACCGATGGCCAGACCGCTGGCGCCGACCAGATCCAGGATTTCGGTCTCCATCAACCGGATCAGCTGCCCGACGTCGCCAAGCTCGCGCAGCATCCGCGTCAGGCCCACCAGGATCCACCGGATGCGGGTCATGTAGGCGTTGCGCTGCGCCGTCTCCATATTGCTCAGCTTGAGCGATGCGGTTCGGCCGACGATCTCGACCAGTTCGCGCAGCTGAAACGAGACTTCACGCGGCCCCTGATTGTGGCAGGCGATCAGGCCCCAGAGGCGGCCGTTGACCATGAGGGAGACGGTGGCACTGGCGCGCACCCCCATGTTGCGCAGATATTCGATGTGAACCGGCGAGATCGCGCGCAGCACCGAAAAACTGAGATCGAGCGGCGCGCCGGTCAGCGGATTTTTCGGCGGCAGCAACGGCACCGGCGATGCGTAGGCATCGGCAAGCAGGCGGATCAGGTTCTTGGTGTACAGGTCCCGTGCCTGGGGCGGGATGTCGCTGGCCGGAAAATGATGGCCGACCAGGCTCGGCAGCCGGTCGTTGCGGGCTTCGGCGATGACGTCGCCGTTCCATTCGGGATCGAAGCGGTAAACCAGCACCCGGTCGAAGTCGGTCAGCAGCCGCAGCTGCTCGGCGATGAAGGTTGAATAGGCGGCGATGTCGCCGCCATCCTCGAAGCTCCAGAGGGCATCGCTGACCGGCACGAAATCAGTGCCCGGCCGCTTGGCGCGGTCGAAGGATTCGTGTTCGAGTTCGATGATCAGCAGGCGGTCCGAGCGGTGGACCTGGGCCGCCACCCGCATGGTCCGGGCGCCGGACTGAATGTCGAGAAAGGTCGGAATCGAGGGCGAGAGTTCGCCACGGGCCGGCGCGTCGAGCAGCTGCCGCTCGGCAGCCGGCCCCAGCACCTCGGCGACCGGCCGCCCGATCACCTGATCGGGGCCGAAATCGAACATCGCGCCAAAATTGGCGCTGACCATCGCCACCGTCAGACCGTCCAGCCCGATCAGCACGCCGTGGGGCTGGATCGCCCCGGCCAGATGAATCGCCTCGCCGGTGCATCGCTCCAAAGCCTTGGCGAGCGCTTCGACGGCCATCATTTCCGGGGCTCCCCATCCATGGGAATGATCCGCCCAAGCTCGGCGATCTCGAAGGCCCGGCGGACCGTCCCCTTCGCCCCGGTGACGCTGAGGGCAAAGCCCCGGCTCCGCGCCAGATCCGCGGCCAGAACCAGGAGCCCCATGCCGGTCGAATCAATGAAATCAAGTTCCGACAGATCGAAGACGCAGCTTGCCTTGGCCTGGCTCTGAATCTCGTCAAGAGCCGTCCTAAACAAATCATGATCACTATAGGTAAAGCGCCCGTCAAGTGCCACGACGGTCGAGGTATCTCTATTGGTAATTCGATATTTCAAAATGCACCTCCCCCACATACCGGGCGTCGCCGCCCGGTCAGGCAACCCTGACACTGCCGAGAAAACTGCTGATCTTGTCCCTGAGGTCTTTGGAGACCGATTCGAGGCTGGTGATATCGGTATGGACCTGCTCCGCGTGAGACTCCGTCGCCACCGTCGCCCGACTGATCAACTCGATGCTCTGGCAGACCTCGGCGGCCCCGGTCGCGGCCTCCTGGCTGGCCCGGGAGATTTCCCGGGTGGTCGTGTCCTGCTCGGTGATCGCGGCCACGATCACCGCGGTGATGGCGTCGATCGACTGGACGGTTTCGGCGATCGACGCAATCGCCTTGACGGCTTCGTCGCTGGCCGCCCGCACGCCCTCGATCTGGCGGGTAATCCGCTCCGTCGCGTGGGCGGTCTGCCCCGAGAGGTTCTTGACCTCGCTGGCCACCACGGCAAAGCCCCGGCCGGCCTCGCCGGCCCGCGCCGCCTCAATGGTGGCATTCAGGGCCAGCAGATTGGTCTGGCTCGCGATGTTGGTGATCATCTGCACCACTTCGCCGATCTGGCCGACCGCTTCGGTCAGGCCGCGCACCCGCTGGGTGGTGGTGTTCATGCCGGCAATCGCGGTCTGGACGATCGCGGCGGCACGGCCGACCTGGGCGCTGATCTCGCCGATCGAGGCGGTCATTTCCTCGCTGGCGGCGGCCACGGTCTGAACCCCCTCCGAGGCCCGGCGGGTCGATTCCGAGACCACCAGACTCTGGGTGGCGGTCTCGCCGGCCTCGACGCTGAGCGCGGTCGCCGTGGCTTCCATGGTGGCCAGCGACCCCAGCATGCTGCCCAGAGACTCCGTCACCTCGCCGTTGAATTCGACGATCAGGCGATCGATGACCCGGGCGCGGTTTTCCTTGTACTGCTGATCCCGTTCCCGCTCGCGGGCCAGGGCGTCGGCCCGAAGAGCATTGTCCTTGAACACCGCGATCGCCTTGGCCATCGCGCCGACCTCGTCGGCGCGGGTGGTGTGCGGGATGGCGATTGCGGTGTCGCCGCCGGCGAGACTGGTCATGGTCTGGGTCATGTCGCCGATCGGGCTGGTAATCGAGCGCACCAGCGCGGCCCGGATGCCAAGCAGGATCAGCACCGTCACCACCGCGACCGCCACGATCATCTTGAGGATGGCATCCCTGAGGTTCGCCTGTTCCTCCGCGATGCTGACCCGGGTCGACAGCACGGCGATGACATCGCCCCGTTTCAGCCCCATCGCCTCATGACAGGTGAAACAGGCTTCCTGATCGGCCCCGGCGGTGACGCCGAGCCGGATCGGCAGGCTGAGGCGGTAGTCGCCATCGACGAATCGGCCGACGATTTCGCCGCGGTCTAGAGCCTCCCGATCGGTGGCATCTTTTGGCAGCTTGGTCGGAATTGTGGGCTCGGTGGCGTGCATGTGCTCGGCCACCTTGGGACTCCAGACGCTCCAGAGCAGGCCGGCATATTCGTGATTCCGCTGCCCGAACCAGTCGTTGAACACCGCGACGCCGACGCTCTCGGGGTCCTGAAGGCGGCGGGCCATGGCGCTGACGATCAGTGCTTTGAGAGACTTCAGCTCGTCGAGCGCATTTTCGTGGACCGCGCGCTCCATCTGCCCGGTCTCAAAAAAACTGAAGGCCGTGCCCGCGAGGACGGCGAGACCGAAAATGATCCCACCGATCAGAACCATGAAGCGCGTCTTGAGGGGGAGTCTTGAAAACATGGGGTAAACTGGCCCGAAAAGCGCAAATCCATCCACGCGATGCCATGACTTCCGTCCCGTGCGCCTGAGCGCGCCCTTGCGGATCAATCATCAAGCCGTCCCGTGACAGGACAACAATCGCAGGAATGTGTTAACGATTGGATAAGGGGCAGCCTCTGTCCGGGACTGTCATAAGTTATCTACCGAGCCGCGTTAACATCTCCCGTATTGTCCTGGACAATATCATGGCCGGCCGCTATAATCTCAGCCGTAAAAATGGATCCCCGGCGCTTGGCCACTGGTTTCCCCTGGGAGGCCCGGGCGACTTCATGGAGATGTCCGGCATGGCTGCCGTCGACACGATCAGCGGCAAGGAAATCCATGGCACCCGGGTTCAAAAAAACCTGAGCATTTCCCGCGCCCTTTTTAACATCATCTTCGAATCAATCGATCGGGAGTTGATGATCTGCGAGGTCGTTACCCTCGATGAGGTGCGACGGATTGAAAAGAAGCTCAATGAATCCTGGCACCATATCGAGTCACTGTTCGACAACACCTGCGCCCAATGCATGGAGACTCAATGGTATGTCCGTGACGAGCGCCGCAAGGACGCCATTACCCGGTTAGTCTATGCCCGACTGATCATCGGCGTGCCCGAGCGCAGCACCGAAGCCGGAGCCTCCTTTCCCCGGGTCATCGTTCCCGGCCTGCAGACCATGATCGCGATCATGCTGACGGCGCGGGAATGGAAGGTGCTCAACGACTTCTCCCGTTTCATCTTCGACTATATCGGCAGCGACCATGACGAGGTTCTCGCCAAACACTACCAGATGAACACCGCAGTGCAAATGCTGGTTCAGCGGATAATGATTACACTCCTTCTGAGATTCAAGGGATTCAATACCCGCCGGAATGAGTTCGTTCGCATCATCAACAATGCCGTCCGCGAGTCGAACTACCGGATGAGCGACATCGACTTCTGTGCCACCTTCGAAACCCTGTTCAGAGAATATCACGACATGGTTCAAAGCGATGATGGCTGCCTGAAACTGTCGCTGTACCACGCCGAAGACGTTCCGGAGAAAGTGCGGGGCATCTTCGATGCCTATTTCCGCTTCAAGGAGGGCATCGTCGCCACCAGAACCATGACGGTGCGCGCCCGGGGCCGCTGACGGTGCCTCATCAGCGGGAATGGACCCGGAGCGGCCTTTCGATAAACAAAGCCCCATAACATCAGATTCATCTGTCTGGATGGAGGATTATCGGTCATGCCACGAGATAGGGCGCAATTGTTATATTACGATGATATCAAGAGATATTATTTCAAACAATAGCGATAATCGAGATTTTATAACCCCTTAATGCCTACCAATGGCTGACGATCGGCTCTCGATCCCCGTCCGATCAAAACGAATCACCTTATCATTGCCGACGGACCCGTCATCCCGGTCTTCGGGCAATCCGGGGGCACCCGATGATGTCCAGGACACCGAAACTCCCGGCCCGACTTGGCTATTGAAATCACAACGATTTTTGGCATTTGTCATGCCTCCCGAGGACCATGTTAAAATTTGTCCAGGACAGCTAATTAATGCGCCGGCAGGTAATATCAATCGTTCTGTGGTACCGCCGTGGCCGATCGGCACGTTTACCTCTATCGGCCGGGATAATTTTTATCCAAATTTCATCAAAAATTGCGAACAAATGATAACTTTATGAGAATAAGTGGCGTGACTATTCTATCTTTACAAGAGTATTTTCCGCCAGACCCTCGGGTTGGCACCCCGAATGATTGCAATGTCGGCGCTTGTTTTTTTCTTAAATATGCGATACACTCAAGACAAGTAATCAGGCTCGACAGCGGGCGGTGGTTGTTTGGATGATTACCGGAGGCAAGGTTGCAGCCTCACCCTGGCGCCAAATCTCAAATCTCCTCATTATCGAAAAACCATGGCCTCACCGGTGGTTTTTGGGTGCTGGCGGGATAAGAGTTCCCTTGTCTCCAGAACCCCACTGACTATTCCGACCGGATGCGCAAAGACACATCTAATGTTTGTTGCTTAGGACTCAACATAAATGGGGCCCCCAAACACCCTCTATAACCCCGAGGCCGGCAGTCATCCGCTCCCCGCAGATGAGCGCGAGGTTAAAGCTGTATTGCGGGCGGGGGTTCGTTGCTATCGTAGTCACCCGTACTTCGCCGAGCGCTATGGGGCCCGCGGCGAGGCGTTTACCCGGTCCGACGGTGGCTATCTCGCGACTTTGGTCGCTCATCCGCAAAGCTATGTCGACAATCAGATCGAGTGGCTGACCGTCGTGCTGGCCAGTCGGGGGATGCCGCGCTGGTTGATGGAGATCCACCTTGACCTGCTCTGCGAGGAATTGTCGGCGGCCCTGCCCCGGCGGGCCGGCCGCTACAAGAAGCTGCGCCGGGCGGCACAGCATCTGCGCACCCGGCGGCTGGCCTGGATTTCCGAGGCCGACTTCGTCGCCCTGACCGCCTTTTTCGAGGCCCGGGCCGGCGCCGGCCTGCGCGGTGCCGGCGGCCTCCTGGTCGCCGCGGTCTGCGACGAATGCTGCGGCCTGACCAAGGCCGTACCCAGCCTGATCAGTTGGCTCGCCGACCCCGGTCGGTTTTCGCCCGCCTGGTGCGCCGCGGTTGCCGAAACCCTGGACCGGGCCCGCGCCATGGCCAAGCCGCGCGCGGGAGTCTCGTCATGACCACCGCCCCGGTTCAAATCCCGGCGATCACCGAGGCCAACTACCGACGCTATCTCAAGGCGCTGCTCACCGGCGACCGCAACCGCTGCACCGCCGTCCTGGAGGAACAACTCCAGCAGGAGGTGCCGCTGAAAACGGTGTATCTCGATCTCATGCAGCGCGCGATGTACGAGGTCGGCACCCTCTGGGAGCGCAACCTCGTTTCGGTCGCGACCGAGCACCTGGCCTCGGCGACCACCGAGCGGCTATTGGCGCTGGTTTACCCGCAACTGTTCACGCTGCCGCACAAGGACCGCCGCGCCATCATCACCTGCGTCCCCCACGAATATCATCAGATCGGACCGCGCATGGTCGCGGACTTCTTCGAACTGCATGGCTGGCATGGCTTTTCCCTGGGCGCCAACACCCCCACCACCGCCCTGATCCGGATGATCGGCGAGCGCGACCCCGACGTGGTCGGCCTCTCGATGAGCCTGCTGTTCAATCTCCCGCAACTGGAACTCATGATCGAGGCGGTCAGCCGCGAATTCCCCACCCTCGAACTGCTGCTGGGGGGCCGGGCCTTTCAGGGCGACGACGGCGGGCGGCAGGCCCGGGAAGAGCTGATCCGCCGCTATCCCCAGGCCCGCTACTTCGGAACCCTCGACCAACTCGAAAGCTATCTCACCAGTGTCTGATCCCGGCCTGCTCCTGGCGCTTCTGTCCGAAGGCGCCGCTCCCGATATCCTCTGGCGGGACACGCCGCTGGTGCTGGTGAGGGTCAGCGCCGCCGGGAAGGTCATCGACGCCAATCCCTATGCCTGCCGCATCACCGGCCTGGACCTGCGGGGCCGGCCGTTGGCCCGGCTCTTCATGGCCGCCCCGGGGCAGCCGGCGGTGCGGGACTTCGCCGCCCTCTCCGCCACCACCGAACCGGCGCGCCTGCCGCTGGTCACGGCAAGCGGCCTGCCGGCCAATCTGCTGTTCCGGTTCGCCACCGGGGCCTCGGGCGAACGGCTGGTGATCGGCTGGAACGACATGCCGGAGTTGATGAGCCTGCAGCAGCAGCTGATCGACGCCAACAACGAGCTGAGCCAGAATGCCCGCAGCTATCTCAAGGACAGTTACTGGACGCTGGATCTCCAGGCCAAATTCTACCGCTCGATTCTGGATTCGGTCGGCGACGGCGTGATCTGCCTCGACGCCGAGGGCCACCACACCTTCGTCAATGTTGCCGCGATCGCAATGCTGGGCTACCGCGACCCCGAAGAGCTGATTGGCAAGCTGCGCTATCCGGTCTGGGGCTGCCGCCGCCCCGATGGCACGCCCTATGCGGAGCTGGACTGCCCGATCCGCCAGACCCTGACCCAGGGCATTTCGACCACCAGCGGCAACGGCCGCTTTCAGCGCCGCAGCGGCCGCAGCTTTCCCGTCATCTTCACCTCGCGTCCGATCATCGAGCGCCGGCGGGTGATCGGCGCCGTGGTTGCGTTCAGCGACGCCACCGAGCGCCAGCGCGGGGACGACGAGAGAAAAAACCAGCTCCTGTTCCTGAAATCGCTGATCGAGGCGATCCCGGCCGGCGTGTTCTACAAGAGCAAGCAGGGAGTCTACCTCGGCTGCAACCGGATTTTTGCCGATCTGGTCGGCCGCCCGGCCGACCAGATCATCGGCCTGACCGCCGACGAGGTCTTCGTGCCCGGCACCTCGGGAGAATTCCAGCCCTCGGATCAGCGCATCTTCGAGAGCCGCGAAGCCCACACCTATGATTTCGTCAAGAGCGGGGGCGACGATGGCGAGCGCCACCTCCGGGCCTACAAGGCGCCCTTCGACCTCGCGGACGGCTCGCTCGGCGGCCTGATCGGGATCATTCTCGATCTTTCCGCCGACATCCGGCGCGAGGAGGCGCTGCGTCAGGCCCGGCAGGCCGCCGAGCAGGCGAGCCAGGCCAAAAGCAATTTCCTGGCCAACATGAGCCACGAAATCCGCACGCCGATGAACGCGATCCTCGGTCTGGTTTATCTCCTGGAGCAGATGGAGCTGACCCCGGTCCAGCGCGACTACGTGCACAAGACCCAGATTTCCGCCCAGTCCCTGCTCGGCATTCTCAACGATATCCTCGACCTCTCGAAGATCGAGGCCGGGCGGCTGGAGTTGGAGGCGGTGCCGTTCCAGCTCAACGATGTGCTGAAAACCCTGGCCACGATCACCGCCGCCAACACCCGCGACACCGACATCGAGGTTCTGTTCCAGGTCGACCCGGGCACGCCCGAGGTGCTGGTCGGGGATCCCCTGCGCTTGCAGCAGGTGCTGCTCAATCTGGCGGGAAACGCCACCAAGTTTACCGGCCAGGGCGAGGTGGTGCTGTCGATCGGGCCGGCCGCGGCGCGGCACGGGAATGGCGGGGACGAAGAGCGGAACGCCTGCACTCTGGCCTTTTCGGTTCGCGACACCGGGGTGGGCATCATCCCCGACCAGATCACCCTGATCTTCGATCCCTTCACGCAGGTCGATGCCTCGACCAGCCGGCGCTACGGCGGCACCGGACTGGGGCTCTCGATCTGCAAGCGTCTGGTCGCGCTGATGGGCGGCACGATTGCCGCCGAAAGCGAGCCCGGGCGCGGCAGCACCTTCCACTTCACCGCCAGGTTCGGCTGCGCCCCGCCGGCGACCGCCGATCTGGCCCCGCCTGCCCTGCCGATCGGTCCCTTGCGGGTGCTGGTGGCCGACGACAATGCCACGGCGCGCCGGGTGATGACCGGAATGCTGACCCAGTGGGGCTGGACCGCGACGGCGGCCGCCTCCGGCGCTGAGGCCCTGACCGCTCTTGAACGGCAGGCCGGGCAAAACCAGCCGTTCGATCTGATCCTGCTCGACTGGCTGCTGCCGGAGGGAGGGGGGCGGCAGGTGCTCGATCATGTCGGCGGTCACTACCGGCCCCACACCCTGCCGGTGGTCCTGGTGGCGACGGCGTTCGAGCATGATCGCGTCCAGCAGGAGGTCGGTCATCATCCCGCGGTCCGGACCGTCCTCACGAAACCGGTCACGCCCGCGGTGCTGCTCGACGCCCTGTCGCCGGTGTTCGCGCCCGAGCCGCAGGCGACGCCGGAGCCGGCCCGCCGGGATGTTCTGGCCGGGCGCACCCTGCTGCTGGTCGAGGACAACCTGATCAACCAGATGGTCGCCCGCCGCATCCTCGAGAGCGCCGGGGCCGGCGTCGACATCGCCGCCAGCGGCCTCGAAGCGCTGGCGACCCTGGCGGTCCCGGGCCGGCGCTACGACGCCGTGCTGATGGATATCCAGATGCCGGGCATGGATGGCTACGAAACCTGCCGCCGGCTGCGCCAGGACCCCGGGATGGCCGGGTTGCCGGTCATCGCCATGACCGCGAATGTCCTGCCCTCGGACCGCAAGCGCTGTCTTGAGGCCGGCATGAACGACCACATCGCCAAGCCGCTCGATGTCAACCTGACGATCCAGGTCATCCTGTCCCACGTCGGCGCCCCGGCGGCGGGGGCAGTGTTTTCCGAGCTTGAGCTGGAGACCGCGCTCGCCCGCTGCGATGGCGACACCGTGCTGCTCAAACAGATCATGGCGGAATTCATCAACCAGTTCGGGACCTATCCGGTCCTGCTCGCCCGTCAGCTGGCTGAGGGAGACCTCGCCACCGTCGGCCGCCGCGCCCACGACCTGAGAGGGGTGGTCGGCAGCATCGGCGGAGCCGGTCTGATGAAGAAGGCCGGCATCCTGCAGGCGGCCGCCGAGAAGGGCGATCTGGCGCTGGCCCGCGCCACCGGAGAGGAAATCTGCCGCTAACTCACCACCGTGCTGGCATGCTGCGCCCCCGACAGCCCCGAGGGCGGCCGGCCATAGCCGGCCCGTACCCTCCCGGGCGGATTTGTTGCGCAGCAACAACAGTGAGTCCTTATATGGCGCGCCCCCCAGGTGTGCGCTTGCGAACGGTCGCGGTTCGGATCAAGCCTTTCAGGGTATCGCGGCCATCGCAAGGGTCACCCAACCGGGAAGGCGCATGTCCGATGCTGGCTGAATGGCTGTCCTCTCAGGACTCCGGCTTTGTCGATCTGGATAACGGCCGCAAACGAATCGACGCCCTGGTCACCGAAGCCCTGGTTTTGCTGGAGCGCGATGATAATGCGCTGCCGGTCAATCGCCGCCTTCATGAAGCGCTGTTTCTGATCGATCATCAGTTCAGCACCGAACAGTCCCTGATGAAGCTTTCGCTCTACCCCGACTTGATCAGGCATACCGGCGAACACAAAAAGTTTCTGGCTGAATTCGAGACGATCCTCAATATCAGCGGCTTCAGTTGCAGCTGCCTGCGCCATGTCGCCTTGTTCGTGCTCGACTTCCTCAGCCGCCACCGTGACGGTGCCGACCAGAGGTTCGAGGCTTTCCTGCGCACCACCCCCGAGACGGTGCGTCAGGACTATTGCCGCCGGGCGATCGAAATCACCGTCTTCGACGACCTCCTGGGCCAGGGCGATCCAGGGCTGATTTGACCCCTTCAGGGCCGGAGGTAACAACCGCTGCCTGCCCCGGATCGGATGCCGGAGCAGGCAGCCTGTTGCCGCGGCAAACGAAGCCGATTGATCATTTCGCGGGGCTGAATCACGGTGTTCCAGATAATTTTATTGATATGCGACAGATCCATTCCCGACTGCGGTAATTTGCTCACTGGACATTTTAATTTTGCTGCCTATACTTTTGATATGGCACTGACTGCTCCCCGGTTTTCACGCTCAGAGATGATTGTTGCTTAGGGGGATAGCTAATGATTGTGATCAAGCCCACTCTTTGGTGATCCGCCCTTCACGAAGACATCCGATCGGTCGTTCCCGTTCGGATGCGGCGGGGCCCCGGCGACATCGCGGAGAGACGACATGGTCAGCGCTGATTTCCTGGTCCTGTTCGACGACGCCGACGCGGAGGTCGGCAGCGAACCGGTGCGTCCGCCCTGGCTGGTGCTGGTGGTCGACGACGACCCCGACGTGGCCGCGGTGACCCGGATGGTCATGGCCGGCTGCCGCTTCGAGGGCGGCGAGATCAAGGTGCTGGCCGCCAACTCGGTGACCGAAGCGCAGCGGATGTTGAAGGCCCACCCGGAAATCGCGGTGGTTCTGCTCGACGTCGTGATGGAGACCGAGGATGCCGGGCTGCGGCTGGTCTCGACCATCCGCACCGAGTTCGATCTGAGGGCGCTGCGCATTATTCTGCATACCGGCCAGCCCGGCTACGCCCCCGAACGCGCAGTGATTTGCCGGTACGACATCAACGACTACCGCGTGAAAGGCGAAGTGACCGCCCACTCGCTCTACACGTCGGTGATCGCCGCCCTGCGCGGCTATGCCGAGATCTCGGCGCGCATTCAGGCCGAGCGGGAGGCGGTGCTGGCGGCCCGCAGCAAAGCCCAGTTTCTCTCCAGCCTGTCCCATGAACTGCGGACGCCGCTCAACGCCATCATCGGCTTTGCCGAGGTCATCGCGCGCCAGGGCTTCAGCCCGGCCAGGGAACCACGGTATCTCGACTACATCCATGCCATCAGCGACAACGGCCGGCAACTGCTGGCGGTGCTGAACGCGCTCCTGGCGATGGCACGGATCGATGCCGGCCGCTACGAGCTGTGCGAGCAGGTGATCGAAGTCGACACCCTGCTCGCCGCAGCCCTGAGCGCCGCGTCCGAGCGCGCCGCCGCCGCCGGGGTGACACTGGTCGCGCGGCCATCGCCGGTGCCCTCGCTGCTGGCCGACAGTGCCGCGCTGGCGCAGATTCTCGACAACCTGCTCTCCAACGCCATCAAATTCTCGCCCAGCCGCAGCACCGTCGAGCTGTCGGTGGCCTATGGCCAACACGGGGGGCCCGTGATCTCGGTCGCGGACCGGGGCATCGGCATTCCCGGCCACCGGCTCGGCGATCTCTTTTTACAGTTCTCCCAGCTCGACGCCGGCATCAACCGCCGCTTCAACGGCATCGGCCTCGGCCTCGCCATCGTCAAAGGGCTGGTCACTCTGCACGGCGGCACCGTCGAAGTGGCCAGCGTCCATGGCGAGGGCACCACGGTGTCCGTCGTTCTGCCCGCGTTCCGGCTGGTGCCGGACTATCGCACCGCCATGGACGCCGCGCCGCCTGTCTGACCAGACTTATACCCGTTCCCGCCGGGTTCGCCCCGTCGGGAGGTGATATCACTCGTCCACGTCGTCCTCCTCATCGTCGCTGGTCTCGCTGATCGCCGGGATTTCGATCGGGCCGGTCGGCCGCTTTGCCACCGGACGATCATCGACGTCGACCACCCGGCAACCTTGGGTGGTGTGGCGGTCACACGCCGCGATGGCCTCTTCCCCGGCCGTGGCATCATCGATCCGGCCACTGCGCCAGCCATAGCTGCCGTCCGGGGCCAGGGCAAAGGCCTTGTGGGGCCGGGCCGCCCGGTAATCCTCAAAGGCCTTTTGTCCTCGCGGCGACAGTCCGGGCGGCGCCGTATCGCTGCGGGTGTCGACCTTGGAGGCGGGCTCCGGCTCGGGCGCCGGGTCAGGCGCCGGTACCGGATCGGGCGCCGGGGCCGGGTCGGGCTCAAGCCGGGGGGTCGGGGCCGGCCGCGGCGGCGGCTCCGACACCACCGGGGGCGCCTGAGGGTCGGGCAGCGGCGGCAGGCCGGCCACCGTCGCGACATAGGCCTCGTCGGTGCGGGCCTTGAAGCTGTCGTAGGACACCCATCCGAAGCCATTCTCGCCCCACTCCCGGCCCCAGGAGTTGATCAGCCGGAAGGCCCGCTTGCGATCATCGTAGCCGACCACCACCATGGCATGACCGCCGCCGTCGCGCCCGGTATCGCGGAAAACGGCGGCGCCGGTGAGTTCGCTGAAGGCATCGTTGACATACATGCCGATCACCACCGGGTCGCCTTTGGCGATCTGCTCCTTGATCGCCGCCGGATTGGCGAGATCGACGGTTTTCCAGCTCTGAATCCGCCAGGCGCCGGCTTCGCGCTTGAGGTCGGCCGGCGGACGGCGGCTGCAATCGGTTTCGCGATAGGGAAAGCGCGTCATCGGCACCGTGCCGAGGTCACGCAGCAGCTTCAGGGCATCGGCGATATCGGAACCGCCGTCGCAGCCTTCGGCCGGGTCCGCGATCTGGTTGTAGACGAAGGACGGGCTGAGCAGCACCGGGTCGTGGTCGCCGCTCCGGCCGAGCGCGCGGTTGGCGTAATAGCCGCGCATGGCATAGCTGACGGACCACGCGACGCAGGAACTCTGGTCGCCCTGATCCTTGGGCGGGGGAAACAGCGCCGACAGATCGGCAGCCGGTGGCAGCATCAGGCCGCGGGTGCCTGAGGTCCGTTCGAAACCGCGGTAGACCTCCGCCGGTTTGAACTTGAGGCCACGCTGAAAGCTCCGGCCATGGCGCGGGACCGCCTCCGCAGCCGCCGGGTCGGCATCGCCGGTGCCGTAGGTGATCTCCGCCGTCTGGACCTCTGCCCGCACCGCCGCCGGCCCGGCCATGGCCAGTGCCGCCAGCGCCACCAGCAGCGCCGCCCGGCCCACCGGCCATGGCAACCGGGCCGCCGTGCCGTTCTCTCCCCGTCTGGCTGTCATCACCCACCGCTCCTTCGTGTCGGGATCACCCGAGGACTTTGCTTGCCTTCGCCGCCGGTCCCGGCGGCCGTCACCCGCCGCCCGGGTCCGGGCTGGGAGTGAGCCAACCACACCAGTGTTTCGGAGGTCAACGGCGCGATCCCGGCCGCCCCTCGAGTTTCGTCACCGATGATCGGATCACGGCCGCCAGCCGGCCGGGATTCTGTCCAGCGGCCTGCGGGCAGTCCGGCAGATAAGAGGACTTTGCCCCTATCGCTCGCGCCCACCTGGCGGAAAACCGCCGCATGGCGGGCGGAAATGGCAAAAATCCTGAATAACGTCCCATCTCGCTGACTCCGCGCCCCGGCCATGCCGAGGCCAGCCGGCAAAGCATTGATATCCCACTTGTCCAAATCCGACTGGGCGGTTACGGTGGGGCGCAGTCATTTGAGCGGTGGGCAATGATTGAAGTGGCCGAGCCTGGACGGTTCCGGGTCGATGTCTTGGTTGATCTTGAGTGGGAACCGGCAGCTGGCGGCCACGTCAAGTGCTGGGAGCGCATTGCCGAAGCGGCCACCCGCCTTGATGGCGGGCTTGACCTCACCCTTCATTTCTCGGGGCGCGAGCGCGGACACCATTTGCTCAGCGAGCACGTGCGCTATCAGATTCATCGCCCGATGTTCAGCACCGCCCGCCTGCCCTTCCTCTCTCACGTCCCCGACCACACCGATCTCGCGCCCTATCATCCGGGTCTGGCCCGGACCCTCTTGGGCAGCGCCGTCATCCACACCACCGACGCCTATTTCGCCTTTGCCAAAACCGCCCTGGCCGTGGCCCGGCGCCGGCGGATCGCGCTGGTCAATTCGGTCCACACCGACACCCCCCGCTACGGCCGGGTCTTCACCGCCGAGACGATCGAAAATCTGGCGCGAAACCGCTGGCTGGCCCGGCTGCTGCTCGATCGTCTGCACGTCGACCAGTGGACCGAGCGACGGATGCTGGCGCGGCTGGCCAACTACCAGCAGAGCTGCAATTTTTCGCTGGTCTCGCGGCCGGCGGAATTGGACGCCCTGGCCCGGCTGGTCGGACCGGACCGGGCCGGCCTGATGCGGCGGGGCATTGACTGCCGGCGCTTCGATCCGCAACTGCGCGACCGGGCCTGGCTCGAGACCCGCTTCGGCATCGCTCAGGACCGGTTGGTCGTGCTGTTCGTCGGCCGGGTCAATGTCGGCAAGGACGTCATGACCCTGGCCGCCGCCGTGCGCGCCCTGGTCGACCAGGGACTGCCGGTTCACCTGCTCTGTGCCGGCGCCGGCGAACAGGTGCCCGAGGTGCTGGCCCTGCTCGGACCGCACGCCTCCTGCCCCGGCGTGCTGTGCCCCGAAATTCTTGCCCGCGCCTATGCCTCCGCCGATATCTTTGCCAGCCCGTCCCGGATCGAGGTGCTGGCCAACGTGGTGATGGAGGCGCTGGCCTCGGGCCTGCCGACCCTGGTCGCCGCCGACAGCGGCATGGCACGGATGCTCCACGAGGGGCGGACCGGCTATGCCATCGCCGATGGCGGCCCCCCGGCCTGGAGCGCCGCCATCCGGGCGCTGGCCACCGACCCGGCGGGCCGGCGGGTGATGGCCGAGGCCGCGCGGACCTCGGCGCTGACCGAACTGCCGAGCTGGGATGACGTCCTCGTCCAGGATCTGCTGCCGGTCTGGCGCCGGCTGGCGGCTGCAGCGAACTCATGATCGGCCGCCGGATTCTGGTGCTGTCACCCCATCCCGACGACGAGGTGGTCGGTGCCGCGACCGCGATCGGGCGGGCCGGCGTCGCCGGGGCGGCGGTCTTTCTCCTGCACCTGACCACCGGCATTCCCGCCCGCGAGGTGCTCTGGCCCTGGCAGCGCCGCCGCCACCCCGACCGCGTCGCCCGGCGGCGGGCCGAAGCCGGCGCCGTGGCGAGCGCCCTCGGCGCCACCATCGCCGGCTTCTCCGACCGGCCCAGCCGCGGCCTCAAGGACGATCTGCCGGCGGCGCGCGCCGAGGTGATGGCGGCGCTCGCGCGCTTCGACATCGACCGGCTCTGGGTTCCGGCCTATGAAGGCGGCCACGCCGACCATGACGCCGCCAGCGGCCTCGCCGCCACTCTTCGCGGTCGTGTCGCGGTCTGGGAGTTCGCCGAATACAATTTCGCCGGCGGCCGCATCCACCCCAACAGCTTTCCCCACCGGCGCGGCCCCGAATCGACGCTCGTCCTCAGTACCGGAGAGGCCGATGCCAAGGCCGGCCTGCTCCGGCTCTATGCCTCGGAGCAAAACAATCTTGGCCATGCCGGCCTCACGCGGGAGTGCTTCCGGCCGCTGGCCGACTATGATTACCGGCAGCCACCCCACCCGGGCACCCTGTTCTACCGGCGCTTCCAGTGGGTGCCGTTCCGCCATCCCCGGATCGACTTCACCGGCGCGGAGGCGGTCAGCCGGGCGGTCGCGGCCCTGGCGGCGACTCAGCCCCCGGTGCCGCCGCCCTGAGTCCGGCCGGCGGCCAGCCCCTGGAACCAGATCAGCAGCGCCGGCCCGCCCAGCACCAGATCCCGCATCCGCTTGATCAAACTGACGGTCAGCGCGAGGTCGGGGCCGAGGCCGATCAGCGAGCCGGCGACGATCAGCCCGCCCTCCTGGATACCGAGCGCACCCGGAATGGCGAAGCCGGCGTTGCGAAAGGCCTGGCCGACCGCTTCGAAGATCAGGGCCTGACGCAGACCAATCGACTGCCCGAGCAGCAGCACCGCCAGCCCCATCTCCAAGGCCCCGGCCACCCACGCCAGCAGCCGCCAGCCGGCACTCCTGGCCAGCACGCCCGGCCGGGCATAGAGCGCGGCCAGTTCCTGGTTGAGCGTGGCCGCGCCCCCGGCCAGCTGCTCCCAGGCGGCGCCGCCGACCTGATGCTCCATGAAGCGGGCCAGCCGCAGCGGCAGCGCCGAGCGCTGAAACCGGTAGAAGCCGAGGATCATCAGGGTGAACAGCGCGGTGCCGGCAACCACCCCCTCCAGCGGCGCTGCGCTGCCGCTGCCGATGGTGAGGGCAAGGCCAAGGAGAATGAAGACCACGAGGGTGACCAGACCGAGGGTCAGATCAACGATGATCGCGGCGGCGGCGGCAGCGCCGGGCACGCCCCCGCCGATCATCAGCCGGCCCCGCACCACCTCGCCGCCGACCTGGGCCACCGGCAGCAGGGCGTTGATCGAATCGGCCAGCCAGCGATACCAGCCCAGCCGCCACAGCGGCCGCCGCCAGCCCTGAGCCAGCAGCAGGCTGCGCCAGCCGAGGGTGGTGGCCAGAATCGGCAGCAGATGAAAAAGCGGCACCAGCAGCAGCGCCCAGCCGACGGAGTGCAGCAGGCCCCAGATCTCGGCCGCACCGCTCCAGACCACCAGTCCGGCGACGGCCGCCAGCCCCAGCACGGCGGCGGCGGCGGTGATCACGGCGCGGCGCCGGCGCCCCCTGCTGTCACGGTCCGGCGGGAAAGGCGGGGTCTGCAATCGGCACCATGCAAGCGGTTGGGAGGGCGGACGGGTACAAGGCGCCGCTGGCGCCTTATATCGCGTTTTCGAGAGTCTGAGCCGCAATCACGGCGTCGACCCGCTGTTTCAGTTGCGCGAGGGAGACCGGCTTGACCAGATAGCCATTGGCATTGTGTTCCTTGGCGAATTGAACCGTGTCGGGCAGCGCGTCGGCGGTCAGGAAGATCACCGGGGTGGCGGCGACCCGGGCCACCTTGGACTCCCTCAGGGTCTTGAGGAACTGGCGGCCGTCGATCGGCTTCATGTGGACGTCGCACAGCACGACCTGGGGCTTGACCCGCAGCAACTCCAAAAGGCCGCTCTTGCCGTCGGCGGCCTCGTGGATACGCCGGATGCCGATCTGAATCAGCAGATTGCGCACGATCTGGCGGGCGAACTGTTCATCGTCTACGATCAGCACGCTGAACTCTTCGTAATTCGTTGCCATCGTCGTTCCCCTGGACGTCCTCAGAGAACAAGACTCTTCCCCAGAGCCGTGGTCAATTCATCAAAGGTGGGACCCAGCAGGCTGGCCATCAACTGCGCGGTTTCGAGATCGGCCGCCTCGGCGGCATCCTGAACATCCGACGCGATCTCACCGAGGCGCCGCGCCCCCACAGCCCGCGCCGCGCCCTTGAGGGCGTGGGCGGCATGGTGGGCGCCGTCGAGGTCCGCGGCGGCGCAGGCGCTCTCGATCCCGCCGAGATAGCCGGGCACCGCGGCCAGGAACGAGCGCAGGAACTCCAGCGCCTCGCCCTCGGCCGTGCCGAAGGCCTGACGCAACTGCGCGGGATCGAAGATCTCGCGGTCGATATCGGCGAGCGCGGGCAAAGCCGGGGCCGGGGCCGGCCCGCCTGCCCCGGTCCAGCACCGGCGCAGGGCCTTGGCCGCGGGCAGATGGCGTTCGAGTTCGGCGATCAGCGCCGCCTGCTCGATCGGCTTGGAGAGGTAGCCATCCATGCCGGTATCGAGGCACATCTGGCGGGTGCCGGGCAGAACATCGGCGGTGAGGGCGACGATCGGCAGCCGCCGGCCATCCCGAGTCTCCGCCTCCGCGCGGCGGATCGCCCGGGTCAGGGTGAAGCCATCCATCTCGGGCATGTGGAAGTCGGTCAGCAGCAGGCCATGGCGCCCGCCGTTCTGCCAGCGCTCCAGGGCCTTGAGGCCATCCCCGACGATCTCATGGGCATAGCCGAGGCGATCGAGCAGGCGATGAATCACGATCTGATTGGTGGTGTTGTCCTCGGCGACCAGAATGAACACCCCGGCCGCCCGCGCCTCCTCGACCGGCGGCGGCATGAAACGCTCATCGCGCCCGCCCAGCCGCTGCTCGAGCGGCCCGCGCCCGAGCGCCGCCAGGATCACCGCCCACAGCCGCGAGCGCCGGACCGGCAGGGTCAGGGTCGCGAACACGCCCCGGCGCAAAGTCTCGCTGAGCGTCGAGGCCAGGGTCCGCGAGGCCACGATCACGAACCGGACGCGGGCGAAAGCCGGATCAGCCAGATCGTCGCCGATCTGACCGAGTTGATCCTGGCCGATGCCCTCGAGATAGACCAGGGCCAGGACCGGACCATCCCGGGTCAGCAGCGCCGGCAATGCCGCCCGCCCCTGCTCGCGCTCCCCGGCCCAGACCACGTCCCCGACCGCCGCCGCCTCCAACTGGTGAGCCAGCGCCCTCTGCTGCCGGGCGCTGGCGCCGATCACCACGAGGCGGGCATCGTCGATCGCCGCCGCTGGCGTCATCGGCCGCCCGCCGTCCGCCATGGCAAACGGCAGCTCGAACCAGAAGACCGAGCCCTGCCCCGGTTGGGAGTCGCAACCGATGGTGCCGTTCATCATTCGGCACAGGCGCTGGCAGATCGCGAGCCCGAGGCCGGTGCCGCCGAAGCGCCGGGAGGTCGAGCTGTCGGCCTGCTGGAACTCCTGGAACAACCGGCCCTGCTCGGTCTCGGTCAGGCCGATGCCGGTGTCGATGACCTCAAAACGCAGCCGGCAGGCGGCCTCGCTACGCTCCAGCAGCGCGACGGTGAGGGTGACGCCGCCGGTTTCGGTGAATTTGACGGCGTTGCCGCCAAGGTTCAGCGCCACCTGCCGCAGTCGGGTCGGATCACCGATCAGCTGCGCCGGCAGTGCCGGATCGAGGTCGATGTCGAGGGCGACGCCCTTCTCGTCGGCCCGCTGGGCCAGCAGTTCGCCCACCGCCTCCAGCACCTCGGAAGGAGAGAACAAGATCGCCTCGATGTCGAGCTTGCCGGCCTCGATCTTGGAAAAATCGAGGATGTCGTTGATGATGGTCAACAGCGCCGCCGAGGACTGGCAGATCACCTGCGACATGCCGCGCTGATCCTCGGTGAGATCGGTCTGCTCCAGCATTTCGGCCATCGCCATCACACCGTTCATCGGCGTGCGGATCTCGTGACTCATCATGGCGAGAAAGCTGGACTTGGCATGGTTCGCGGCCTCGGCCACCTGCTTGGCCTCGGCGAGACTGATCGCGGTTTCCTTCAACTCCCGGGTCCGCACCGCCACCAGCTTTTCGAGCGCAACGGCGGTGAAGCGCAATTTCTGCTGATGGCGGCCGATGAACCAGGTGAAACCCGAGATGATCAGCGCCGCCCCGAGGGTAAGGATCACGAAGATCAGCACGGTGCGATTGGCCGCCGCCACCGCCTGATCGGCGCGGCGCCCGGCCTCCTTGACCGCAGCGGCGCTGTTTTCGTCGAAGGTGTGCGAAATCCGGTCGCAGAGGGCGGAAAACGGCTTGAGAAAGGCGACCGCGGTCGGAAAATCGATCTCAAGCATGCTGCCGACCCACTTCACCGCACCCTGATACTGCTCCAGGGCTTCGAGAGCTTCGGTGAGGCCGGGAACCAGTGCCGGAGTCGCGAAATGGTCCCGGTAATCCAGCAAATCCCGGCGCAGACGCGCGATGTCGTCGCCGAGGCGGTCGAGTTGCCCCGGAACATCGGCGGTCGCCGCCGCCGCGGCCTGGGTGGTCATCAGGGCATAAAGGGTGGTGTTGATCTTTTGCAGATGGTTGGCGATCTCGGAGATGCGGACACTGCTGTCGAGATTGCTGCCGACGATCTGCCGGGTTTCGGTCACGACATCGTCGAGGCCGGTATAGCCGATGCCGATCAGGGCGCAAAACAGCAGCACCGCCACCACCGGCATCCCGATCATCTGCCAGGCCGGCCGGTCCGGCCCGTGCTGAAGCGGCGGCTCGCGGGAGGGCATGGCGCGGGACGGCCTCAGAACCGGACGCTGACGGTGCCGAGCACGCGGCGCTCGACCGGTGGTCCCGAGGTCTGGGTCAGCCGGGCCTGATTGATCTGCTGGCCGCTGACCGCCAGGGTCAGCTTATCGTTCAGCTTGTAGCCGATCCGGCCATCGAGGGTGATGAAGTTGTCGATCCGATAGCGGGTCAGCGCCGTGCCGTCGTTGGAGACGCCGATATCGTCATAGCGCGACTGCCAACGGCCGGTGAGGTCGAACTCGAAATCGCGCCAACTGCGGCCGAGGCCGAGAATGACGGTGCTGGTCGGCGTGCCGCGCTGGCTGTCGACCGAACTGTCGGGCAGCCCGGGATTGAGATTGACCGAATAATGATCCCTGATCATCGCCAGGGCATAGGCCGCCTTCCAGCGCCAACCCCCGGCGTCCGCGCCCTTGAGGCTGATCTCGCCGCCGATGCTCGTGCTGCGGCCGATATTGCCGGCATAGCCGTTGCCGGCGGCGTCGGTGATGCCGGCGTCGCCGGGCGGGGCCAGCACATGCTGGCTGGTCTGGTAAAACAGCGCCATCTGCACCGAAGAGTCGATCGAGGGCAGGCTGCGCTCATAATCGAACTCGTAATTCATGCTGATCGTCGGCTTGAGGTTCGGCGTGCCCTGATAGGAGTTGACCAGGGTGTTGAAGCCGACCTGAATCGGTTCGGGAAACAGGGCGTAAAAGTCGGGCGCCTGAACGCCGCGCGCCACCGAGAGGCGGAAGCTGTCGCGCGGCGTCGGCTTGTAGACCGCCGCTGAATTGAAGCTCGGCTCGGTGATCGGCTTGCTGTTGTAGTCGGCGGCGGTGTAGCGGACCGTGGGGGCGACCGGCCCTTTATAGGTAAAGGTCATATGATCGACCCGCACCGAGTTGGTCAGGGCGACCGCCGGCGTCACCTGCCAGTTCCACATCGCATTGGCGGCGTAGACGTCGAAGCCAAAGCGCTCGCCGGCAAAGGCCGTGCCGCCGCCCCGGTTGTTGCGGTATTCGAGCCCGAGCCGGACCGTGTGATCGACCCCCGGCTTCAGCAGGTCGCTGACCTGAACGACCATCAGGCTGTTGACGATGCTGGTACAGGTGACGCAGTTCTCCCCCGGGGTATAGTCGAACTCGACATAATTCCGGTAAGCATTGAGATTGAGGTAGCCGATCGGGCTGTCGGTGCCGATGCCGATCTTTTCCCGATTCGAGCGATAGCTGGTCCAGCCGGGGAAGCCGCCCACCGTCATCTCCAGCAACTTGGCCTCGGTGACGTCGACTTCGGCCGAGACATCGATTCCCGCGGGCAACTCAGCCCGGCCGTGGGCATAGACGCTGCGGTTGTAGCTGTGGCGGGGAAACGGGCCATAGGAGGGCGGCAGCCCCGATGACGACAATTCCTTGCGGCCGTGTTCGCTGGCCGAGAGCCGCAGCCCGGCCCGGTTGCCCAGATGGGCGGTGACGACGCTGGAGAGTTGCTGGTTGCTCTGGGTGCCGACCCGGGCGGTGACGGTGTTGACGGTGTCGAAAATCGGATCGAAGGTGACGATGTTGATCACGCCGGCCATGGCGTTGAAACCGAACAGCGCGGTATTCGGCCCTTTGATCACCTCGATCTGGCGGATTTCCTCGAGCTGGACCGGCAGCGTCGCCCAAGCCGTGTAGCTGTGGTAGTCGACATAGATCTGCCGGCCGTTCAGCAGCACCAGCACCCGAGGACTGTTGGCGGCGTTGTAGCCGCGGATCGCGACATCGGCATCGGCGGCGCCATAACGGCGGACATCGACCCCGGCCACCGAGCGCAGAATGTCGGGAATGTTGTCAGCCCCGGAGCGGCGGATTTCGTCGGCGGTGATGATCTCCATATTGACCGGCGCGTCGGCGACCCGTTGCGGCGACCCGGTGGCCGAGGTCGTGACCGGTTCACCGAACATCTCCTGCAACTCACCATAATTCATCGCCTGCGCCCGGACCGGGCCGGCGTAACCGGCGACCGTCACAGCCGCCGCCGCCGCCGCCAGAAGGATAATGCGCATCCGAGAATCCATTTCTATCGCTCGGTGACCAGCATTTTGAAACTCGTATCAAAATCGATGCCGGCATTGGAAGCCGCCACACGGCTGAGATAAACAGAAATCTTAGGTGTGGTTTCAACCGCGATGATACAGGCGCTGACGTCGACACAATGGGCGTCGGAGCCGATGATCAGAAGCTGGGGGTTGACACTCTTGACCGCGTTGGCCTCGTCAATGGAATTGACGAACACCGCGACCGCGCTGGCCACGTCGGTGACGCGACCTTCATTGATTTTCAGACTATGAAGCGCCGCCGAGAGCAGAGCGACATCGGCCGCCCCGGTGAGAACCACGACAATGGCGCCGGGCACCGGCTTTTTTTGCAGAAAATTGAACACCTTCGCAGCGATCCGGATCTGCTTGACGTCCATGCCGCCAGCAACCGCCGCCGGCGGCATGAAGCCAGCCAACCCGGCGCCGATAACAGAGATGACCGCAAGAACCCGAAATCTCATGCCACTCTCATCGACACACGCCAACAACCACGCGCCGGGCGACGACCCGGCCAACCAGATTAAGATAATGTTTACGGGATTGTTTCGATAGCCGCAACATCTGCACCCGGCGCTGTGCCACCCCGGCCGGAAATCGCCCATTGGCAGCAGACGGCAGCCCTCGAGAGCAAAAAAAACGGCGAGGGCTGGCCCTCGCCGTTTTGGCGTCGACTCGACCGAGGCTGAGGCGCTGGTTACTGGGCGCCCTCAATGGTCAGATAGCTGACACCGGCGGTGAAGCCGACACCAAGCTGTCCACCGAGACCAACCGGAACCAAGGAGATATCGTTACCGCCACCGCCGAGGCCGCCCTGGATGGTCGGACCAGCACCCAAGGTTGCCGAGGCCTGGACACCGACGTAGCTGCCGGCGAGGCTGTTCTTGTCTTTCCAGGAACCGCCAACGACCAGATAGCCAAGCACCGAAGACTGTTCGATCTCAAGATCAAGACCGACCAGGATCCCCCGGGTGCCGGTGTACTTCTGCGTTCCGCCGGCACCGTCATAGGTGCAGGTCACGGGAATGCGCGAGTACACAACATAAGTCGTGCCGGGGCCGCTCTTGGTGCAGGTCACAACACCGAGCACGGCGGTCCCTTCCGCCTTCGCCTCGCCAACCGCGGTGAAGGCAAGGACAGCCACCAGCATTGTGCAACGCAGCAAATGTTTCATGTTTCCCTCCAAGTATGCTCACAAGACTCGCAATCCTTGACGTATGCCATACTCTTAAGGCGCGGGAAAGCATATTTTCGCCAATTAATTCGGGGATTGACAGCCCCGGGACCGATGCTGAATTGGCTGGCGGCATGATGAAACCAGAGGCAGCGGCCCCGGCGCCAAACCGGGGCTCCGCCATCAACCGGACCGCCGCCGCCCGACCACTCTCAACGCCGTGAAGACTCCGACGACCAGCGCGAAACCGACCACCATCCCGACCACCATTTCCGCCGCGCCGGGGTCGGCGCCGCCGGACAGCCAGCGCCAGACCTGCCGGTTGTAGTCAGTCACGATCGGCTGGTGATAAAGATAGACCTCGAAGGACATCGCGCCCAGCCCGGCCGCGAGCCGGCGCAGCCAGACCATCGCCGTCCAGGGGCCGCCGGTAAGCAGCAGATAGCCGAAAGCCCAGGCGAAACCAAAGATCGGATCCGGGCTTTCAAGCAGGCCGGGCGCGACGGTGCCGCAATAGAGCACGAACACCAGCACCGCCCCTCCCAGCAGCGGCGTCGCCAGCGTCAGCCCGGCCCAACCCAGGCGCAGGCCGCAGCCGGCGGCCAGACCCAGGATGAACTCGGGAACCGAGGTGCCGAAGTGGCGCGCGATCCCGTCGGATACCAGCGCCAGCAGCAACGAATAGCCGATCGCGGTCAGACCCAACCCGGCGGCGATCACCCGGTCCGCACGGCCGCTGGCGAGCCAGGGCCGCATCAGCGCCGCGACGCCATAAAGCGGCACGATCATGCCCATGAACCACCAGGAGATATTGATGGCATAGAAGCTCTCGGCATCGAAGCCGTGAAGGATGAAGACATGGAAGCCGATGCTGCGGAGGCTGTCCCACTGTCCCAGCACCCAGCCATTGCCGAGGATCACCAGCACCAGCGCCAGCCAGTAGCGCGGCAGAATCAACGCCAACCGGCGGATGAGGAAACGGCCGGCGCTTTCGCTCCTCAGGCCGCGCCCCAGACCGAAGCCGCTGAGGGCCAGGAAGATATCGACCCCGGAATGCCCGAGCGAATAATTGGCCAGTTGCAGGGTGCAGGTGCAGTGAAAGACCAGGACCAAAAAGATGGCGAGGCCCTTCAACTCATCGATGGCGGCGATGCGCTGGCCGGGCGGAGACAGGGGATCGGATGGCAAGGGCACGGCAGGGTGACCTGTCTGAAAAGGTGGACGGGACTCCGCGACACAAAAAGCCGCAAGCGCCGCCGCTTGTCACCAACATCCGCGCCCGGACCGGCCAGCGGCTACGACAGCGTGGGGTGGCGAAGCCGCCGGAGATTTCTCCTCTCAAGGAGATTGGCGGCAGAAGCCGGAGGGCAGCAAGCTCTTTCCCAGGCCATCCGGCATGGCATAAGTAATAATGCAGTATTGATAAGGGCTTCCCCGAGGGTGATTCATCCGGTGCGGCATTGGACTGCCAGGAATTCGGCCTGTGCTTTCCCTTATATTGGCCATCCGACGCCTGTGATATTCGTGTCGAAAATAGCACAAATTTGATCTTGTTGGCGCCGAACGATCGAATCTGTTTGGTGTTCAGGGCCGGCGCTGATAGGTCAAGGCATCAACAGCGTGCGGCAAACGGTCGCACCACCCAAACTGATCGGCCCCGGACCCGGCTTGTCCGGTTTCCCCGGCGGGAGGGGGCCGAAAAAGATAATAATGGAGAGTATCATGGCGAGCAGCACCACAATCAACATCGACGAAATCATGGTTGAAGTCTACCGGCGCGCCGTCCGGCTTTATGGCGCCACCGTCACCCCCTGGATGGAATGCCTGAACGAGGCGATTTCTTCCATCCAGATCGAGTTCGACTATTGGGTGATGGCGCCGAAGGCGGCCTGATCAACCGGGGGCCGCAGCCACCGCCAGCCGCCGCCAGCCGGGCAGCACGAGACGCGCCGTGGTGCCGTTATAGCCATCGCTGAGCAGTTCCACGGTACCGCCGTGCAACTCGATCAGCGACCGGGTGATCACCAGTCCGAGGCCGGTACCGCCGGCCGCCAGCGACCGCGGGTCCGAGCCGCGCTCAAAGGGGTTGAACAGGCGCTGCTGGTCGGCGGGTTTGATGCCGACGCCGTTGTCTTCGACCGTGATCACGGTGTCGCGGTCGCGGACGTCGACCAGTCGCAGCAGCACCCGCCCGCCGGGCCGGGAGTATTTGCCGGCATTGGTCAGCAGGTTAATCACCGCCTGCCGGATGGCGCTGCTGTCGCAGCGGATGGTCACCGGGCCGGCCGGGATGTCGAGACTCCAAGCCAGGGCCTTGTCCGCGAACTGCATCTGCACCCAGCGGAAAACATCGCGGCTGAGTTCGGCCAGGTCGCAGGGTTCTTCCCTCAGCATGCGCCGTCCGGCCTCGATGGTGGAAAAATCGAGCAGATCGGTGATCAGGCCGAGCAGGTGGTAGCCGGAGCTATAAATGGTGCTGGCGTAGCCGCGATAGGCGGCGACCCCGACCGGTCCCACGATCTCGCTCTTGATCGCCTCGGCAAAGCCGATGATCGCGTTCAGCGGCGTGCGCAGCTCGTGGCTCATCGAGGCCAGGAACTGGGTCCGGTTCTGTTCGCTGGCCTGGGCCTGCTCGCGGGCGGCGTTGAGGGCGTCGGCGGTGCGCTTGAATTCGGTGATGTCCTGGAGCCGGATCAGCACCAGGGTGGTCATCTCGGGCCGCCCCGTGGTCTCGGCCACGACCTCGCGGGCGACCCGGACGGTACGCAGACCAATCGCATCGGACCAGACATCGACTTCGCAGGGCGGGAAATCGACCCGCGGGTCGAGGATTTCGGGAGCAAGGCCGATCCGGTCGAGGACCAGCCCGGCCTCGCCGCCGACCGCCTCCGACATGTCGATGCCGAAGAGGTCGCACAGGCGATGGTTGGCCGAGACCACGACCGCCCGGCCGTCGCGTTCGCTGTGAACGGCGAACGCCATCAGCTCCGAGACGACATTCAGCATCTCCTCCCGCAGCACCTCGTCGTTGGCGAACCAGTCGCTGCAGCGGCTGATCGCCGCCGCGACCAACGCCGCCCGCTCCGCGCCGCCGGCGGCCTGGGCGACGAGATGCCCGACCACGGCCTCGATCAGGGTCCGGTCCTCGGGGGACCAGGGGCGCGACCGGCCGCGCACTTCTTCACGCCAGCGCTCGAAGCTGGCCCGCGGATGAAGCCGCCGGGCCTCGTCAACCACGACCGGCCGCCCGGGATCGCCACCCCACAGCACCTCGTGGCGCAGTTCGGGCCGGAAACACAGCAGCAGCGCCCGCGGCTCGCGGCTGATCACGGCGGCGATCAGGCCCGAAGCCTGGACCTGCCAGTCCCGGGCCGGCGGGTAGACCGCACTGAGGCAATCGCTCTCAAAGACCGGGTCGCCATCTTTGGTCTGCCCGATCAGCCAGTCGGCCAGCCGGATGAGATCACCGGCCGGCGGCGTCCAGCCACGCCGGAACACCGCCGGCCCCGAGATCAGGGCGATGCCGCCGGCACCGACCAGCGAACTCAGCCGGGGCTGGTAGGTGACGAAATCCGTCAAAACGTTGTCGGCCCGGGCGGCGCGCCCGGCGATCAGGCTCCGGCGGCGGTCGCTGCGCAGCCGGTCGCGCTGCCGGCCCGCCGCGAGCAGCCGTTCCACCGCCTGACCGGTCAGCCGCGCCGCCTCGGCGACGGCCTCGCGAACCAGCCAGGGCTGCGACCGCGCCGTCCGGTCATGGCAGGAGATGATGCCAAAGAGCGCGCCCTCGGCCTCGATTGCCGCGGTCAGGCTACCGGAAATAGCGATATTCTTATAAAACTCAACGCAATAGCGCGACACCCCGCGTAACTGGGCGCAGCTGAGATCGAGCCCACGGCCATCGGCGGCAGCGTCGGCGGCCAGGATGGCGCTCTGCGGGCGGTGGACGTCGGGGATCACCCGCACCGGCAGCAGGAGTTGCAGCCGCCGCGCCGTCGGCGGGTAGTCGTGAGGCGGAAAGCGCAGGCCAAGAAACGGCGTCATGATCGGCAGCCGTTCCTCAGCGATCACCTCGCCGCCGGCATCGCCGAGCAACCGATAAAGTTGGGTGCGGTCGCTGCCGGTCAGGCGGCGCACCTCGCGCACCGCGGCCCGGGCAATCTGAAAGAGGTCGGCCGCGGCGGCAATGGCGGCGGCAAACCCGGCCGAGACCGCGGTCTGCCCGACAGGGGCCGCCGCCGGCTCGGGTTCCAGCTCGATCACGATGCGGCCATCCCAGCGATGGCCGACCAACGAAAACAGCCGGGCCTCGCCCCGGACGGTCAGCGAAACCGGCAGGCGGCAGGGGCAGCCCTCGGCGGCCCGCCGCACCCGGTCATCGAGGAAGGCGGCCCCGACGGCACCGACCAGTTCAAAGGCTGGCCGGCCCAGATACTCCTCGGGAAACCGGCCGAGCACCTCGGAGGTGTTGTCGCTGACGTGGCTGATCGTCGACGCCGCGGCGTCGAGTGCGGCAAGAACGCCGCACGACTGGATGACCCCCGGAGTGTGAACCGCTTCCCGGCCACATTCATTGAAATCGATCTTCAGGCCGGCTTCAAGAACAGTCATCACCCACCCCTCACCCCTGATCCGTCAGGCGCCGGGTCGAACGCCCAGCCGGGCCGCCACACCGGCATGCTACCGCCAAAGCCGGGCCGGGTGAATAGGGATTGACCACAAGCGGGCCGCCGCCCTGCGCCCCCGGATCAATCCGGCTTATCGCAGCAGCTTTTCAACGGCCTGGCAGCCATCCCGCAAGCCCTCAAGCCCTGCGGCATGGCTGCGCACCTGCTCGTCCGAAACCGCCGGCCCCGAGCGCAGCGCATCGAGGTAGGCCCGGTGATCGGACTCGGCCTGATTGGCGTTCAGCGTGCAGGCCTCGGCGCAAGCGACCTTCCCGGCGGCCCGGCACTCCGCGGCGATCTGCCGCATACCGGCGATCACCGGTTCGACCGGTTCGGCAACCGGGGCGATCGCGGGCGCGGCGGGCGCGGCAACCACCGGCTTGCGCGGCGCCACGACCCTGTCTTCCTCGGTCTGCGGCCCGGCGGCGGGGCCGACGACGGTTGGTCCGGTCCCGGGCGCGGCGGGAACGTCCCAGTTGGCCTCGGGCCGGCCGCCACAGGATGCCACCGACAGCGCCAGGGCGATGACGCCGGCCATGACGATCACCTTCATACCGTTACCCCCCAAACCCCGCTCCTGGGCGCGATGCCGGCGGCCACCCCGGCGGCCCCTGCGTTCTTCCGTATTGAAGTGGCCCGTATAAATCGGCTTAACATTTAAGACCTGGAGGGTTTGCGTGCAAGCACTCATGGCGGTATCGGATGCTGGAAATAGCCGCAGGTTCGGAGCGGCGGTCCTCGTTCTCAGTGGGAGGCAAACATGACGAGTGGAGCGGATAACAGATCATCCTCGCAGGAGCTTGATGATGCTGTTTATCTTATATTCAACAGTGATGAAAAAAGCGACGTCCAGAAGATACCGATAAAGGATATTGCTCTTGTTGACATTAGAGAGAAGGAACGAGACAACCGAATTCTCAGCGTCATGTTGATCACGACCATAGTTTGTGGCGTCCTGGTCGCGTGCGAGCTGGCATTTGACGTGGTCTGGATAGCAGATGGCGTGCTCGAAGTCTTATGCGGCCTGTGCATGGCCTTCCTGACCTCCTCTTTTTGGTACGCCTTCATCAAACGTTACGAGGTAATGATTACGTTTAGCAGCGGAATCAAGCGCCTGCTCCACTGACCCGCTACCCGCCCGGCGCCGACCGCAATCAGGCTTGGCCGGCCGGGCGGCATCCCCTCGCGGCGGTACGGCGGGCCGGGTTGGCACTGACGACCTCGAAACAGGCGCTAAAGGCGAAGTGCGACCCCCGGCCAGAGGTGGATTGAAGCCAGATCCGGCCACCGAGCATGGTCGCCAGGCGCTGGGAGATCGCCAGCCCCAGGCCGGGACCGCCGAACTGGCGCGTCGTCGAATTGTCTTCCTGCTCGAACATCTCAAAAATGCGGTCCCGGTTTTCCGGGCGGATGCCGATGCCGGTATCGATGACATGGCAGACGATGGTGATTCTGGTGCCGGGGGCGGGCTGATCCGCCGTTTCGGCCCGGACCTCGACGCGGCCCGCGATGGTAAACTTCACGGCATTGCCGATCAGATTGATCAGGATGCGCCGAAACAAATGGTAGTCGCCCCAGAGAGTGCAATCAAGGGCAGGGTCGCCGGTGACGATCAGGCCAACGCCCTTGGCGCCGGCCTCCGGACCGAACAGACTCCGGACAAAATCCATCTCGGCAGCCATGCTAAATTCTGTGGGATTTATTTTTGTTCCGCCCGACTCAATTCTTGATAGTTGAAGGATGTTCTCTATCAGAGTAAGCAAATGCTTGCCCGCACCCTCTATGATATCCAGATTCTCTTTCTGCTCCGGCGTGGCCTGGCCGGCGGTAAGCAGGCTGGCAAAGCCGATGATCGCATTCAGCGGCGTCCGCAACTCGTGGCTCATGTTGGCGAGAAAGCGGCTCTTGGCGGCGCTCGCCGCCTCGGCCAGGGCGCGAGCCTCCTCGGCGGCGCTGAGCGCCTGATAATGCTCGGTGATGTCCCAGTTGGTGCCGAGAACCCGAACCGGGCGGCCATCGTCGTCCTGATAGAGGATGGCGCGAACCTTCAGCATCCTCAACCGGCCGTCGTCGCGGCGCCGAATGCGGAACTGCGAGGAATACTCCCGACCGGAGGTCAGCACGGCGGCGTGTTCCGCCGCGATGCGCTCCCGGTCCTCGGGATGAACCAGGGCCTGCCACTCTGAATAGCTGCACCCTTCCCCCCCATCGGCGACACCGTAAAGGCGGTACATTTCATCGCTCCAGACCACCCGGCCGGAGCGGAGGTCGTAATCCCAGATGCCAATTCCGGCAGCCCGGGTGGCGAGGGTAAAGCGGTCGGCCAGCGCCTGGATGCGCTCGGCGGCTTCCCGGCGTTCGGTGATGTCCTGGGTCACGCCGACGGCCCGGACCACGGCCCCTGCCCGGTCGGCGTAAAACCGGGCCTTGACGTGAACCCAGTGGTAGGCACCGCCAAAAAACAACCGGTGCTCAATATCATAGGCCTGACCGGTGGTCGCGGAAGCCAGCCACGCGCTCTGCATCCGGGGCAGATCCTCGGGATGCACCGCCGCAATCAATTCCTCCAGAGAATGGGGACCGGGCGACCAACCGATCACCACCGCCCCCTCGGCGCTGGTGATGAACATCCGGGTCGCAAGATCGAAGGTCCAGGGATAAATTCTGGCCATCGTCGCGGCATGGGAAAAGGCTTCGGCGCTGTCGGCGGATTCGGCGATGGCCGGCGGCCGATCGGCCCCCCGGGTCTCGGCCGCCACGATCGCGGCGCTGCCGCGCGACCCCGCCCAGAGGCTGAGGCCGGCGCCGACCAGCAATCCCAGCGCGAACCACAGCAGGGACGAATAATCGGGTCCGGAAGGACCGGCCGAAGACACATTCGCATTTCTTGTTACAATCACACCGATGGCAAGGGATGCCAGAGCCGTCGCAATCAATATTACATGCCTTCTCCTGTCTCCCGTCGGACAGCCCTCAGTAAAGAACGATAATGCCCGGGAGATGGTGCGATCCCGCCACCGAGATTGAGAATCGGTACCTGCCGGCTGACGATCACGACCATCATGGCCTCGCATTTTCAGCACTCCGGAGACGCAGTAAGCCCGATGAAAATAAAAAATAGATGCAAATCTTATGATCGGCTTGTTCTGGTGATTATGCGTTCGGTCATTAACTATGGACAACCAAAGGCACCTGGGATTGTTATCATAATCCAACCGGATCGGCCATAAAGGCGGCAAATAATAATGCCGCACCCGGGTCGGGGGCGGCATCGCGTCGCGCGACTGCCCCGGGGTGGTGACAGTTGCGTCCGGCCCGCCCCTGCAAGCATGCTCGCGACGAGCGGCACCGGTGCTATCTTCGCCGGAACGGGCGGGCGGGCACGGGCAGGAGGGAGGATCACGATGAGCGATGGTGCGGTCGGCGGCGGCTCACCCGGTCATAAACGGCGCTGGCCGACGCCGAGTATCCAGCTGCGTCCGGGGATCACCCTCGCCTTTCTGATCGTGATCGTGCCGCTGAATGCCGGGATGATCGCCTTCAACTACCGTCAGAACGTCCGGCTGGCCTTCGAGATGGCCGATGCCGCGATGCAGCGGACAACCCTCGAAGTGACGGAAAAGGTCGATGCGCTGCTGGCTCCGGTCGGACAGGCGGTGTCGTCGCTGGTCGCGCTGGCCGAACTCGACCGCCATGGCCTGCGCCATGACGACTCCCAGGACAAGGTGTTCAAGACGCTGCAACGGCTGCCCAACACCACCAGCCTTTACGCCGGCTTTGCGAGCGATGGCGCCTTTTATCAGGTCATCCGCCTGCGCGCCGGGCTGGAGCGGCTGGGGCCGGATCTGGGACCGCTGCCGCCGGAGGCCCGCTTCGCCCTCCGCGCGCTCGAGGCCAGGGACGGCCCGATGGTCGATCGCTACCGCTACCTCGACGCCGCCGGACAAGGGCTGGGCACCGAGCGCGGGCCGGTGCGCTACGATCCCCGCCAGCGCCGCTGGTATCAGACCGCGATGCTGCGCGACGGCCTGACCATTTCCGACGTCTACGCCTTTTCCGGCACCGGGGCGCTGGGGCTGACCGTGTCGGAGCGGATCACCGACGGCGCCGGCGCGGCGGTCGGAGTGGTCGGCGCCGACATTTCCCTGCAGTCGCTCGCCCGGTTTCTCGATCAGCGGCGGATCGGCGGCCGCGGCGTCGTCTTCATCCTCGACGAAGACGGGCGCCTGATCGGCCATCCCCGGGCCGGGCTCACGGTCTCGGGCAGCGGCGAGCAGACTGCGATCGTCAGGGCCGAGGATGCCGCCGACCGGGTGGTCGCCGATGCCGTGCGCCGGCGTGCCGGCGGCGGCGGCGACCAGTTCCGCGGCCGGCTCGGCGAGCAGGACGAGGAGTTCCTGGTCGCCTTCCATCCCTGCCAGTCGAGTTTCGGCCGGGCCTGGGTGGTCGGTATCGCGGCCCCGGTCGAAGCCTTCGTCGGCCCGATCCAGCGGGCCAGCCTGATTTTCCTCGGCTTCGGCGTGCTGGTGATCGGAATCGCGGTGGTGGTCGCGGTGCTGCTCTCACGCCTGATCAGCCGGCCGATTCAGGCCCTGACCCGCGAATCGGACCGTATCCGCCACTTCGATCTTGCCGAACGGCCGGTGGTGCGCTCGGGAATCGTCGATGTCGACACCCTGGCCGCCTCGGTCGATCGCATGAAATCGGGGCTGCGCAGTTTTGGCGCCTACGTGCCGAAGGAACTGGTCCGCCATATCATCGCCTCGGGCGACGGCACCGAAGTCGGCGGCACCCGCCGGCTGCTGACCGTGCTCTTTGCCGACATCCGGAACTTTTCCTCGATCTCCGAGGCGCTCTCCCCCGAAGACGTGCTGGAGCGGCTGTCGCAATATTTCGATGTCATGTCGCACGCCATCCACGAGACCGGTGGCGCGGTGGACAAGTTCATCGGCGACGCCATCATGGCGATGTGGAATGCGCCAAGTCCCGACCCCGGGCATGCGCTCAGTGCCTGCCGGGCGGTGCTGGCCTGCATCGAGGCTGAGCGAACGCTCAATAAGGCGTTCCTGGCCGCCGGCCACCAGCCGTTCCGCACCCGCTTCGGCCTTCACACCGGCACCGCGGTGGTGGGCAACGTCGGCTCCCGCGACCGCATGCAATACACGGCGCTCGGCGCCATGGTCAATCTGGCCTCGCGGGTCGAAAGCCTCAACAAGAGGTATGGCACCGGCTGCCTGATCACCGGGCCGGTCGAGGCGGCGGCGCGAGGCCATCTCCTGGTCCGCATGGTCGATATCGTGATCCCGGTCGGCACTTCGGTGGCGACGCCGCTGTTCGAACTGGTTGGTCCGGCGGTCGGGGCTCCGGCGGCCGACATCGCCCGCTGCGCCCTCTGGACCCTGGCCTTCGAGCGCTACCGCGCCCGCGACTGGCCGCAGGCGATCGAGGCCTTCGGCGACTACCTCGCGCACCACGAGGGCGATCCCGCCGCGGTGATGCTGCTCGACCGCTGCCGTCTCTACCGGGAGTCGCCGCCCCCCGCCGACTGGGACGGCGCCAACCGGTTCGTCAGCAAATGACGCCGGCGCGTCACCCCGGCACGGCCGCGGCCCTGGCCGGCTTTTTCCGGCGCTTGGCCTGGACCGTCATCAGCAGGATCAACTCGCTCCGGTTGATCACTTCGATCCAGCGGCGCGATCCCGCCGGCAGCGGGATGCGGCGGTTAAGACAATAATCGATCAGCGCCGCCGCCAATTCAGCCACCGGAACCAGGACCACGTCCGTTTTGCCATGGTCGTCGGCAACGGTGATCTCGGCCAGCACCGCCCCTTTTTCCCGGATGTCGTAGGCTACGCCCCGGATGGTTCCGGCCGGCAGCGGCTCGCGCGCGCGGCGGCGCCGCTCGATGATGGCGGTGAGGACTTCCTGCTCATTGAAGATGATGCACCGAAATTCCTTCATCGCCCCGACACGCAAGATGCGTGAACCTGAAATTGATAAGTTGAAAAACCATCTTGCGATCTTAGCCGGCAAGTTAGCGCAAATCACCGGCATCGGAAATACCAATGCCAATAAAATTGCGCCGCCGCCCGGAGCCGTCCGCCTCAGCTGATGGTCAGGCCGATGCCGGTCCAGTGGGTCGCCTGGGTCAGGGTCAGGTAGAGGTCGCTGTTGTTCGCAGCCGGGAACCAGGCCGCCGAACTCAGCCCGCCGATCTGCGCCGTCGTCAGCAGACCGCCGCCGCCGACCCCCAGGGCATCGATGCCGGTGATGGTCAGGGCATTGATCTGGGTGACGGTCATTCCCCCGAGTTCCGCCAGGGTCAGGCCGTGACACTGCGTTGCCGTCAGCGCCCTGATTTCGGAGGTCGTCAGACCGGGCAGCTGGACTGCAACCGTCAGCACGGCGAGCTGGGTCGATGCCAGACCACCGGCCTGGGTCGTGGTCAGCGCCGCGATCTCGGTCGAGGTCAGGCCGCCGATCTGCACCGTGGTCAAAGAGCGGATCTGGGTCGCGCTCAACCCCTGAATCTGGTTCGCCGTCAGCGATCCGAGATCGGCCGCGGTCAGGCCCTGAAGGGCGGTCGTGGTCAGCGACGCCAGCTGGGTGACGATGAACCCCTGCATCTGGGTGGTCGTCAGCACGGTGAGCTGGGCCGCGGTCAGGCCCTGCAGCGTGGTCGTGGTCAGGGCGTCATGATTGCCAAACGCCGGCTGCCCGATCTGGGTCGAGGTCAACCCCAGCAGAGCGCCGGTGGTCAGGGACCGCAGCTGGGTCGAACTCAGGCCGGCGAGGGCGTTCCAGTTGAGATACCGGCCGGCGCCGAACGACGCCACCTGGACCGAGGTCAGGCCCTGAAGCGCGGTGGTGGTCAGGCCCGGAACGGCGGTGATGAACAGCCCATCCAGCTGCGTCGTCGTCAGAGAGCGCAGCTGGGCCGAGGTCAGGCCCTGGAGGGTGGTCGTGGACAGGCCGCTGCCGCCGGTCCACCAGGGACCGCCGAGCTGCAGGGCGGTCAGACCCTGGAGCGTGAGGGTGGTGAGCACGGCCAGCTGGGTCGAGCTGAGCGCGCCGATCTGATCGCTGGTCAGAACCCCGAGCTGAGCCGAGCCAAGCCCCCGGACCTGGCTGGTGGTCAGCGCCGTCACCGTCGTCGAGGTCAGCCCGGCGACCTGATCGGTGGTCAGCAGTTCCAGCTCCGCTGAAGTCAGACCGCCGACCTGGGTGGTGGTCAGCGCGGCGATCCCGGCCGAGGTCAGGCCGAGCTGCTGCGACGGGACCAGGGCGCCGAGTTGGGCCGCGGTCAGCCCAGCCAGCTGATCGGTGGTCAATGCCCCGAGCTGGGTCGGGGTCAGGCCCAGACTCTGAGCCGTGGTCAGGACGCCGATCGCGGTCGAGGTCAGCCCGGCCGCCTGATCGAGGCTCAAGCCGCCCAGCTGGGCCGGAGTCAGCGCCCGGACCTGGGTCGAACTCAGGTTACCCAGATCATCGCTGTTGAGACCGTTGATCTGGCTGGCCGTCAGCCCGCCGAGCACGGTCGAGGTCAGACCGCCGATCTGATCGGTGCCGAAGACGGCGAGCTGGGTCGAGGTCAGACCGCGACTCTGGCTGGTGGTCAGAACCATCATCGCGGTCGAACTCAGCATCGCCGCCTGATCGGTGGTCAGCACGCCGAGCTGGACCGCGGTCAGGCCGCCGGCCTGATCGGTGGTCAGGACTCCGACCTCGTCGGTGGTCAGCCCCAAGATCTGCTGCGTGGTCAGCCCGGCGACCTGGGTCGAGGTCAGGCCGCCGAACTGGGTTGAACTCAGGGTGGCGATGGCGGTGGGCGGGATGCCGAGCAGTTGCGCCACCGTGAGCGCTCCGATCTGGACCGGGGTCAGGCCGGTGACCTGATCGGTGGTCAGCGCTCCGAGCTGGGTCGGGGTCAGGCCGGTGACCTGGGTGGTGGTCAGCACGGCGAGCCTGGTCGCGCTCAGGCTGCCGAGCTGGGTCGTGGTCAACCCGGCCAGCAGGCTTGAACTCAGGGCCCGGACCTGGGTGGTGGTGAGGCCGCCGATCCGGTCGCCGCTCAGCCCCTTGACCTGCGCGCTGGTCAGGACGGCGAGCTGGGTCGCGCTGAGGCCGCCGAGCTGGTCGGAGTTGAGCGCGCCGACCTGGGCCGAGGTCAGCCCTCTGACCTGACTGACGGTCAAGGCGACCACCGCGGTCGCGGTCAGGCCGCCGGTCTGATCGGTGGTCAGCAGCCCCAGCTGAACCGAACTCAGCGCCCGGATCTGGGTCGTGGTCAGACCGGCGATTTCATCGCTGGTCAGGCCGGCGGCCTGGCTGGCCGACAGCGCGCCGAGCTGGGTCGCGCTGAGCCCGCCCAGCTGATCGGAGGTCAGCGCCCCGAGCTGGGTCGAGCTGAGGCCCCTGATCTGGCTGGTCGTCAGCGCAATGACCATGCTCGAGGTCAGACCCTGTCCCTGATCGGTGGTCAAGACCCCGAGCTGGGCCGCGGTCAGACCGCCAATCTGGTCGGTGGTCAGGGCCGCGACCTCGTCGGTGGTCAGGCCCGCAAGCTGCTGGGCGGTCAGCCGGAGAAGCTGGCCCGGGGTCAGGCCGGCAAACTGCGTCGTCGTCAGCGCGGCGATTCCGGCCGGCGTCAAACCCAGGACCTGAACCACGCTCAGCGCCCCCAGCTGGCTCGAGCTGAGGCCGCTCCCCTGGTCGGTGGTCAGCGACCCCAGCTGGGCCGCCGTGAAACCGCCGAGCTGGGTCGTGGTCAGGGCCGCGATCGCGGTCGAGGTCAGGCCGCCGGTCTGATCGGTGGTCAACGCCCCCAGCTGGGCCGGGGTCAGGCCGCCGGCCTGCGCGACGGTCAGGGACGCCAGCTCTTCGGTGGTCAGGCCGGAAAGCTGGCCGGCGCCGAGACCGCCGAGCTGAGCCGAGGTCAGGCCGCCGAACTGGGTGATCGTGAGAGCCGCGATCCCGGCCGCGGCCAACCCGACCAGCTGGCTCACCGCCAGCGCCCCGAGCTGGGTCGAGGTCAGCCCCGCGCTCTGCTCGGCGGTCAGCGCCGCGAGCTGGGCCAGGGTCAGGCCGCCGATCTGAACCGTGGTCAGTTCGCCGAGCGCGGTCGAACTCAGCCCCGTCAGCTGATTGACCGTCAGCACCGCGAGCTGGGCCGGGGTCAGCGCGCGCAGCTGGGTCGAGCTGAGGCCGCCGATGTCCTCGCTGCTCAGGCCCCTGAGCTGGGCCGCCGTCAGCACGCCGAGCTGTGCCACCGTCAGGCCGGCCAGCTGATCGGCGGTCAGCGCCCCGATCTGGACCGAGGTCAGCCCCCTGGTCTGAGTGGTGGCCAGCGCCGTCACGGCGGTCGAGGTCAGGCCGCCAACCTGATCGGTGCTCAGCAGCCCGAGCTGGGTCGAACTCAGCGCCCGGAGCTGGGTCGTCGACAGGGCGGCCAGCTTGTCGGCGCTGAGGCCCCGGATCTGCACCGCGGTCAGAGCGGCGATCCGGGTCTGGCTCAGCCCGCCCAACTGGTCGGAAGTCAGCGCCCCGAGCTGGGCCGAGGTCAGGCCCCGCACCTGGGTGAGGCTCAACGCCCTGACAGTGGTCGAGGTCAGGCCGCCGATCTGACCGGTCGAGAGCCCCCCGAGCTGAGCCGAGGTCAAACCGGCCGCCTGGGTGGTGGTCAGGGCCGCCAGCTCGTCGGTGCTCAGGCCGGCGAGATGCAGGCTGGTCAGGGCCGCGAGCTGGCCCGAACTCAGACCGCCAAACTGGGTCGTGGTCAGGGCCGCGAGCCCGGCCGCGGACAGGCCGAGAACCTGCACCAGGTTCAGCACCCCGAGCTGGGTCGAACTCAGGCCGCCGAGCTGATCGGTGCCGAGCGCTCCGAGCTGGGCCGAGGTCAGGCCGCCGAGCTGGGTCGTGCTCAGCGCCGCAACCGCGACCGTGGTCAGGCCGCCGACCTGAACCGTGCTCAGCGCCCCGAGCTGGGTCGTGCTCAGCGCCCGCAGCTGGGTCGTGCTGAGGGCGCCGATGTCGTCGCTGGTGAGTCCCCGGAGCTGGGCCACCGTCAGCACGCCGAGCTGGGTCGAACTCAGGCCGCTGAACTGGTCGGTGCTCAGCGCCCCGAGCTGGGTCGCACTCAGGCCGCGCACCTGGGTCACGGTCAGCGCCGCCACCGCCGTCGAACTGAGACCGCCGGCCTGATCGGTGGTCAGGACCGAGAGCTGAGCCGAGCTAAGCGCCCGCAGCTGGGTGGTGGTCAGGCCGCCGATCCGGTCGGCGCTGAGGCCGGTCATCTGCGCCGCCGTCAGCCCACCCAGCCGGGTCGAGGTCAGACCGGCCAGCTGTTCGGCGGTCAGCGCGCCGAACTGGGTTGAACTCAGACCCCGGACCTGGGTCGCGCTCAGCACCGTCATGGTGGTCGAGGTCAGCCCGCCGGCCTGATCGGTGGTCAGCCCCCCAAGCTGGGCCGCGGTCAGACCGCCGGCCTGGGTCAGGGTCAGCACGCCGATCGCCTCGACGGTCAGGCCGGTGATCTGCTGGGTGGTCAGTCCGCCAAGCTGGGTCGCGGTCAGACCGCCGAACTGAGTCGTGGTCAGGCCCGCGATGCCGGCCGAAGGCAGGCCCAGGATTTGGACGACGGTCAGCACCCCGACCTGGGTCGAGGTCAGGGCGCCAAGCTGATCGGCGCTGAGGGTGCCGAGCTGGCCCGAAGTCAGACCGGTGACCTGGGTGGTGGTCAGGGCCGCGATCGCGGCGACGGTCAGGCTGCCGACCTGGGTCGTCGTCACCGCCCCGAGCTGGGTCGTGCTCAGCGCCCGGAGCTGGGTCGAGGAGAGGACCGCGATGTCGTCGCTGGTGAGCCCCTTGATCTGCACCGCCGACAGCCCGCCGAGCTGAGTCGCGGTCAGGGCGCCGAACTGATCGGTGCTCAGCACCCAGAACTGGGTCGAGGTCAGGCCCCGCACCTGGGTCTGGGTCAGCGCCGTCACCGCCGTGACGCTGAGCCCACCGGCCTGATCGGTGGCCAGCGCCCCGAGCTGGACCGAACTCAGCGCCCGGACCTGGGTCGTGGTCAGGCTGCCGATGCCATCGCTGGACAGGCCCTTCACCTGGCTCGTCGTCAGGCCGCCGAGCTGGGTCGCGCCGAGGCCCTTGACCTGGGTGACGGTCAGCGCCCGGATCTGGGTCGCGCCGAGGCCGCGCAGCTGGGTGGCGGTCAGCGCCGCCACGCCGGTCGAGGTCAGACCGCCGGCCTGATTGGTCGTCAGCCCGCCAAGCTGACTCGAGGTCAGACCGCCAACCTGGGTCACCGAGAGCGCTTCGACCTCATCCGAGGTCAGGCCGGCGAGCTGGGCGGCGGTCAGCCCGGCGAGCTGGGCCGCGCCGAGGCCGCCGAGCTGCGCCGTCGTCAGCAGGCCGATCCCGGTCGCGGTCAGGCCCGGGATCTGGGCGGCGGTGAGCACCCCGAGATGGGTCGAGGTCAGGGCGCCGATCTGATCGGCGGAGACGGTCCCGAGCTGGGCCGCGGTCAGCCCCCTGACCTGGGTGGCCGAGAAGAGGGTGATCGCCGCCGCGCCGAGGCCGCGCAGCTGGGTCGCGCTCAGCACACCGATGGTCGCGGCGGTCAGGCCGGCAACCTGATCGGTGGTCAACGCCGCGAGGTCGGCCGAGGACAGGCCCTGAGCCTGGGTGGTGGTGAAGGCCTGAAGCTGGGTCTGGGTCAGGCCGGCGAACTGACTGGTGGTCAGCGCCCGGATCGCGCTCTGCGACAGGGCCTTGACCTGGGTCGCGCTGAGCGCCCGGAGCTGGTCGGTGGCCAGGGACGCGATCTGGCTTACGGTCAGCGCCCCGAGCTGAGACGGGCTCAGGCCGCGCATCAGGGTCGTGCTCAGCGCGGCAAGCTGGCCGGTCGAGGCCGCGCTGATCAGGGCCGTGGTCAGCCCGCCGAGCTGGGTGACGCTGAGCACACCGATCTCGTCGGTGTTGAAGCCTCTGAACTGACTGGTGGTCAGGGCGCCGAACTGCGCCGCGGTCAGCCCCTGGACCAGGGCGGTGGTCAGGGCGTCAAGCTGGGTCGAGGTCAGACCGGTGATCAGGGTCGTACTGAGACTCTTGATCGCGGTCGGGGTCATGGCATCCAGCTGATCGGTGCCGAGGGCGCCGATCTGGCTGACGCTGAGCCCGCGCAGCTGAGCCGTGGTCAGCGCGGCGATGACCTCGGTCGAAAGCGCGGCGATCTGGGCGACCGAGAAGGCGCCGAGCCCGGTCGAGGCCAGCCCCCTGGTTTGGGTCGAGGTCAGCACGGCAAGCGCGGTCGAGCTGAGGGCCGCGGCCTGGCCGGTGGTCAGGGCGCCAATCAGAGTCGAGGCAAAGCCGCCGATCTGATCGCCGCCGAGCGCCGCGACCGCGCCCGTGGTCAGGCCCCGGATCTGCCCGGTGCCGATCCTGACGATCTGATCGAGGCTCAGCCCCGCGACCTGGGTCCGGTTCAGCCGCCCGAAATCGTCGGCGGTCAGCGCCCTCAGCTGGGTGGTGGTGATCGCCGAAATCTGGCTCGACCCCCACTGGCCGAAATCGATCAGGTGGACGTCTCCGGCGGTCAGCGCCGGAATCTGGTCGGTCCCGAGCGCCGCAGCCTGGGTCGCGGTCAGGGCATCGACCTGACCGGTGCCGAGCCTGAAAACCTGGGTCGTCGTCAGCGCCACCATCTGCCGGGTGGTCAGGGCGGGAATCTGGCTCGTGGTGATCGCGGCCAGCTGGCGCACCGACAGGGCCTGTATCTGATCGGTCAGCAGGGCCTTGAGCTGCGCCGCGCCGAGGGCGCCGATCTGGTCGGCGTTGAGGCCGGGCACCTGATCGACGGTCAGCGCCGCAAGCTGGGTCGTGGACAACGCCGCGATCTCGCTCACGGTCAGCACCGAGAGCTGGCGGGCGCTGAGGCTGCCGATCTGAGTCGCCGTCAGCGCCCCGATCTGGCCCGATCCGAGACCGACCAGCTGATCGTTCCGCAGCACCGGAATCTGGTCGGTGCTGAAGGCGCCGAGTTGCAGGCTGGTCAGGGCCGCGATCTGATCGGTGGTCAGCGCCCGGACCTGGGTGCTGGCCAGCGCGGTCAGGCCGGTGGTGCTGAGGCGCCGCAGCTGCGCGCCCGAGAAGGCGGCGATCTGGCCGGCGGTCAGGCCCAGGACCTGATCGGTGGTCAGACCGGCGAGCGGCAGTCCCGCGATCTGATCGACCGCCAGCCCCAAAATGGCCTCGGGCGCGATCGCCGCCACCTGAGTCGAGGTCAGCACGCTCAGCTCTGCCGAGGACAGGGCATGAAGCTGGGTCGCGGTCAGCGCCGCGATCACCTCTGTCGCCGTCGTGCCGTCAATGGCCATCGCCGAAACCTCTGACCCAATCCGTCAAAGCGGAAGGGTATGACGGCCGCGGCGGCGGGTCAATGTTCTAGCAAATTCAATTGTCTCGCCGCGAACGATTTCATGGTGGTGCAACCCGCCGGCCACAACCCCGACGCCCGGCCGATCGCGGGTCAGCTCCGGGCGCCGGCCACCGCGAGCAGGATCGCAACATAGTGGCAGCCGGCGGCGCTCAGCACGCAGCCATGCCAGAGCACATTGTGGAATTTCAGGCCAACCGAGGCATGAAGGCCAACCCCGGCGGTGTAGATCAGGCCGCCGGCCAGGAACAGGCCAACCACAGTGGCGCCGACCGCCGCCAGCAGCGACGGCAGCACCGCCAGAATCGCCCATCCCATCACCAGATAGAACAGCATCAGCAACCGCTCGGCCCGCCGGGGAAAGCCGATCGCCAGGGCGGCGCCGATCCCGGCCAGCCCCCATTCGAAGGCCATCAGCCCGGCGCCCGTGGGCCGGTCGAGCCCGGCCAGAGCCAGCGGACTGTAGGTCCCGGCGATCATGATGAAGATGGCGGCGCGGTCGAAGCGGCGGAACAGCGCCTTGCGGCGCGGCTCCTTCAGCCGGTTGTAGATCGCCGAACAGCCCAGCATCAACGCCGCGCCAAGGGCATAGAGCACCAGCGACAACCGGACCGCGCCGCCGGAATGACCCAAACCGGTCCACAGCAGCCAAGGCAAAGCCGCGGCCGCCAGCAGCAGTCCGAGGCCGTGGACGAGGCCATCCGCGACGCGCTCGCTCCGGGTGTAGCGGGGAAAGGCCGGCGGTGGACGCGGCGTCTCGCTCATTGTCCTCAGGGTCCCAGGCCCTGACGCCGCCCCCGGGCGGCACCGAGGTTCGGGCCGGAAGCAATTATAGGATGCCGCCCCGCGATCGCCAGCGGTGGTTTCTCGTCACTGGCCCGGTAAAATCGCCGGTGTCTGCCCTCACAGCTCGTCGGTCCAGACCCGGAAGCCGGCCAGCAGGTTCGGCCCGAAGGTATGGGTCAGCGGCACGTCGGCGGCGTCGCGGCCCTGGGCGATCAGGATGCGGCCGATCCGGGGCGCGTTGTTGCGGGGATCGAAGACGTACCAGCGGCCGCCGAGATAAACCTCCATCCAGGCGGCAAAATCATTGGGGCCATAGGGCGGCGGCAGACCGACATCGCTGAGATATCCCGTGCAGTAGCGGGCCGGAATGTTCATGCAGCGGCAGAAGGTGATCGCCAGATGGGCGTAATCGCGGCACACCCCCCGCCCCTCGGCATAGGCCTCGGCGGCGGTGCGGGTGGCCCGGGAATGCTCGTAGCCGAAAACGACGTGGCGATGCACGAAATCGCAGATCGCCTGCACCCGCGGCCAGCCCGGCGCCGTGCCGCTAAAGAGCCGCCACGCCTCGTCGGACAGGCAGTCGGTCTCGCAGTAGCGGCTGCCGAGCAGAAACATCAGGGTTTCCGAGGGCAGGTCTTCCACCGGATGTTGCAGCGCATAGGGCGCGACCGGATCGGTCTGGCCGTCGTCCTGAATGATGCTGTTGGTGCCGAGGGTGAAGCGTCCGGCCGGGGCGACCAGACGGCAGCACCAGTTGCCGAAGGCATCGCGATAGCTGGCGATCGGAACCGCCGGGCTGGTGATCAGGTGATCGGGGTATTCGAGGTTCGCCACCCGCGCGTAATGCACGTTCAACATGACGATCATCGGCGTTGGCTTGGGAAAATCATAGCTCAACTCGCAGCCCAGCCGCATACGCATGGCGTCTTCTCCAAAAAGATATCCGGTCGACAAGCCTGCGCAGCCGGTCCGCCGCGGCGCAAAAAAACAACAAAGCCAAGGCCACCGCCCGGAGTCCCGATCGCGACCCCCGGCCGGTACCAGCACCGCCCACGATGATGGCAGGGTCGGGCATGCCCGTTTCGACACCCGACCGGCATGATGGTACAGCGAACGGCCGGCGGTCGCCACCCCGGGTTTCGGAATCGGAAGACACGGCCCCGGTTCAGACTTCGATCACCAGCTTGGGCTTGTACTGACCATGGGTGATCATCAGCAGGGCATGCAGGTAGCTCGAGACCTTGCGCGCGGTCTCGGTATGCTGGCAGAGGCAATAGCGCAGCTGCGTCGCGATGTGTCTGGCCTCGCGCACCTTGTCGTCGAACCGCAACTCCTCCTCCGCTTCCTCGGCGGCAAGGCGGATGCGGCGGTCGGTCACCTCCTCAGGCTCGAGCGGATGCTGGGCGTGGGGCTCAAGGCGGGGCTCCGGCGCAGGCGGGCCGGCAGCCGCGGGCCGGGCAGACTTGCGGAAGTTCGGGCGCGGCCGGGGCCGCTGCCGCGGCGTCTGCTGCTGCCCCTGTTTTTCGCCCTGTTTTTCGTCCGGTCTTTCGCCCGGCTGGTCCCGGGGCTCGTCAACCTCCTCGAAGAGCAGGTCGATCAGGGTGGTGTGGTGCGGCCGGGCGCTCTGACGGCGGCGGCGGTCCTGGCCGTCACGGTCGCGCTGATCGTAGAACGAGGCTTCCGCCACCCGGTCGGTGGGCGGTACGCCAAATCCAGAGCTGCCACGATCTAACCGGGCCATAAATGCTCCACAAACTCAACCGGAGAGCGAGCGGCACCTTGACCATCCCACCGGTTGCCGCACGCCGGCAGATGCAGAAAACCCACTGTTACACATTACCACAGCCGCCCGATTTTTCAAGGCCCGGCCCGGGCGGAATTCCCCGGTTTCCCGCGGTGTTGCGCGCGCCGCACCGGCTGTGGTCCGGTCAGTGACGCCGGATTTCCTCCCCGTCGCACCGGTTCCGTCCTATACAGGTTGCCAGCCCCCGCCCGCGATCGAGGATCAGCCGCCGTGCCCGTTGCAACCGCAAGACGCCTCGCCGCAACCCGCGCCGGCCGGCTCTTGGTCCAGTTCGGCAAATTCGGTCTGGTCGGCATCGCCGGACTGGGCGTCGATGTCGCCGTGCTGGCCCTGATGATGACCGGGGCCGGGTTCGGCCCCTACAGCGGGCGCGGGGTCTCGTTCCTGGTTTCGGCCACCGCGACCTGGGCGCTCAACCGCAGCTTCACCTTCCGCGGCAACCACGAGGGCGGCGTGCTCCGCCAATGGGCGAAATTCATCGCCGCCAATTCGCTGGGCGGTGCGATCAATTATCTGACCTATGCCGCGCTGATCGCCGGCACCGCCACCGTCGCCGCGCATCCCTTTCTCGGTGTGGCCGCAGGTTCGATCGCCGGCATGTTTTTTAACTTCGCCGCGTCAAAAAAGCTCGTCTTCCGCTGACGCCGACTGCGGCGTTGACTTTCCCGGCCGAGCCGCTAGGCTCCGGACCGATATGCTGATGACCCCTGGCGGGAGAGACCGGTGACTGTGCCGCCGGCGCCGAAGGAGCAAACGCCCCACAAACTCTCAGGCAAAAGGACCGCGGGGGGAAGCACTCTGGAAAGCAGGCCGGACCGGATCGCAAGAGTCGGACCCGGGCCTCACCGAAGGCGTAAACCGTGACCGGACTGCCGCCGCCAAGGTGGCGGGTCGCTGGCGGTGAATCTCTCAGGTTCCGCGACAGAGGGGGCGAGACCCGGACCGGCCAACGGTGCGGGCGTCCATTGTCGGAGGAGACCTGCCAAAGTGAGCGATGCCATAGAAACCCTGGCCCTGACGCCCCTCAACGCCCTGCACCGGGAGTATGGCGGCAAGCTGGTGCCCTTTGCCGGTTATGAGATGCCGGTCTACTACCCCGCCGGCATCCTCAAGGAACACGTCCACACCCGGACCCGGGCCGGCCTGTTCGATGTCTCGCACATGGGTCAGGTGCGCCTCAGCGGTCCCGGCGTTGCCGCGGCGCTGGAAGCGCTGGTCCCAGGCGACATTCAGGGCATCGGCCGGTTCCGCATCCGCTACACGCTGCTGCTCAACGCCAGCGGCGGCATTCTCGACGACCTGATGGTCACCAATGCCGGCGACCATCTCTTCCTGGTCGTCAACGCCGGCTGCAAGCAGGGCGACATCGCCCATCTGCGGCGCGAACTGCCGGCCGGCATTACCGTCGACTATCTCGAGGACCGGGCCCTGCTGGCGCTCCAGGGGCCGGCGGCGGCGGCGGTGCTGGCGCGCTTCATTCCGGCCGCCGCCGGCATGCCGTTCATGAGCTACGCCGAGGCCGAGTTCCTCGGCACGCCGGTGCTGCTCTCGCGCTCCGGCTACACCGGCGAGGACGGCTACGAGATTTCGGTGGCCAATGATCAGGCCGAAGAGTTGGCCCGCCGCCTGCTTGCGGAACCGGAGGTCGAACCGATCGGCCTCGGCGCCCGCGACTCCCTGCGGCTGGAAGCCGGCCTCTGCCTCTATGGTCACGAGATCGACGAGACCACGACCCCGGTCGAGGCCAATCTGGTCTGGACCCTCGGCAAGCGCCGCCGGGCCGAGGGCGGTTTTCCCGGTTATGAGCGCATCCGCGAGCAACTCGACCGCGGCGTCCGCCGCCGCCGGGTCGGTATCCGTCCCGATGGCCGCGCCCCGGCCCGCGACGGCACCGAGATCATCGACGAAAGCGGCCGCCCGATCGGCGTCATCACCAGCGGCGGCTTCGGTCCCACCGTGGGCGGCCCGGTGGCCATGGGCTATGTCGAGACCGGCTTCGCCGCCCCTGGCACCCTGGTCACGCTGCTGATCCGCGGCAAGGCCCACCCGGCACGCATTGCCGACCTGCCCTTCGTCAAGCAGAACTATTATCGCGGCTGAGCCCGCTCCCCGAACGATAGCCCGAGGACACAACCGAGATGAGCCAGATCAAGTTCACCAAGGACCATGAGTGGATCCGCGTCGAGGGCGAAACCGGCGTGGTCGGCATTACTGAATACGCCCAGCATGCCTTGGGCGATATTGTCTTCGTCGAGTTGCCCGAGATCGGCCGCGAGGTCACCCAGGGCAACGATGCCGCGGTCGTCGAATCGGTCAAGGCGGCAAGCGAGGTCTACGCCCCGGTCGATGGCGAGGTGATCGAGGTCAATCACGCGCTGGCCGAGGAACCGGCCCAGGTCAACGCCGATGCCGAGGGCGCCGGCTGGTTTTTCAAGGTCCGCATCTCCAGCCCGGCCCAGCTCGAGGCCCTGATGGACAAGACCGCCTATCAGACCTACCTGGAGGGGCTGGCCTGATGCGCTATCTGCCCCTCACCGAGGCCGACCGCCGGGAGATGCTCGCCGAGATCGGCGCGGCTTCGGTCGCGGAGCTGTATCGCGATGTTCCCGCGGCGGCCCGCCTGCCCGGCCCAATCCCCGATCTGCCCGGCCACCGGGGCGAGTTGGAGGTCGAACGCCTGCTCACGGCGATGGCGGCCAAGAGCGTCACTGCCGGCAGCGTGCCGTTTTTCCTCGGCGGCGGCGCCTATCGCCACCATGTCCCGGCGACCGTCGATTCGCTGATCCAGCGCGGCGAGTTCCTCACCGCCTATACCCCCTATCAGCCCGAGATCGCCCAGGGCACGCTCCAGTATCTCTTCGAGTTCCAGACCCAGGTCGCGCTGCTCACCGGCATGGAGGTGGCCAACGCCTCGATGTATGACGGCGCCACCGCCTGCGCCGAAGCGGTGATGATGGCCAACCGCATTACCCGGCGCAGCCGCGCGGTGCTCGCCGGCAACCTCCATCCCCACTACCGCGACACCACCCAGACCCTGGCCCGCTTCAACGGCTTCGAGATTGCGGCCGGCGCCCCGGCGCCCGCCGGCCGGGAGTCCCTGGCCGACCGGATCGACGCCGCCACCTCCTGCGTCGTCGTCCAGAGCCCCGACGTCTTCGGCCATGTCCACGACCTCACCGCGCTCGCCGCCGCCTGCCAGGCCAAGGGGGCGCTGCTGATCGCCGTCGTCACCGAGGCGGTCTCTCTCGGCCTGCTGACCCCACCCGGGGCGATGGGCGCCGACATCGTGGTCGGCGAGGGTCAGTCGCTCGGCCTGCCGCTCGGCTTCGGCGGCCCCTATCTCGGGCTGTTCGCGGCCAAGGAGAAGTACCTGCGCCAGATGCCGGGGCGGCTGATCGGCCAGACTGTCGACGCCGACGGCCGGCGCGGCTGGGTGCTGACCCTGTCCACCCGGGAACAGCACATCCGGCGCGAGAAGGCGACCAGCAACATCTGTACCAACTCCGGTCTCTGCGCCCTTGCCTTCACCATGCATCTGACCCTGCTCGGCGAGGCCGGCTTTACCGATCTCGCCCGTCTCAACCACGCCAAGGCGGTCCAGCTGGCGGAAAAGCTGGGCGACCTCAAGGGGCTGCGCATCCTCACCGATGGCTTCTTCAACGAGTTCACCATCGATGTCGGCCGGCGCGCGACCAAGGTCGTGACCAAGCTGGCCAAGCGCGGCCTGCTCGCCGGGGTGCCGGCGACCCGCCTGTTCCCCGACAGCGACGGCCTGACCGATCTGCTGCTGGTCACCGCCACCGAATGCACCACCGAAGCCGACATGGATGCCCTGGCCCGGGGCCTTGGGGAGTTGCTGTGATGACCGATACCTCGACCTCCGGGGCCACGATTTCCGGCCACCGCGGCTTGCAGATGGACGAGCCGCTGATCTTCGAACTCGACAGCCCGGGCGCCAGCGGCGTCGATCTCCCGGCCCCGCCGGCGGTCGCCAGCCGGCTCGGCCCGGTGGCGGCGCGCAATGGCGTCGGCCTGCCCGGCCTGACCGAGCCCGAGGTGGTGCGCCACTACACCCGCCTCAGCCAGAAGAATTACGCCATCGACAGCGGCTTTTATCCGCTGGGCTCGTGCACCATGAAGCACAACCCGCGGCTCAACGAGAAGATGGCCCGCCTGCCCGGCTTTGCCGATGTCCACCCCCTGCAACCGATGGCCACGGTCCAGGGCGCGCTGGAACTGATCGACACCCTGGCCGGCTGGCTCAAGGCGCTGACCGGCATGAAAGCGGTGGCGATGTCGCCGGCCGCTGGCGCCCATGGCGAGATGTGCGGCATGATGGCTATCGCCGCCGCCCACGAACATCGCGGCGGTCCGGCGCGAAAGCGCGTGCTGGTGCCGGAATCGGCCCACGGCACCAACCCGGCCACCGCAGCGGCGCTCGGGATGGTGGTCGAGGCGATCCCGGCCACCGCCGAAGGCCAGATCGATCTCGCCGCCTTCAAGGCCAGACTCGGCTTCGACGTCGCGGCGGTGATGCTGACCAATCCCAACACCTGCGGCCTCTTTGAGCGCCATGTGCGGGAGTTGGCCGACGCCGTTCATGAGGCCGGCGCCTTTCTTTATTGCGACGGCGCCAACTTCAACGCCATCGTCGGCCGGGTCCGGGTCGCCGATCTCGGTGTGGACGCCATGCACATCAACCTGCACAAGACCTTCTCGACCCCCCATGGCGGCGGCGGCCCTGGCAGCGGCCCGGTGGTGTTCTCGGAAGCGCTGGCGCCCTTCGTGCCCCTGCCTGTGATCCTCCATGACGACGACGGCTTCCGGCTGGTCGAAAGCCAGGACGACGACGACGGCACCGCCCTGGCCTTTGGCCGCATGAAGGCCTTTCACGGCCAGATGGGCGTCTTTGTCCGGGCGCTCGCCTACACCCTCAGTCATGGCGCCGACGGCCTGCAGCAGGCCTCGGCGGACGCGGTGCTGTCGGCCAACTATCTGCTGGCCAAACTCAAGGGCACCTTCAACGCCCCCTTCCCCGGCCCGTGCATGCACGAGGCCCTCTTTGACGACCAGAGTCTGAAGGGCACCGGGGTCAGCACCCTCGACATCGCCAAGGCCCTGATCGACGAGGGCTTCCACCCGATGACCGTGTACTTCCCGCTGGTGGTTCACGGCGCCATGCTGATCGAGCCCACCGAGTCCGAATCCAAACGCGCCCTCGATCAGTTTATCGCCACCATGAAGGGGCTGGCCGAGCGCGCCAAAACCGATGCCGCCTCGTTCCACGCCGCCCCCGGCCTCGCCCCCCGCCGCCGCCTCGACGAAACTGGGGCGGCCCGCAAGCCGGTGTTGCGGTGGAAAAAGGGCTGAACTGAAAGGAACCGGCCCGCGACCGCGCCGCCCCGGCGGACCGGTCGCGGGCTGGCGGTGGGAACGCGCTTCAGGAAACGCGCTTGCGGTCGTCAGGGCCGTGATAATCGGCCATATGGTCGGCCAGCATGTCGGCAACCTGACTGATCCGGCCCACGACCTTGAAATGATTGGCACTGGTCACATGCTGGAGCTTCTGAACCTCATCACCGACCACAGCGATGCTCGCGGTCAACTTGGTCTCGACGGCCTCAATACTGGCAGACAGTTTGGTCTCGACGGCCTCAATACTGGCAGATAACTTGGCCTCGACAACATCAATACTGGCGGACAGCTTGGTCTCGACAACATCAATACTGGCGGACAGCTTCGCGTCGACAGCGTCAATCCGGGCGGTCAGCCTCGCGTCGACCGCCTCAATGCTGGCAGACAGCTTGGCGTCGACAGCGTCGATCCGGGTGGTCAGCCTCGCGTCGACCGCCTTGACTTCCGCACGGGTCGCTTCGACCACGGTCAGAATCTGCGTCAGCATGCCCCTGAGATCGTCATCCATCGCCAGCCTCCGGGCAAGACTATAGTCCGGCGACCGTGAAAAGTCGAGCCGAGCCTCGGGCTGCCCGAAAGGGCGAAGCGCCGCCGAGGCCGGCGTCGGGCTCCAGGCGCATGCGCAGCTGAATCCGATGATCACCATCATCAGCGGTCATTACGGCGGCCGCCCCCGGGCCCTCGTCCCGATCGCCGCTCCCCTGCCCTTGACCGCGCCACCCCGGATATCGTAAGGATCGGCTAACAAGCCGGTGATGCCGGCAATTTTATGTCGATCGGACCGGGGAGGATCACGCGTGAAACTGCCGTCGAACTTTTATAAGCCGCTGGCCATCGGCGCGCCCGAGCCGTTGCGGGAGTTGCCGGTGCGTCTTGAACGCATGCTGCACTTCTTCCCGCCGCACCTGGAGAAGATGCGGGCCAAGCTGCCCGAGATCGCGCGTCAGGTCGATGTCGTGGTCGGCAACCTCGAGGATGCCATTCCCGCCGATGCCAAGGAGGCGGCGCGGGCCGGCTTCATCGAGGCCGCGGGCCGCACCGAGTTCGGCCAGACCGGGCTCTGGGTCCGGGTCAATGCCCTCAACAGCCCGTGGCTGCTCGACGACCTCACCCAGGTGGTGGGCGCGCTCGGCGACAAGCTCGATGTCGTGATGCTGCCCAAGGTCGAGGGGGTCTGGGACATCCATTTCCTCGACCAGATGCTGGCGCTGCTGGAGGCGCGCAACGGCGTAAGAAAGCCGATTCTGATCCATGCCATTCTCGAAACCGCGCAAGGGGTCAAGAATGTTGACGCCATCGCCGCCGCCAGCCCGCGCATGCACGGCATGAGCCTGGGGCCGGCGGATCTTTCGGCCTCGCGCGGCATGAAGACGACCCGGGTCGGCGGCGGCCATCCCTTTTATGGCGTGCTCGAGGACCCGCGGGCCGACGGCGCCGCCCGCGGCTTTTTTCAACAGGACCTCTGGCACTACACGGTGGGACGGATGGTCGATGCCTGCATGGCCACCGGCCTCCGGGCGTTCTATGGGCCGTTCGGCGATTTCCAGGACGACGCCGCCTGCGAGGCCCAATTCCGCAACGCCTTCCTTCAGGGCTGCGTCGGTGCCTGGTCGCTGCATCCGAACCAGATCGCGATCGCCAAGCGGGTGTTCAGCCCCGACCTCGGCGAGGTCAAATTCGCCAAGCGCATCCTCGACGCCATGCCCGACGGCACTGGCGCCGTGATGATCGACGGCAAGATGCAGGACGACGCGACCTGGAAACAGGCCAAGGTCATCGTCGACCTCGCCCGTCTGGTCGCCACGAAAGACCCTGCCCTCGCGGCACAATACGGCTTATGACCTGAAAGAGGGGGGCCGGCGCCCGGAACCGCCCGGCCCCCGATCCCTTATACGAAGCGCTCAGTGCTCGCCCTTGCTCGGGTCGAGATAGCGGTGCATGTGAACGATGAAATAGCGGGCGTGGGCGTTGTCCACCGTCGCTCCGGTCACGCCGCGCCAAGCCTTGAGGGCCTCGGCGTAACTCGGATAAATGCCGACGATATGGAGATTCTTGGGATCGACGAATTCGGTGGTATCCGGTGACTTCAATTCACCGCCGAAGACCAGATGCAGCAGTTGTTTGTCCGACATGGTGGTTCCCGTCAAATGATAAGATGTTGAACCAACGAAACAGCGGTGCGACGATTGCCGCTCAGGCCCCGGCCGCAATCAGCTTGTCGTAGGCCGGCAGCGTCAGAAATTCAACGAAGTTTTCCGATTCGACCAGATCAAGAAACAATTCGGCGGCGTCGCCGAACCGGCCCAGCCGGTAGCGCTCGGCGCCGACCCGCAGTCGCCAGCCGTCGAGTTCCTCGCGAATCATGCCGCGCACCAGGCCCCGCGTCACCACCCGGCCATCCTCGAGCCGGGCACCGTGCTTCAGCCATTGCCAGAGCTGGGAGCGGGAAATTTCCGCGGTGGCGGCATCCTCCATCAGGTTGAACAGCGGCACGCAGCCGACGCCGCGCAGCCACGATTCGAGGTAGCCGATACCGACCGCGACATTGTTGCGCAACCCCGCCTCGGTTTTCGGCCCGGCGGGAAGCTGGACCAGTTCCTCGGCCGTGACCTCGGCGCCGGCGGGGGCACGATCGATCTGGTTCGGCTCCGGCATCAGGCGGTCAAAAACCTCCCGCGCCACCGCCACCAGCGCCGGATGAGCCACCCAGGTGCCGTCATGGCCCTTGGCCGCCTCGCGCTCCTTGTCGGCGCGCACCTTGTCGAGAGCAGCCTGATTGGCCTCGGCATCGCCCTTGACCGGGATGAACGCCGCCATGCCGCCGATCGCCGGCGCGCGCCGCTTGTGGCAGGTCCGGATCAACAGCCGGCTGTAGGCCTCAAGGAAGCCGCTGTCCATGGTCACCAGCGCCCGATCGGGCAGCAATTTATCCGGGCGGGAGCTGAACGCCTTGATATAGCTGAAGATATAATCCCAGCGCCCGCAGTTGAGCCCGGCCGAGTGGTCGCGCAGCTCGTAGAGGATTTCGTCCATCTCGAAGGCGGCGGGCAAGGTCTCGATCAGCACCGTCGCCTTGATTGTGCCTTCGGGCAGGCCAAAGGCATTCTCCAGCACCAGGAAGACCTCGCGCCATAGCCGCGCTTCATAGTGGGACTCGGTCTTGGGCAGATAGAAATAGGGACCGCTGCCGCGCCTCATCAGTTCGATGACATTGTGATAAAAGAACAGTGCCAAGTCGAATACCGTGGCCGAGATCGGCTGTCCATCCATCAGCACATGTTTTTCGGACAGATGCCAGCCACGCGGCCTCACCATCAGCACCGCAGTCTGGTCATTGAGCCGGTAATGCTTGGCGGTGGCTGGCTCGACATAGGTAATGGTCCGGCGGACCGCATCGCGGAGATTGATCTGGCCCTCGATCAGATTGGTCCAGGTCGGGGTGGTGGCATCCTCGAAATCAGCCATGAACACCCGCGCCCCGGAATTGAGGCCATTGATCACGGATTTGCGGTCGGTCGGCCCGGTGATCTCGACCCGGCGGTCGCGCAGCTCGGCCGGTAAGGGCGCGATCGTCCAGTTGCCCCGGCGCACCGCGGCAGTCTCGGGCAGAAAGGCGAGCGGTTCGCCGGCCTCGACCAGCGCCCGACGGCGGCGGCGGATATCGAGCAGGCGCTTGCGCTCATCGTCGAAACGCCGCTCCAGTTCGACCACCAGATCCAGCGCCTCGGGAGTCAGCAGGTCTTCATAACCAGGATGGAGCGGTCCACGGATAGTGAGACCGGCAATTGTCGTGACCGTCATTTTGTCCTCACCGGCAATCCTGCCCAGTCCTGATCCAGAACCTTACCTAGCACAGCTCGCGGCGCTGCACCATCAGGGGCTCACGAAAACGCCGTCGGACCCCGGGGGCCCGACGGCGTTTTCGAACTCCGCTGAACCGGCGCCGCCGCTCTCCGATATGGGAAGGCGACGGCGCTTTGTCATCGGCTCAGAACTCTTTCCATTCGTCTTCGTTGCCATCGGCGGCGTGTTTAAGTGCGCCGCCGGCGGTCTTGGCCGCACCCGGCCGGGCGGCCGGTTTGGCCACCGGCCGCGCCGCGGGTTTGGCGGCCGGCTTGGCGGCCGGTTTGGCCGCAACCGGATAATGGGACGGCCGGGCCGCCGCCGTCCGGGCCGGCGGCGCGGCATGGTGCGGCGCCGGGCGCTGGGACTGAGACCCGCCGCCATGGCTGGCATGCAGACTGTCGACCTTGAAAAAGGCGACGAGAGACCGGAGGTCCGAGGCCTGCCCGGCCATCGACTGGGCCGCCGCCGTGGTTTCCTCGACCAGGGCCGCGTTCTTCTGGGTCATTTCATCCATCGCCGCGACCGCGGAGTTGATCTCGTCGAGAGCCGAGGCCTGCTCGGAACTGGCCGAAGCCATTTCGCTGATCAGGGTCGCGACCTGCTTGACCCCGCCGACGATGCCCGACAGCGAATCGCCGGCCTTCTTGACCATCTCAACGCCATTCTGGACCTGATTATCGCTGTCGAGAATCAGGGTCTTGATTTCCTTGCTGGCCTGGGCCGAGCGCTGGGCCAGCACCCGGACCTCTTGCGCGACCACCGCGAAGCCCTTGCCGGCATCGCCGGCCCGGGCCGCCTCGACCGCGGCGTTGAGGGCCAAAAGGTTGGTCTGAAAGGCGATCTCGTCGATCACGCCGATGATGTCGGTGATCTTGCGCGACGAATCGGCGATCGACTTCATGGCCTCGATCGCCGAATTGGCCACCGCGCCGCCCTGCTCGCCGGCCCGGCGGGCGTCGGTGGCCTGGGTGTTGGCCCGCTGGGCGTTCTCGGCGCTGGTGCGCACCGTCGCCCCGAGTTGCTCCATCGAGGCCGCGGTCTCTTCGAGACTCGAGGCCTGCTGCTCGGTACGCTCGGCCAGGTCCGCGCTGCCCGAGGATACCTCGGCCGCCGCCTGGGAAATCGCCTCGGTTGCCTCGCCAATCTGGCCGACGATTTCCGAAAGCTTGGTCGAGGTGGTGTTGATGTCGTTCTTGAGGTCGTTGAAGGCGCCCTGATAGTCCTTTGAAATCCGCTGATTGAGATCACCCTCCGCCAGCGCCCCGATCACCCGCGCGATATCGGAGACGGCGCCCTGAACGGTATCGGTCAGACGGTTGATACCCTCGCTCATGGTCTTGTAGAAACCGTCCTTGCCGGCGATATCCAGACGCGACGAGAGGTCGCCTTTGGCGACCGTGTCGATCAGATGAGCGATTTCGAGGCCGATCGCCTGTTCGCGCTGCCGCTGAGCCTCCGCGGCCCTGCGCTCGGTCTCGAGGCGCTGGCGCTCGGCCTCGTCCATCCGCACCTTTTCGATCGCGTTCTGTTTGAAGACCTCCACCGCCTTGGCCATCTGGCCGATTTCGTCCTTATTGGTAAGCGCGGGCACCACGACGTCATGATTGCCCGAGGCCAGTGTGGTCATGGTGGTGGTCATCGCGACCACCGGCCCGGTGATCGAGCGGGCGATCAGCCAGGCGAAGAACAGGCCGAACAGCGCCGCCGCCACCGCGATCCACAACTCCAGCGCCGAGGCACTGGCGATCGTCTGCTCCATCTCGACCCGGGTGGCGTTGAGCGCGGTATGCTGAGACTCGGCGGTCACCGTCGCGACCCGGGCGAACTCCTTGGCCCTGGTCGACATGTCCTTGTTCAGCAGGTTGTCGGTGGCGAGCGCCGCGGCCGAGGCCTCGGTAAAAGCCTTGCGGTATTTGTCGGCGTTGGCATCGACCTGGGCCGCCAGCCGTTTTTGCGCCGGATCCTGGAAGCGCGCCGCCAGACCGTCGGTCAGCGTCACGGCCTCATCCATGATCGCCTTGATGGCGGGAATGTCCTTCTCCTCGGGATCGAGCAGGAACTTCACCGCGCTCAGGCGCGCCAGCATCACTTTTTCCATCAGCAAACCGACCCGGGCCGCCGTCTCGAAGTCCTTGGCCTCGATCGAGTGGTGCACCAACGCCGCAATATCCTCCCGCAGACCCTTGCCGATCGGGTTCATGCCCTCTTCGACCAGCTTGTCGCGCTTGTGGCGAAGATCGACGATCTTGTCGAAATCGGCGCGATAAGCCTCGAAATGACCGGTCATGGTCTCCAGATTGGCCCGGCGCTGGGGGTCGAGCATCTTATTGTGGGTTACCGCCAGCAACTCGCCCAGATTCTTCTGGTTTTCCCGCACCGCGGCGGCGAACTGGTCCTCGCCGGTATTGCCGAACTGGCGGACATTACGCCGCATTTCGGCAACCAGCGCATTCACCGTTGCCACCCGCTCGGCATTGTCGGAGATCGTGCTGTAGCGGCCCATAAAGGTTTCAACGCTATCGAAACCACGGATGCCGATCAAGGCAACCACACCCAGAAGCAAAAGTATCACCAGGAACCCGGTATAGATCCGGCTTCCGACCTTGAACTGGCCGAAAAAACTGGTTTTTTCCATGGTTTGCACACCTCTTGGGTCCGGTTATCGGCGTCCGTGGCCCGGCTTGACCCAGCTGCAGGCCACAAAAAATGCCGGCTGCTTCCCGCCAGCAACCGGCCATAAATCTACCATAGCGGGGCAGCATTCACGACAGCATCATTGTCGCGCCCGCAGCCGAACGCCAGCCCCCGGGCCCCGGACCTAGTGCGGCCGGAGCATTGGCCCCAAGCCATCCTGCACGGCATGACTGAGACGGCTGTCAAGGTCTTCCATCATGCCGCGAACCAGCTTGTCCCATGCTTCTTCACGACCCGCGAGAGAAATGCCCTCGGGGACAGTGGACGAGCGGCTGGCCGTGGCCTGGGCATAGCCAGTTAAACCGGTGGTGGGCGACTGGCAAACGATCTTCACCTCGACCCGGCCGTCGTAGCGCTGCGCCTGCTGGGTCGTGAAATAGGCAGTGATCCCCTGTTCGCGGGCAAGTTGCGATTCAACGATGCTGGCATCGAGAATGATGATCTGCGCCGAACCGCTGCGGCCGACCGCCCGCAGGCGCTCTGCGGCCCAACGTCGCACCGCCTGTCCGGGCGGATTGGGCGCGAGCTGTTCGACGTTCGGCTTGGCCATGGGCGAGCGGTATTGATCGACGATATCGATGGTCGCGACGTCAAGACCAATGGTGTTGCGGTCGGCAAAGCTCACCGCCGGCGGCTTGACCGGAACCTGACTGGCGCAGCCGGCCAGGGCGACTCCCAGTGTGACCATCGCCAATACCACCAGCATCCTCGGCGTCCGAGGCCCCGTTGACCCTGCCATCGTTCCGCACCTCCCCGATCTCACCCAACCACAGTCTTGGTTGCCGGTGTCTTCCCGGTCTATCATCCCGCTCCCGTCGCCGCAATCGGTGGCGGTGCAGTTCTGTTCCGCGAGCCCTGCCACCATGTGCGAACTCTTTGGCATGAGCGCCAACGTCCCGACCGATATCTGCTTCAGCTTCGCCGGGCTGATGCGCCGGGGCGGGGAGACCGGCCCCCATCGCGACGGCTGGGGCGTCGCCTTTTACGAGGACAAGGGCTGCCGGACCTTCCACGACCCGCGGGCCAGCGCGGACTCGGAAATCGCCCGGCTGGTGCGCAGCCACGCCATCCAGTCGGAACTGGTGATCTGCCACATCCGAAAGGCGACCCACGGCCGGGTCTGCCTGGAAAACACCCACCCCTTCACCCGGGAATTGTGGGGCCATCAGTGGGCCTTCGCCCATAACGGCAAACTGCCCGGCGTCAAGAAGCGACCGCTGAGCTTCTTCCGCCCGATCGGCACCACCGACAGCGAACACGCCTTCTGCTGGCTGCTCGATCAGGTGCGCCTCGCCCATCCCGGTCCCAGGTTTCCCCGGACCGGCCTCGAGCCGCTGATTCGCGATCTGACCGCCGATCTCGGCTCGCTCGGCATCTTCAATATGCTGCTGAGCGACGCCCGCCACCTCTACTGCCGTTGCAGCACCAATCTGGCCTGGCTGACCCGCCACGCGCCCTTCGGCACCGCGACCCTGATCGACGAGGACCTGACGGTGGATTTCGACCGCCGGACCTCGCCCGGCGACGTCGTCACCGTGATCGCGACCAAGCCGCTGACCCGCGACGAGCCCTGGATCACCCTGGCCCCCGGTTCGTTCGTCACCTTCCGCCAGGGCCGCCACCTCGTTCCCTCGGGCCGCAGCCGCTGATCCCGAGGCCGGTTCAGACTTCGACGTCGGAGACAAACCGCAGCACGTGGGCCTGATCGGGCCGCTCCGGCACCGCGCCGATGCCGAGCCAGCCCCGGCCCACCAGCTTGGCCTTCTCGCGGCGCAGCGGCAGCGACGGGCCGTCACCGGCCCGGATAAAGGTGCCGTTGGAGCTGTGGTCGGTCAGGACGAAGCTCTCGCGGCTGAACTCGATCGAGCCGTGGTGGCGTGAGGCCAGCGGCGAGGCGACCACGAGGTCGCACGACACATGGCGCCCGATGGTCAGCTTCGGCACCCGCACGCTGATGCAGCTTTCGCAATCCCGATACATCAGCCGCAGGGTAAATTCGGCGCCGCGGACCCCGCCCGTCTGCAGGGCATCGCCGATCACCGTGCGGTCATAAACGCTGTCGTCGCCGGGCCGGTCATGGAGGGCATAGATGCGAATCGCGGCCGTCTTGCCCTTGACCCGGGTGGTGTCGATCAGCCGGCAGCGGCCACGCATCGCGTCCGGCAACCGGCTCACCGCCGCCTCGGTCAGCAGGGTTTCGGCCGGACTGGCCATGGTCTCGACCCGGGAGGCAACATTGATGGCGTCACCGAAAATATCGCCGCCACTGCTCACGACGCTGCCGAAGTGAATGCCGATGCGCAGGCGGAGATCATTCCAGCCCCGCCGGTCGAGCCGCGACACCTCGGCGGCCGCCATCATCTGGGTGGCGGCCCGGCAGGCCAGTTCGGGGCTGGCGAACACGCACATCAGCCCGTCGCCGAGACTCTTGACCACCCGCCCCCGAACCTCGGCGACCTCGCCTTCGAGCCGCCGGAGCAACGTCCCGATCACCTCGGCCGCCCGAAGGTTGCCAAGCGACTCGTACAGCCGGGTACTGTCGCACGCATCGACAAACAGGATGGCCAGTTCAAGTTCCATGGCGGTCCGCGCCGATTCGTCCGGAAAGCCCCGAGACAGCCTTCATAGCATACTCGGGTCGGAAAGGTCATCCGAGGCGGCGCCGATCAGGAATTGCCAGACCGCCCCCGGTGACTCTAAGATGGCGATAGATCGGACGGGGGCAACCACGATGCCGGAGCGGACTCAAACCATGGTAGATCGCCTTGGGGGCGGAACCCTGCGGGTGGGGGTCCTGCTCCTGATCATCGCCGCCGCCGGGTCTGCCCGGGCCGAGGAGGGCGGAGCCGGCGTCGCCTGGACCCTGGCGCGCTCGCCCTCACCCGGCCTCGCCCAGGTGATTGGCGGCTATGCTCATGGCTGCCTCGCCGGCGGGGTCGCCCTGACCCTCGACGGCCCGGGCTATCAGGTGATGCGGCCGGCGCGGCGCCGCTATTTCGGCCATCCGTCGCTGATCGACTATCTCCAGAAGCTGGGCCGGCGCGTTCACGATGCCGGGCTGCCGGCGATTGCCCTCGGTGATCTCTCGCAGCCCCGCGGCGGTCCGATGAACTTCGGCCACGCCAGCCATCAAAGCGGCCTCGATGTCGATATCTGGCTCCGCCTCGATCTGCCGCCGCTGCCCCGGGACCGCCGGGACAGCCTCAAGGAAATCTCGCTGGTCAACGGCGATACCCACCGGGTGCAGCGTCCGGGCTGGAGCGCGGCCCACGCGAAGCTGCTGCGCCTGGCCGCCGCAGACCCCCGCGTCGAGCGCATCTTCGTCAACCCGGCGATCAAGTTCGAATTGTGCGGCAAGGCCGGCGCCGACCGCGACTGGCTGCGTCTGATCCGCCCCTGGTACGGCCACGACGATCATATCCACGTTCGGCTGCACTGCCCCGCCGACAGCCCCCTCTGCGAGCCGCAAAAGCCGCTGCCCGACGGCGATGGCTGCGGCAGTGAACTGATGTCGTGGATGCCGGAAGCCCACCCGCCGCGCCCGGTCGCCCGCCGCACACCGCGCGCCGAGCCCGACCTGCCGCTGGCCTGCTACCATGTCATCGTTGCCGCCGGCCCCACCCTCGACACCACGCGGTGACGGCGGCGGTCAGGCGCGGGCCAGCCTCCCGGTCATTGTTGAAAAACTTTCCAAAATCAACGTCTTCTGTTAAGCTCTCGAGTGGCCGGAATGGTACTTGTCGTGGTTGCACGCGGCGGAGAGCACCAACGTCAATCCGGGTGGCGCAATTTCGACAAGACAAACAGTGTACACCCCCATGACAACATCGAACAATTCAGAGTCTGATGACCATACCGAAGAGGAAGCCCCGAATCTGTCGCTAAAAACTAAGCTAAAAGCTTGGTGGGAAGGATATGACCTTTCGGGTTTAAAGCGGAAACGCCTGAAGGATGAGGCGGACAGTGCCGCGGCCGAAGCAGAAGGCCCAAATGTTCTTGGCCTGAACCGCCACGGCAAGCCGTTGTGGTCGGCCTCCCGGGTTGAAGTGGCAGAAAAAATCTGGGGTGCCGGCTTCGTGCTGCCCGGTGGCATCGAACTGATCACGACGCTGACCAAGCCGCTCGGACTCAATCCGGCCATGACGGTGCTGGAACTTGGCTCCGGCCTCGGCGGATCCACCCGGTGCATGGCCAGCCAGAATGGCTGCTGGGTCACCGGTCTCGAAGCCTCGCCGTTTCTTGCCGAGCAGGGTATGCTGCGCTCGACCAAGGCCGGATTGGGCAAGCAGGCCCCGATCGAGGTCTATGACCCGGAAAACCTCAAATACGGCAAGCGGGTCGACGTCGTCTTTGCCAAGGACGTCTTTTACACCATCAAAGACAAAAGCAAGCTCTTTGACCGCATCGAGGCGATTCTCAAGCCGCGCGGCCAGTTTCTCTTTACGGATTACGTCGTTGATCCGGACAAGCGCAATTCACGGTCCATCGTATCCTGGTGCGACCGCGAGCCCCTGGAACCGCAATTGTGGACGCTTCAGGGCGCGCTCGACGCCTTCACCCAATGTAATCTCGATCTCCGCGTCCACGAGGACATCACCGCGGCCCATCGCCTGCAGATTCTGGCCGCGATCAAGTCGCTGACCGAGCACCTCGAGAAGCACTATCTCGACAAGGAAACCAAGATCAACGTCATTGATGAGGTCGAAACCTGGGCACAACGAGTCGCCGCCCTCGGCGCCGGCCTGAAGTGCTACCGCTTTTATGCCCTGAAGGCGCCGGAGTAGCCGGCGCCGCCCCTAGCCGCCCATCAGGTCCAGCACCGCCTTGATGGCGTTGTCGGCACCGTCGGCGATCTGGGCTACCGTCGAGTCCAGCATATAGCAGGGCGTGGTCACGACCTTCAGGCGCCGGTCGACCACCACTTCGGCCTGACGGGCCGGGATATGCCGGGCACCGAGCTTTTCCAGCGCCGCGGCGGTACCGGCATCCTGACCGATGGTCAGGTCAACGGCACCGAGAATCCTGGCCAGCAGCGCCGGCGCGATGCACAGCGCCGCCACCGGCTTTCCCGCCGCGACCATGGCCCGGACCGCCGCCTCGACCGCGGGGTTGACCGTGGCATCGGCACCATCGAAGGCAAAGCTGGAGAGGTTCTTGGCAGCGCCAAAGCCGCCGGGAAACACCAGCGCATCGACCTCGGCGGCCTTGAAGCCGGCCAGATCGCGGATCTGGCCGCGGGCGATGCGCGCGGCCTCGACCAGCACATTGCGGGTCTCGACCATCTCCTGGCCGGTCAGATGGTTGATGACATGGTGCTGATTGATGTTGGGGGAGAAGCACACCGCCTCGGCGCCGTGCCGGCTGATGGCCAGCAGGGTCAGCACGGATTCGTGGATTTCGGCACCATCATAAACGCCGCACCCGGAGAGCACCACCGCGATCGTCTTCTTTGCGCTCATCGCCCCTTACCTCCCTCTCTCAACCCGCTTCAGCACGCCGTCTTGCGATCCTTCAGGAACTGGAAGAATTCGACGCCCTCGCGAAGACGCCGCTTCATCATTTCAGGGCTGCAGATCATCTCCCAGACGATCGAGCCGATCTTGGAGCCCCGGAAATAGAAGCGCTTGTAGAAGGTCTCGACCGAGTCAAAAATCTCGCTGTGGCTCAGGTGCGGGTAATGCAGCGGCGCTATCTGAACGCCGCGCTCGTCGATCAGTTCGGCGTGGGCGGTATCGAGCCAGCCATTCTCGGTCGCTTCCTGATAAAGCCGGGTGCCGGGATAGGGCGCGGCCAGCGAAACCTGGACGGTGTGGGGATTGATCTCGGCGGCGTAGCGGATGGTCTCCTCGATGGTCTCCCGGGTCTCGCCGGGCAGGCCGAGGATGAAGGTGCCGTGAATCTGGATGCCAAGCTCGTGGCAGTCCTTGGTGAACTGCCTGGCCACCTCGATGCGCAGCCCCTTGCGGATGTTGTGCAGAATTTGCTGATTGCCGGACTCGTAGCCGACCAGCAGCAGCCTGAGGCCGTTATCCTTCAGCACCTTCAAAGTCTCGCGCGGCACGTTGGCCTTGGCGTTGCACGACCACATCACGCCGAGCTTGCCCAGTTTGCGGGCGATTTCCTCGGCCCGGGGCAGATTGTCGGTGAAGGTATCGTCGTCGAAGAAATACTCTTTCACCTGCGGGAAGGCTTTCTGGCAATAGGCGATCTCGGCGGCGACGTGATCGGCGCTGCGCACCCGGTATTTGTGGCCGCCGACGGTCTGGGGCCACAGGCAGAAAGTGCAGTGGGACTTGCAGCCACGTCCGGTATAAAAGGAGATATACGGGTGCTTGAGGTAGCCGATGAAGTAATCCTCGATATGGAGATCGCGCTTGTAGACCTCGGAGACGAAGGGCAACTGATCCATGTCTTCCAGCGTCGCCCGCTCCGGATTGTGGACGACCACACCCTCGGCGTTGCGGAAGCTGAGGCCGTCGATGTCCTTGAAGGCCCGACCCTCGGCAACCTCCTTGATCGTGAAATCGAACTCGTTGCGGGCGACAAAATCGATCACCGGCGCGCTCTCCAGGCTGCCCGCGGGATCGACCGCGACCTTGGCCCCGACCAGACCGACCTTGAGCGCCGGATTCTCCGCCTTCAGCGCCGCCGCGACCTTGACGTCGTTGGCGAACGAGGGCTGGGAGGTATGCATCACCACCAGTTCATAGTCTTTGGCCAGCGGCAAAATCCGGTCCATGCCGATGCGCGCCGGCGGCGCGTCGATCAGCCGGCTGCCCGGCACCAGTGCCGCCGGCTGGGCCAGCCAAGTCGGATACCAGAACGACCGGATTTCCCGCCGCGCCTGATAGCGCGAACCGGCGCCACCATCGAAGCCCTCGAATGACGGCGGCTGGAGAAACAGGGTCTTCATCATCTGCGGAGGTCTCCGTCGCGGGTCAGTTGGCCGTCGGAATCGACGCGGAATGTCTGTGCGCGCCACGTTACGCCAGTGCCGCAGAAGCTGGCAAGCAGCACGGCGACCGAGAGGAAGTCGCGCAGCGGGATCAGCCAGGGCGGCGAGGACTGAACCTTGAGCGCGGCATCAAGGACGACGGAGTAACCAACCCGGACCGCGACGACCGCCCCAAAAATCGCCACCGCGAAGGGCGCACCGCCGCTCAGCAGCAGCAGCAGCACCGCCGGCAGCAGGGGTTGGGTGATCACCGAAGCGCCATAGCCGAGCGGCTCGATCGAGCGCAGGGTGCGCCCCCAGCGCAATTCGTGGTGCCAGAGGGTGATGAAGTCAGGCTCGACAACCTGGGTCTCAATGATGTGCGGCGAGAGCGCCACCGCCAGCCCGAGGTCGCGCACCGCGACGCCGAGGGCGTAATCGTCGGCCAGTTTGTCGACCAGCGCCTCGAAACCGCCGAGCCGGGCCAGGGTCTGGCGCGACAGGGCCAGGGTGGCGCCAAAGCAGCCCTCCCCGGCTCCAACCCGCCGCCCGACCAGAACCTGAGGCAAAAAGCCGTGGTTGATGAACATCGCGCCCAGCCGCGACCAGCCTCCGGGCACCGGCCGCCCGGTATAAAGGCAGGTCACCAGTCCGACCCCCGGCTCCAGCAGGGTGCCGACCACCGCCTCCAGATACTCGGGCCGCGCCCGCATGTCGCTGTCGCACAGCACCAGCAGGTCGTGGCGCGCGGCGGCCATCATGTTGATGACATTGCTGATCTTGAGATTGGGGCCGTGGATGCGCTCGCCGATCACCAGCGCGATGTCGGCCGCCGGCAGTTCGGCCCGGAGCCGCTCGACCACCGCCGCCGCCGGATCGTCGGCCCGGCCGACCCCGAACACCACCTGGACCTCGGGATAATCCTGCGTGCAGAACGAGCGCAGGTTTTCATAGAGATTGGGCTCGTCGCCGCACAGCGGCTTCAGCACCGTCACCCCCGGCCGCCGCGCCGGCACCGGTGCCGCCTCGGCGGCAAACCGCCGGACCAGCAGCGCCGCCACCGCCAAAAAAACCACCCCCGCGAGGGTCGCGGCCACCAGCAGTCCGATCAAGAGCGCGACGACACTCGGCACGAGGGGCAACCCGGTCTGATTACAAGGCGACGTGGAGTCACAATGCCGCAGCGCGGGGAGGCGGTCAAGTCAGGGCGAAAGAGCATCCCCGAAGCCCCCGCGGGACGACCGGGCCGGACTCGAAGCCCCCTGGGCAAACGGCGGGACGGCTCAGGCTTGATGATGTATCGCCGACGACGCGGCCGGCAAAAAAAGGGGAGGCGCCGCCCGGCGCCTCCGCCTCTCCAACCTCCGGACCCGACCAACCCCAGGGAGCGGTTACACTCAGGCTTGCTTGGCCATGCCGCGGCCGGTGGTGCGTTCGGTGATCCGGGCAGACTTGCCGCGCAGGTTGCGCAGGTAATAGAGCTTGGCCCGGCGGACGTCGCCCTTGCGCACCAGTTCGATGCTGTCGATGCGCGGGCTGTAGAGCGGGAAGACGCGCTCGACGCCTTCACCATAGCTGATCTTGCGCACGGTGAACGACGAGTTGAGGTCGGCGCTCCGGCGGGCAATGCAGACGCCTTCATAGGCCTGGATGCGCTCGCGGGTACCCTCGATGACCTTGACGTTGACGCGGACGGTGTCGCCCGGAGAAAATTCGGGGATCGTCTTGCCTTCGGTCAGCTTTTCGATCTGGGCCTGATTGAACTTTTGCAGCAAATTCATGACACCTGTCCTTCACCCGTCTCGGCGGACTGCCCGTCCGCCAGCCTGTTCTTCCGTCGCCGGCGGCGTCTGGCCGCCAGCGCATTCCACTCGGCCTCGTGGGCCTCGGCGTAGGGCCGCCACAGATCGGGCCGTCTGGCCCGGGTGACCGCTTCCGCCTCGGCCAAACGCCAGGCCCTGACCTTTTCGTGGTGCCCGGAGAGCAAGACCTCCGGCACCGCCCGCGCCACCCCCTGACCATCGGTCCAGACGGCGGGGCGGGTATAATGGGGATACTCCAGCAATCCCCCTTCAAAACTCTCCTCGCCGGCGGTGCCAGCGTTGCCCATCACCCCGGGCAGCAAGCGCACGCAGGCGTCGATCAGCGCCAGCGCCGCCGGCTCACCGCCCGACAGCACGAAGTCGCCGAGGCTGACCTCTTCGAGGGCGTGAGCTTCGAGCAGTCGCTCGTCCACCCCCTCGTAGCGACCGCAAAGCAGGGTCAGCCCCGGCCCCGCCGCCAAGTCGCGCACCAGCGCCTGATCCAAAAGACGGCCACGGGGCGAAAGATAGAGCGCCCGTCCCCGCCCCGACGCCCCCGGCGCGCCGGCCACCGCCGTCAGCGCCGCGTCGAGAACATCCGGACGCATCACCATCCCCGGCCCGCCCCCGAAGGGCGTGTCGTCGACGGAGCGGTGTTTATCGCGCGCAAAAGCCCGGATGTCCACCGTTTCCAACGCCCAAACGCCGTTTTCCAGCGCCTTTCCGGCCAGACTGACCCCGAGCGGCCCCGGAAACATCTCCGGGAACAGGGTCAGCACCCGCGCCATCCACGCCATACTCACAACCCGCCCGCCTCCGGCGGTTGCCGCAGAAAATCCGGGGACGGCGCCACCACCACCTCGTCCGGCGGCTCCACCACCAGACGCCCCCCGGCCAGATCCACCACCGGCACCACCGCCAGGGAAAACGGCACCATCTCGGTCTGCCCATCGGGCAAGGCCAGTTCCAGCATCGTGCCGGCGCCGAAATCATGCACCGCCAGCACCACGCCGAGGCTCCCGCCGTCCCCGGCCCGCTCGGCCCGAAGCCCGATCAGGTCGGTGTGGTAGAACTCGCCCTCCTCCGGCTCAGGCAGCAACCCGCGGTCGATATAAAGGCCGACACCCTTGAGCGTCTCCGCAGCCTCGCGAGTCTCGATCCCCTCGACCCGCGCCACCCACAGCCCCTTGGCGGCCGACTGCAGCCGGAGGACGAACTTCCGCCGTCCGGCCTCGTCCTCGACCGGACCGTAGGCGGCCACCGCCGCCGGATCCGCCGTGAAGCTCTTCAGCCGCACCAGACCGCGCACGCCGTGAACGCCGACGATCTCACCGACCCGGACCCGCGCCGCCATCGCGGCCTAGCCCGCGGCCTTGGCCGCCAGTGCCGCTTCCTGCTTCGCCCGCTCCTGCGCCTTGGCCTTCGGCGCGGACTGCTTCGGCGTCTCCTTGACCTCGGCCTTGGCGATCAGGTCGGCGCGGCCGAAGAACAGCGCGACGCGGTCGGTCGGCTGAGCCCCGACGCCCAGCCAGTGCTTGGCGCGCTCGGCGCTGATCTGGATGCGCTGGGGATGGTCCTTTTCCAGCATCGGGTTGTAGGTGCCGATCTTCTCGATGAACCGGCCGTCGCGGGGCGAGCGGGCGTCGGCAACGACGATGCTGTAGAACGGGCGCTTCTTGGCGCCGCCACGGGCCAACCTGATCTTCAGAGACATGCGTTTCGTGCTTTCCTTGGTTGAGTTGGGTATCGAAAAAAGAGGTCAAACGAAAGGCTTGTGACAGACCGCCTCGATCCGGTTGCCGTCGGGATCGACGACAAAGGCGGCGTAATAGTCGGGGTGATAGTGGGGGCGGACACCTGGGCCGCCATTATCCCGGCCGCCCGCGGCCATTGCCGCCCGATAGAAGGCATCGACCGCCGCCCGGTCCCGCGCCACGAAGGCGATGTGGACCCCCGGTGCCGGCTGCGAATACCCCTCGGGCGCGTCGGGCGAGGGCTCGGGCACCCCGATCCAGAAATTGGGATGGCCGTCGCCATAACCGACCACGGCGTCGAACTCCATCACCCGGCGGTAGCCCAGCGGCGTCAGCGCGGCGTCGTAAAACGCGCGGGCGCGCTCAAAATCGGTGATGCCGATCGAGATATGGTCGATCATCGGTCAGCGGCCTCCCAGCCCACGGGGCAGCAGCGCCGACAGACCCTGGCGCGCGATCCCCTTCTGACCGAGTTTCTTCATCTTCTTCATCATCCCCTGCATGTCCTGATACTGCTTGAGCAGGCGGTTGACGTCCTGGACCGTGACCCCGGAGCCGGCGGCGATGCGGCGCCGGCGCGAGCCGTTGAGCAGCCGGATGTCGAGACGCTCGGCCTTGGTCATCGAGGTGATGATCGCTTCCTGGCGCTTCAGCATCTTCTCGTCGATATTGGCTTCCTTCAACTGGGACTTGATCTTGCCCACGCCCGGCAGCAGGCCCATGATCCCCGACATGCCGCCCATCTTGCGAATCTGCCGGAACTGGGCCGCCATGTCGTCGAGGCTGAAATTGCCGGCCTGCATCTTGGCCGCCAGCCTTTCCGCATCTTCCTGATTGATCGTCTCGGCGGCCTTCTCGACCAAGCTGACGACGTCGCCCATGCCGAGAATGCGCCCGGCGATGCGGTCGGGATGGAAATCCTCCAGGGCATCGATCTTTTCGCCGACACCCAGCAACTTGATCGGCTTGCCGGTGATCTGGCGCATCGAGAGCGCGGCGCCGCCGCGGGCGTCGCCATCGATCCGGGTCAGCACGATGCCGGTCAGCCCGACCCGCTGTTCGAAATTGGTCGCGACCGTCACCGCGTCCTGGCCGGTCATGGCATCGACCACCAGCAGAGTCTCGACCGGCTTGGCAACGTCGCGTACCGCCGCGACCTCGGCCATCAACTCCTCGTCGATGGCAAGGCGGCCGGCGGTGTCGAGCAGCACCACGTCGTAGCCTTCGAGCCGCCCGGTCTGGAGGGCGCGGCGCGCGATCTCCACCGGTTGCTGACCGGCCACCACCGCCAGGGTGGCCACCCCGATCTGTTCGCCCAGCACCTTCAACTGTTCCTGCGCCGCCGGGCGCCGGACGTCGAGGGACGCCATCAATACCTTCTTACGCTCGCGGGTCTTGAGCCGCAGCGCGATCTTGGCCGTGGTGGTGGTCTTGCCCGAACCCTGCAGACCGACCATCAGGATCGGCACCGGCGGCACGGCATTGAGGTTGACGCCCTCACTGGCCCCACCCAGCATCTCCACAAGGTGATCGTGGACGATCTTGATCACCATCTGGCCCGGAGTCACCGAGCGCAGCACCTCGGCCCCGACCGCCCGCTCGCGCACGCCACTGATGAAGGTCTTGACCACCGGCAGGGCGACGTCGGCCTCAAGCAGGGCGATCCGCACCTCGCGCAGCACGGCATTGACGTCGTCTTCCGAAAGCGCCCCGCGCTTGCGCAGGCGATCGAAAATCTCCCCCAGGCGTCCGGTCAAGCCCTCGAACATGCGCGACCCGTATCCCCATGCCCAACGAAAAAGCGCCAGTGCGCGACACTCGCGGACTGGCGAAGAGAAGCCGGTTGTCCCGGCTCCGAATTCTGCCCGACCTTAAGACGAAGCCGGGGTCACTGTCAACCGCTCCGGAACCTGGGCCTCAAACGCCCCGGCCCCCGGCGTCAATGCATCGTCCGGCTGTTCGGAAAGGGAAAGCCGGTGAAGACCGAGGCAATGAGGGCGGCGCCCTCTTCGAAGGCTTCGGTGATCAGGCTGACCTGGTCGGCCTGCTGAAGATTGATCGAGACTCCGACCTCGCCGGAATCGACCACCCGCGCCTGCGAGAATTTGCGCGCCAGCGACTGCATCGCCCGGTTTTCCAGCAGGCAGATCAAGTTGACCTGGCGGATGCCGCGGTTGCGCGCCACGGTCAGCACCCGGGCCATCAGGGCGCTGCCGACGCCCCGTCCCTGATAGGCACGCTCGACGCTGAAGGCCATTTCGGCATGGCTGGGAAAGAGATCGCCGGCGGTGCGCAACTCGGCGCCGCCCCGGAGTTCACCATCGACGAAGTAGCCGATGACGATGGTGTCGTGCCAGTCCAGCCGGAGGCAATGCTGCTCGATCACCGCGTCGCCGACCGAACCGCCGAAGCGCAGGTGACGGTCGACCGAAGTCAGGCGCAGCAAATGCGCGCGATAGCGGGACATCTCGGTCGGCAGCAGGATTCGAATGGCGTTCATGGCGTTGCTCTTCATGGCGGAGGACCCGCCTGATCCGACCGTCACCGATCCCGGCCGTACTGACCACTGCGATTTCTGCAACGCAGTAAAAACGCCGAAATCGGCCGCCCTCATGGGCTCTTTGTTGCGGATAAGCCCGGCGCGGCGTAATTGACCGTCATCGCCGCCCCGCGGTGGCGGGGCCACCGCCGCCGGCCTCGGCTTCATTGACTCAGGCCCGCCCGGCGGCCAATGATGGTGGCGGAGGGAGGAAGGACGGTCGGCCCTCGTCATCGGTTGCCTGTGCCTGAGCGCGCACGCTGCCCGATACCGTCGGTTTTGCGCCCGAACTCCCCCGGACCGCGATCATTGTCGCGCCGGTTAACCTTGTCCTTTGAGCCCATGGCCCCTCCTCCCCTGCTCGCCCTCCAGGGCGTTACCGTCACCTTCGGCGGCACGCCGCTGTTCGAGGGCGTCGATCTGCCGATCGTGCGCGGCGACAAGCTGACTCTGGTCGGCCGCAACGGCGCCGGCAAATCGACCCTGCTGCGCCTGCTCGCCGGCGAGGTCCAGCCCGACGGCGGCGAACGCTTCATCCAGCCCGGTTGCCGCATCGGCACCCTGGCCCAGGAGCCCGACCTCACCGGCTTTTCGACCGTGCACGATTTTGTCGCCGCCGGCCTGCCGGCGGGAGACGAGGAGTCGCTGCACCGGGTCGACGCCGTGCTCGACCGCCTCCGCCTGCCCGGCAGCCGCGCGCTGGCGGTGCTCTCGGGCGGCAAGCTGCGGCGGGCCGCGCTGGCGCGGGCGCTGGTCAGCCAGCCCGACGTGCTGCTGCTCGACGAGCCGACCAACCATCTCGACCTGCCGACCATCGAATGGCTGGAATCGGAGCTGCTGGCCTATCGCGGCGGCCTGCTGCTGATCAGCCACGACCGCGCTTTCCTCGGCCGCCTGGCCCGCAACGTGCTGTGGCTCGACCGCGGCCGCATCCGGGCCTCGGAGCGGCCCTTTTCCGAGTTCGAAAGCTGGCAGGCCGAGCAGTTCGCCGCCGACGAACTGGCCTCCCACAAGCTCGACCGCAAGATCGTCTCCGAACTCCTCTGGATGCGCGAGGGCATCAGCGCCCGCCGTACCCGCAACATGGGCCGGGTGCGCTCGCTCCAGCAATTGCGCCAGGACCGCGCCGCCGAGGTCCGGGGCGGCCGGCAGGTCAGGCTCGCCGTCTCCGAGGCCGAGACCGGCGGCCGGCTGGTGATCGAGGCCGAGCGGATTTCCAAGCAGTTCGACACCGCCTCGGGCCGGCGCTACATGGTCAGGGATTTCTCGACCCGGATTCTGCGCGGCGACCGGGTCGGGCTGATCGGCCGCAACGGCGCCGGCAAGACCACGCTCTTGCGCCTGCTGACCGGCAAGCTGGCGCCGGACTCGGGCGCCGTGCGGCTGTCGCCCACTCTTGAGGCGGCCTATTTCGACCAGAAGCGCGAAGCCCTCGACCCCGAGGCGACGCTGCGTCAGGTGCTGTGCCCGTTCGGCGGCGATGCCGTGGTGGTCGACGGCAAATCGCGCCACGTCGCCTCCTACCTCAAGGATTTCCTCTTCGACACCCGCGCCCTCGACACCCCGGTGCGCACCCTCTCGGGCGGCGAGCGCAACCGGCTGCTGCTGGCCAAACTGTTCGCGCTGCCGGCCAATCTGCTGATCATGGACGAGCCGACCAACGACCTCGACATGGACACTCTCGATCTCCTGCAGGAGGTGTTGAGCGACTATAAGGGCACGCTGCTGCTGGTCAGCCACGACCGCGACTTCCTCGACCGCCTCGTGACCTCGACCATCGCGGTCGAGGGCGACGGCGTGGCGATCGAATATCCTGGCGGCTACAGCGACTATCAGCGCCAGCGACCACCGCCGGCGGTGGCCGCGGCGCCGGTGAAGGCCGCGGCGACGCCGGCCGCCGAGGCCCCGCCCAAGGCCCGGCGCAAGCTCGGCTACAAGGAGCAGCGCGAACTCGATCAGTTGCCGGCCCGCATCGACACCCTGACCGCCGAGGTCGGGCGTCTCAGCGGCCGTCTCGCCGACCCTGCGCTGTTTGGCCGCGACGCCACCGCCTTTGGCCGCCTGACCGCCGACCTCGAAGCGCGCCACGCCGAACTGGCCGCCGCCGAAGAGCGCTGGCTGGAGCTGGAATCGCTGCGCGAGACATTGGAGGGTTGACGCCCCGCCCTTTCTCTTGACCCTTCCGGTATTTAGCGTAGGGTCGACGCCATCCGACAGCCCGCACCCCCGAGGGAGGATTCGCCGATGAAACGGTTTCTCGTCGCCCTGGTTCTGGTGATCGCCTTCGCTCTGCCGACGGCCAGGACGGCCGAAGCGGCACCGCTGATGCGTAACGTTCTGCAATCCTGCGCCTTTGGTGCCGGCGTCTTCGCCGCCACCACCTATTATGGCCTGACCCCGGCGCTGGCCACCGGCGCCTTCACGCTGCCGGTGACCGAAGCGGTCGCGGCCAACGCCATCATCGGCTGCGGCATCGGCGTTGCCGGCGCCGCGACCTCGAGCGTGGTCGGCTGGATTTACGACCTTATCTTCTAGGCGACCGCCGTTCGATCGTCCTGCCGTTCCGGGAGACCCGTGATGAAACGACTGCTGCTGGCTCTGGTGATTTTGGCGGCCACCGCCGCGCCGTCGCGTGCCGACGATTTCTGGCGCGAGTCGGGGCGGGCCTGCGTCTTCGGCGCGGCGGTGCTGGGGGTTTCGGCGGCGATGGTGCTCTATCCCGCCGTCGCCTCGGGCGCCACCACCCTGCCCGCAACCACTTTGGTCATCGGCAACACCATCTTCGGCTGCGGCCTCGGCATGGTCGGGGCGATGGCGGCCTACGGCTTCGGCGCCCTTTATGACCGCCTGGCCCCGACCGAGACCGTGCCGGCGATGCCCTCGATGCCCGGGGTGCCCCAAAAGAGCCGGGACTCGGTGACCTGACGCCACCGGTGATCGAGCGTCCGTCACCCAACCATGGCCCCCGGCCCGACGGGGCCATGGTGGATATTCTGCTGATTCATTTCACCGGCCTGCCGACCGCCGCGATCGCCCTCGAGCGGCTGACCGCCGCCGGCTCGGGGGTCAGCAGCCATTACACCATCGACGAGGACGGCACGGTCTATCGCCATGTCGCCGAGGAGCGGCGGGCATGGCACGCCGGAGTCGGCTGCTGGCAGGGCTGCCACGACATCAACTCGATCTCGATCGGTATCGAGCTGGTCAATCCCGGCCACGAATTCGGCTATCGGCCGTTCCCCGAGGCCCAGATGGCCGCCTTGCGCGCCCTGGCCGGCGGGATCGCACGCCGCCACGCCATTCCGCCGGAACGGCTGCTCGGCCATTCCGACATCGCGCCGGCGAGAAAGCAGGACCCGGGCGAACGCTTCGACTGGCGCGGCCTTGCCACAGCGGGGCTCGGCCTCTGGCCGCAGCCGGAACCCGGCGATGACCGGCCGGCCGGCGACTCGGAGGTCACGGCGCTGCTCGGGCGCTTCGGCTACGATGTCGACGGCGCCGGCCTGCCCCTGACCCTGCTCGCCTTCCAGCGCCACTTCCACCCCGAATGGCTCTCGGGCCTGCCACTGACCGAGACGGTCCGCCGGCTCAGGGCCTTGTCACGGGTGCCCATAGCACCTCTTCGATCGTCTCTGCCCCCGAGCACAGCATGACCAGCCGGTCGAAGCCGAGGGCGATGCCGGCGCACTCGGGCAGACCGTACGTCAGGGCCGCGAGAAACTCCTCGTCGATCGGCGTCCGCCGACCGTAGAGCCGCTCCTGCAGCGCCATGTCGGCCTCGAAGCGGGCGCGCTGTACCGCCGCGTCGGTCAACTCGGCAAAGGCGTTGGCCAGTTCCAGGCCCGAGACGTACAGCTCGAAGCGTTCGGCCAGCCGCGCATCGCCGGGCTTGGGCCGCGACAGCGCCGCCATCGAGACCGGATAATCGGTGAGAAAGGTCGGCGCCCCCAACCCCAGCACCGGCTCGATGCGCTCGAACATCACCCGGAAGACGATGTCCTCCCAGCGGTCGTCGCCGGCGACCCGTATACCGGCGCCAGACGCGGCGTCTGCCAGAAGGCCTCGGTCGGGGGCGTACGGGTCGGGCGCGGTGGCCAGAAGATCGATCCCGGCGTAGCGGGTGAACGCCTCGGCCACCGTTACTGTCTGCCACTCGGCATACGGATCACAGTCGCGGCCATGGAAGACAAAGCGCGCGCACCCGGCCGCGGTCGCCGCCGCCCGGACCAGGGCGACGCAATCGGCCATCAGTTCGGCGGTGCCGGCCCCGGCCCGATACCATTCCAGCATCGAGAATTCCGGGTGGTGGGTCGCAGAGCGCTCGCCGTTGCGGAACACCTTTGCCAGTTGCCACAGGCGCGGCAGGCCGGCAACCAGCAGCTTCTTCATGGCGAACTCCGGACTGGTATGCAAGAACAGCTGCCGTCGCTCCTCCGGATGAGCCCCCTGGAGGTCGGTTGCAAAGGCCAGCAGGTGCGGTTCCTGGCCCGGAGAAACCTGGAGCGCCGGGGTTTCGACCTCGACCATCGCCCGCCCGGCCATGAAGCCGCGCAGGGCAGCCGTGACCCGTCCGCGAACCTCAAGATGGTGCCGACGCCGGGCGAAGACCTCGGGATACCACCAGGGGTATTTCGTACCGGTCAAGGAACCCTCCATTTAGTTTTTCCGCCCATCCGGCCCCGATTAATCGCCCGGCCCGCAGCCGGGTGACGCTGGCATCAGTGGCCACCGGTGTGCTATGAAGACAGCATCAATAATCTCTCGTGGAGAGTCAAAATGCGCATTCTCGCCCTCGCTTTCATGCTGCTGCTCGCCATGCCGGTGGTTGCGGTTTCGACCGCTCAGGCCCAGACCCAGCAGGCGTCGGCGGGAACGGACGATCTGCGCGAAGGGTTGCGCGGCGCGCTCAATCAGTCCCGCCAGTTTCTCGGCAACCTTTTGACCGAGGCCAAGAGCGCCAGCGGCCTCAACGACGAGCAACTTTATGCGGTCGGCGTCGGCCTGCTCGGCGGCCTGCTGGTCGCGGACGTGGTTGGCACCGGCGGCATCGGCACCGTCTTCTTCGCCGGCGCCGGCGGCCTGTTCGGCAAGTGGGCGACCGCCCCGGCCAAGTAAGCCCGCTTTGGCACGCCGGGGCTAGGCGACGGCGCCCGGCGCCGTTATAACAGCGGTGAACCGATGGAGCGGCCCCTCTCTCGAACCGGGAGAGGGGCGTTTGCTGTGTCGGGCCTTTTTCCGGTCAAACGCACCCAGCCCACAGGCGCCATGCCCAAACGTACCGACATCAAGAGCATCGCCATCATCGGCGCCGGCCCGATCGTGATCGGCCAAGCCTGCGAGTTCGACTATTCCGGCGCCCAGGCCTGCAAGGCGTTGCGCCAGGAAGGCTATCGGGTCGTCCTGGTCAACTCCAACCCGGCGACGATCATGACGGATCCGAGCCTGGCCGACGCCACCTACATCGAGCCGATCACCCCCGAGATGGTAACCCGCATCCTGGAAAAGGAACGGCCCGACGCCCTGCTGCCGACCATGGGCGGCCAGACCGCCCTCAACACCGCGATGACCCTGGCCGACGACGGCACCTTGGCCCGGCTCGGCATCGAGTTGATCGGGGCGCGGCGCGACGTCATCGCCAAGGCCGAGGACCGCCTGCTGTTCCGCGACGCCATGGCCCGGATCGGCCTCGACTGCCCGAAGAGCCGGATCGTGCGCTCCGAGCGCGAGGGCCTGACCGTGCTGCCCGAGATCGGCCTGCCTGCGATCATCCGGCCCAGTTTCACCCTCGGCGGCTCGGGCGGCGGCATCGCCTACAACAAGGGCCAGTACGAGGAGATCGTGCGCAGCGGTCTGCGCGCCTCGCCGGTCGGCGAGGTGCTGGTCGAAGAGTCGGTGCTGGGCTGGAAAGAATATGAGATGGAGGTGGTGCGCGACACCGCCGACAACTGCATCATCATCTGCTCGATCGAAAACGTCGATCCGATGGGCGTCCACACCGGCGACTCGATCACGGTGGCGCCGGCACTGACCCTGACCGACAAAGAATACCAGATCATGCGCAACGCCTCGATCGCGGTGTTGCGCGAGATCGGCGTCGACACCGGCGGCTCCAACGTCCAGTTCGCGGTCAATCCCGAGAACGGCCGGCTGGTGGTGATCGAGATGAATCCACGGGTCAGCCGCTCCTCGGCCCTCGCCTCCAAGGCCACCGGCTTCCCGATCGCCAAGGTCGCGGCCAAGCTCGCGGTGGGCTACACCCTTGATGAGCTGCTCAACGACATCACCGGCTCGACTCCGGCCTCCTTCGAGCCGACCATCGATTATGTCGTCACCAAGATTCCCCGCTTCACCTTCGAGAAGTTCCCGGGTGCCGAGGCCCTGCTCACCACCTCGATGAAGTCGGTGGGCGAAGCGATGGCCATCGGGCGCAGTTTCGCCGAATCGATACAGAAGGCGTTGCGCTCGATGGAGACCGGTCTCACCGGTTTCAACGAAACCACCGGCGAGGTCGCCGACCCCAAGACCGTGCTCGCCGCGCTCTCGAAGCCGACGCCCGACCGCATCCTGGTCATTGCCGACGCCTTCCGCGCCGGCCTGACCGTGCCCGAGGTTCATCGCGCCTGCAAATACGACCCCTGGTTCCTCGACCAGATCAAGGCGATCGTCGATGTTGAGCAGCAGGTCCGCCGCTCCGGCCTGCCCACCCTGGCCCAGGGCTGGCGGCGCCTGAAACAGATGGGCTTCTCCGACGCCCGTCTGGCGCAACTGGCCGGCAGCGACGAGGCCGCGGTCGCCGCCGCGCGTCGGGACTTGGGCGTGACCCCGGTCTACAAGCGCGTCGATACCTGCGCCGCCGAGTTCGCCTCGCGCACGCCCTACATGTATTCAACCTACGACGCCGATCTCGACGGCCACACCGACTGCGAGGCCGAACCCGGCGACCGCCGCAAAGTGATTATTCTCGGCGGTGGCCCCAACCGGATCGGCCAGGGCATCGAGTTCGACTATTGCTGCGTCCATGCCGCCTACGCCCTCCGCGAGGCCGGGATCGAGACGATCATGGTCAACTGCAATCCCGAGACCGTCTCCACCGACTACGACACCTCGGACCGGCTCTATTTCGAACCGCTGACCGCCGAGGACGTCGTCGAGTTGGTCCGGGTCGAGCAGCGCCGCGGCACCGTGCTCGGGCTGATCGTTCAGTTCGGCGGCCAGACGCCGCTGAAGCTGGCGCGTCCGCTTGAAGCCGCCAACATCCCGATTCTCGGCACCTCGCCCGACGCCATTGATCTGGCCGAGGACCGCGAACGCTTTCAGCAATTGCTACACCGGCTCGGCCTCCGCCAGCCCGACAACGGCCTTGCCCGCAGCCTCGCCGAGGCGGAAAAGGTCGCCGAGACCATCGGCTTTCCGGTGGTGATCCGGCCCTCCTACGTGCTCGGCGGCCGGGCGATGGAGATCGTTCACGATCGCGCCGGCCTGCAACGCTACATGGGCCAGGCGGTGATCGTCTCGGGCAATAATCCCGTGCTGATCGACCGCTACCTCCAGGACGCGATCGAGGTCGATGTCGATGTCGTCGCCGACTCCGACGACGTTTACGTCGCCGGCATCATGGAGCATATCGAGGAGGCCGGAATTCACTCGGGCGACAGCGCCTGCGCCCTGCCCCCCTACACCCTCAAGGCGCCAATGATCGCCGAGATCACCGCCCAGGCCCAGCAACTGGCCCGAGCGCTCCAGGTCGTCGGACTGATGAACGTTCAGTTCGCGATCAAGGACGAGACGGTGTTCATTTTGGAGGTCAATCCCCGCGCCAGCCGCACCGTGCCCTTCGTGGCCAAGGCCACCGGCACCGCAATCGCCAAGATCGCGGCGCGGGTGATGGCGGGCGAGAAGCTGAACACCTTCACCCTGGCTGGCCCCAATCCGCCCCACACCGCGGTCAAGGAGGCGGTGTTCCCGTTTGCCCGCTTCCCCGGCGTCGATATCCTGCTTGGGCCGGAGATGCGCTCGACCGGCGAGGTCATGGGCCTCGACCATGATTTCAACCGGGCCTTCGCCAAATCCCAGCTCGGCGCCGGCACCATGCTGCCGGTCAGCGGCACCGTGTTCATCTCGGTCAAGGACCGCGACAAGGCGGCACTGATCGTGATCGCCCGCCGCCTGCATGAACTCGGCTTCACCCTTTTAGCCACCGAGGGCACGGCGAGGGTGTTTGCCGCCGCCGATCTGCCGGTGAAGCGGATCAACAAGGTGCTCGAAGGTCAGCCCCACGTCGTCGACGCGATGGTCGATGGCGAGGTTCATCTCGTGATCAATACCACCGAGGGCGCCCAGACCATCGCCGATAGTTTCAGCCTGCGACGCACCGCGCTGGTCAACAACATTCCCTACTACACCACGGTTGCCGGCGCCCGCGCCGCGGTCGCGGCAATCATGGCCTTGCGCAACGGCAGTCTTGAAGTTGCGCCTCTACAATCGTATCTTACCGGATCGTACTAGGCAGCGGCGCGGGGAGTCGGGGTTTTCAAGTCGTTTCGTGATTCTCCTCATGGCGGGCCTGCCGGGATTCTCGAGCATCCGGTTTTGCGTGGGGACAGCCCCGCCAGGGCTGCGGCGGTGACTTTGACGGCGCTCCTTGGCGCCAAATTCTTTTGGACGCGGCGCCTCGGCTGATGGTGCCAGGACAGGATGACGGATCAGGGACAATGGAAAAAATCCCGATGACCGCAGGTGGTTACAACCGTCTGCAGGAGGAACTGAGGCAGCTGAAGACCGTGGAGCGGCCGGCCGTGATCAAGGCCATCGCCGAGGCGCGGGAGCATGGTGATCTTTCAGAAAATGCCGAGTACCACGCCGCACGCGAGCGCCAGAGCTTCATCGAGGGCCGGGTCCTCGAGCTGGAGGATCGCATCAGCCGCGCCGAGGTCATCGACGTTTCCAAACTTTCGGGCGATGCCGTCAAGTTTGGCGCCACCGTCACCGTCGCCGACGAGGATACCGACGAGGAACTGGTGTTTCAAATCGTCGGCCAGGATGAGAGCAACATCAAGGCCGGCCTGCTCTCGATCACCTCGCCGCTGGCGCGGGCGCTGATCGGCAAGTCCGTGGGTGACAATGTCGAGGTCACCACGCCCGGCGGCTCCAAGAGCTATGAAGTAATCAAGATCGTCTATCGCTGACGAGGCGACGGTCGCAGGGCCGTCCCCCTGCCTCCAGAGCCCGAAGGGCGCGCTCGTCCGGCAAAGATTCCGGGCGCCCTGGCTAACGGCGGTCGAGCGCTTCGACTTTCAAGAGCAGGCCATCGGTGCCGACCACCTTGACCTTGGCGCCGGCCGGCCGGTCTTCCCCCTCGACGGTCCAGAGGGTATCGTCGGCGAAGGCCCGCCCCCGGCCATTGACGATCGCTGATTCCAGCACAATCACCCGGCCGATGAACTGCTGCCCCCGGCGGCTGAAGCTGCCCTCGGAGAGGTCGCCGCCGCCGCCGCGGATCACCTGGCGCGAAACCAGCAGCATGGCCACGGCCAGACCGGCAAAGGCCAGCACCTGAATCTGCCAGGAGAGATCGGAGAGTACGAACACCACGAGGCCGACGATCAACGCGGCGACCCCGAGCCACAGGAAAAACCCGCGCTGTGCGAGCATATCCAGGGCACCGAGAACCGCCGCGATCACCCACCAATGCCAGAATTCGAGTTCGCTCATCTCAGCTCTCAGCCAGCCCTCGCGGGCCGGGCTGCTTTACGCCTTGCCCCCGGAGTCACTGCCACTGCCGAAGGCTTCGCGAGCGATCTCGGCGATACCGCCGAGCGCACCGATGACATTGGCAGCTTCGAGCGGCAGGAACAGCACCTTCTGGTTGGGCGCCGAAGCGATCGCCTTGAGGGCGCCGACATACTGCTGGGCAACGAAATAGTTGATCGCCTTGACGTCGCCGCCCTGGATCGCCTGAGACATCAGGCGGGTCGCCTCGGACTCGGCCTGCGCCGCGCGCTCCCGGGCTTCGGCATCGCGGTATCCGGCCTCGCGACGGCCTTCGGCCTCAAGGATCGTTGCCTGCTTCTGGCCTTCGGCGCGCAGGATCGCGGCCTGACGCTGGCCTTCCGCTTCCAGGATCGAGGCGCGGCGGTCGCGTTCCGCCTTCATCTGGCGGGCCATGCTGTCAACGAGATCACGCGGGGGTTGAATGTCGCGGATTTCGATTCGGGTCACCTTGACGCCCCAGGGGCTGGTCGCGTCATCGACCACATGCAGAAGCTGCTGATTGATCTTGTCGCGCTGGGACAGCAGTTCGTCGAGATCCATCGAGCCCATCACCGTCCGAATATTGGTCATGGTGAGGTTGAGGATCGCGAGGTGCATGTTGCTGACCTCGTATGAAGCCTTGGCGGCGTCGAGCACCGAATAGAACACCACGCCATCCACCGTGACCATGGCGTTGTCCTTGGTGATCACCTCCTGCGACGGCACGTCGAGCACGGTCTCCATCATGCTGATGCGATGGCCGATTCTGTCCACCAGCGGCACGATCAGATGCAAGCCGGGTGACAGGGTCCGGGTATACCGGCCGAATCGTTCGACCGTGAACTCCTTACCCTGCGGGATGGTCTGAACCCCGAGCCAGACCAGAATCAGAGCAAAGGCGAAGATCGCCACCGCGAAGAGCGTAAAACCGGTAAATTCCATCGTAATCCCCTCGTCTGGGCATCCGCCGGGACCGTGTCACGATCCGACCGGCACTATGCCGCGAAACAAAACGAAAATAAACCGGGCCGTCGTGCCCCGCTCCCGCCACCAGACCAATCCCCAAGCCCGCCAACTCCTGCCCCCGGACCACAAACAGGCGTCTTGGGGCCGGGAAGCGGCTACGGCTCGGCGGCCAGCTTAATCCAGAGACCGGTTCACCGCCAGCCAATTGATCAAAACCAGCGTCGACACCAGCCCCCAAGTCTTGTCTACCCCGCCGCCTTGCGCAAACCGACACCGGCGGCGCCGCCATCGGCGATGACATAGAGACCACGCTGGCCCTCCAGCGGCTTGAAGCGGTCGGTGATCCCGAGCACGGTTTCGGCACCGCCCAGATAAAGCACGCCATCGGCCGGCATGATCCGCGCGACCTGCTCCAAAACCCGGCCCTTGGTCGTCTGATCAAAGTAAATCAGAACATTACGGCAGAACACGACGTCGAACTGGCCAAGCGGCGTCAGGTCACCAAGCAAGTTGTATTCGCGGAAGGTCGCCATCTGGCGGATCTGCGGACTGATCTGCCACTTGTCTCCGCTCTGCTTGAAATACTTGACCAGCATCGTGATCGGCAGGCCGCGCTGGACTTCAAACTGGGTGTAGACCCCGGTCTTGCAGCGCTCGACCATCTCGGCCGAAATGTCGGTGCCGATGATCTCGATTTTCCAGCCCGAGAGCTTTGCGCCCTCCTCCAGCAGCAGCATGGCCAGGGAATAGGCCTCCTGGCCGCTGGAACAAGCCGCCGACCAGATGCGAATCTGCCGTCTGGTCGCCCGGGTCTCCAGCAGCTTCGGCAGGACCAGCTGCTTGAACAGGTCAAACGGCTTCTGGTCGCGGAAGAACGACGACTCGTTGGTGGTCATCGCCTCGGTGATATCGCGCAGCAGCGCTTCATCTTTGCGCCCGCGCACACTCTGGGCCAGTTCATCCAGCCCTTTCATGTTCCACTTGCGGGCCACCGGCATCAGGCGCGATTCGAGCAGATAGGCCTTGTCCTTGGTCAGGACCAGCCCCGAACGCTGCTTCAGCAGGTTGGAGAACATGTCGAAATCTTCGACCTTCATGCCGCGGTCCTCAATGCAAACTTGCGAATGTAAGGCCCGATCTCCTTCAGCGGCAAGATGGCGCTGCACAGGCCCGCGGTCGCCACCGCCCCGGGCATGCCCCACACCACGCTCGACGCCTCGTCTTGCCCGACGACCACACCGCCGGCGGCGGTAACCTCCTGGCAACCCTTCATGCCGTCCTGGCCCATTCCCGTCAGGATCACCGTCAAGACCTTGCGCCCATAGGCCCGGACGATACTCCGCAACATCGGGTCCACCGCCGGCCGGCAGAAATTCTCGGGCGGGTCTTTCGACAGGCTGAGCACGCTGGTGCCGCCCCGATTGACCACCAGCATGTGATAGTCCCCCGGCGCGACATAGGCGCGATTTTCGACGATCGCCTCGCCGTCCTTGGCTTCGGCGCACACGATACCGCATTGGCGGGAGATGTGCTCCGCCAAAATCGTCGTAAACGTCGCCGGCATGTGCTGAGTGATGAGAATCGGCTGGGTCACCCCGCCCTTGAGGTGGGCCAGCACCTCGAACAGCGCCTGCGGCCCGCCGGTCGAACTGCCGATCGCGATGATGTCGGGCCGGACCTGCTGGGCGATCGGCCGCAGCGCCGGCGGCCCCGCGGATTCGGAGCGCGGCCGGTACGGGGTGAACACCGGCGCCGCCGCCGGCAGGGCCTGGGAGCGGACATCGGGGCGCGACCGGGTTCCCGCCCGCCGGGCGTTGGCGCCGAGCGCCTTCACTTTGGAAACCAGTTCGCGCTTGAAGACATCGGCACCGCTGATCTCCCGTGTCGTGGTCGGCTTCGGAATATAGTCCGCCGCCCCGGCCTGCAGCGCCCTCATGCTGATGTCGGCGTTCCGCAGCGTCAGCGTTGAGGCCATGATGATCTTGACCGAGGGACAGACCACCAGCAGCTTGGGAATGGCGGTCAGCCCATCCATCACCGGCATCTCGACATCAAGCACAATGACGTCGACCGTGTTGCGCTGAAGCGAATTGATGGCCATCTGGCCGTCGCCGACCGAGGCCACGACGCGGATTTCCGGGTCACCCTCGAGGGCACGGGTCAGCAGCCCGCGGATCACGGCGGAGTCGTCGACCACCATGACCCGGTACGGGTCCGTCCCCTCAGTCTTGACCGGGGGAATGCCCCTGCTTGCGAAATCACTCATGCCCTGGCTCAAGCCCTCACAGCAACCCGACTTGAGCGAATTTCGTCTGGATGATATCGCTGTCGAAAGGCTTCATGATGTATTCGTTTGCCCCGGCGCTCAAGGCCTCTTGAATATGCGCCAAGTCGTTTTCGGTGGTGCAGAAGACAACTTTCGGCTCCTGACCGCCCGTCATTTTGCGCAGACGCCGCAGGAACTCGATTCCGGTCATCACCGGCATGTTCCAGTCCAGCAGAATCGCATCCGGCATCTTGAGCGCACAGGCTTCCATTGCCTTCTTGCCGTCCTCGGCCTCGGAACAGCTGAATTGCAGCTCCTCGAGAATCTTCCGCGCTACCTTGCGGACGACACGGCTATCATCAACAACCAGACAGGATTTCATCAGACATGCCTCGGCCGGGATTCGGTGACAAGGGCCTCACCGACCCTATGCCGCCTCCAGATTGGCGAAGTTCAGCAGTCGCGACACGTCCAGCACCACCATCAACTGGTTGTTGAGCCGATAGATGCCGGTCGAAACCTCCCGCCAGCGGGCATCGAGCGTCGCCGGATTGCGTTCAAAATCGTCGGTGGAGAGGCTGAGCACCTCGCCGACGCTGTCGACGATCAGGCTGTAAAGCTCGCCCCGGAGATCAACCACAATGCTCATCTCGGGCTTGTCCTTGGCCCGGCCGGGCAGGCCCAGACGCAGGCGGACGTCGATCGCGGTGACGATGCGACCGCGAAGATTGAGCGAGCCCGCAACCTCGGGCGGCGCCAGCGGAATCCGCGTGATCCGCTGGTGGCCAAGCACGTCCTGGACCTGCAGCACCGGGATGCCGAACAGCTGGTTGGCAATGGTCATGGTGACAAAGTCCTGGTTGCCACCAGAACTCTGCTCCTCGGCCTTGCCCTTCTTGGCGGGCAGTTTTGCGTTGCTCATGCTGCACCTTTATGCGCGGAAAGGGTCTGCGACAGGGTATAAAGAAGCGCATCCCGATCGAACTTGGCGACGTAGTCGTCGAACCCGGCGGCCCGGCCACGGTCGAGATCGCGCGGCGAGGCATGGCTGGACAGCGCCACCAGCGGCACATCCTGCCAGCGGCTGCCGTTGCGCACCGCGGCGGCGAACTCGAGACCGGTCATCCCCGGCATCTCGATGTCGCTGACAATGACGTCGAAGGTTTCGCCCGCCTCGCACAGGTTGAGGGCCTCGGTGGCGCTGGGCACGGTGGTGACGCTGTACCCCGCCACCGACAGCAGCGGCGTCAGGAGGTTGCGGAAGAACGGGCTGTCGTCAACCAGCAGCACCCGGTGGACCCGGTCCTCCTCGAACGCCTCGGTCCCCGACGAGCCGAACCAGTCCTTGTAGGCCTGGGTCAGGTAGAAGCCGGCGTCAAGCACGTCGGTGGCCTTGCCGGCGATGATCGCGCTGCCCATGTAGCCGGGCCGCTCGGCCGCCAGTTGCACCTGCAGCTTCTCTTCGACGATGTCGAGGATTTCATCGACGATCAGCCCCATCGAGCGGTCGCCGTCGGCGAACACCAGCACCGGTTGCCGGCCCTCGCTGGCCTGGGTGAAGCAGGGGTCGATCGGTACCAGCGGCATCAGCTTGCCGCGGTACTGCACCACCGGCTGGCCGTTCGAGAGTTCGATCGACGCCATGTCGACATCTTCGAGCCGGGCGACCAGCGACAGCGGCACCGCCTTGGGTGCGCCGCCCCCGGCCATGAACAGCAGCAGCGCCATTTTTTCGTCCTGGCGCGCGGTTTGCACCGCGGTCGCCTCGCTGCTGCGGCTCTCGCCGAGCGTGATGTTGCCGCTGCCCGACGCGATGCCGTTGGGGTCAAGGATCATGATGACGCTGCCGTCACCAAGGATGGTGTTGCCCGAGAACATCTCGATATGGCGCAGGATCGGCGCCACCGGCTTGACCACGATTTCCTCGGTGTCGAACACCCGGTCAACCATGATGCCGAAGGTATAGGTGCCCACCTGGGTCACGACGATGAAGGTCTCGTCGTCGTTGTGGCCCTCGATCTGCTCCAGCTTCAGCAGGGTCTGGAGAGAGACCAGCGGCAGCAGCCGGTTGCGCAGCCGCAGCACCGGCGTGCCCTTCAGGCGCTCGATGGTGTGCTCGCTGTCGGTCGCCGCCCGCACCAGTTCGACAACGCTGATCTGCGGGATGGCGAAGCGCTCGCCGGCACACTCGACGATCAGGGCCGAGACAATGGCCAAGGTCAGCGGAATCTTGATGATGAAGGTCGAGCCGCGGCCCTTGGACGACTTGATCTCGATCGTGCCGCCGATCTTCTCGATGTTGGTCTTGACCACGTCCATGCCGACGCCGCGGCCGGACACGCTGGTAACCTTGGCCGCGGTCGAGAAGCCCGGCTTCATGATGAACTGCTGGATCTGCTGATCCGTCATCGCCGCGATCTCGCTCTCGGTGGCGAGACCGTTCTGCACCGCTTTGCGCTTGATCCCCTCGAGGTCGAGGCCGCGCCCGTCATCGGAAATCTCGATGATGATGTGGCCGCCCTCGTGGTAGGCATTGAGGGTGACGCGGCCGGTTTCCGGCTTGCCCGAGCGGAGACGATCGGCCCCGGTCTCCAGACCATGGTCAGCCGAGTTGCGCACCATGTGGGTGAGCGGATCCTTGATCAGCTCCAGCACCTGACGGTCAAGCTCCGTATCGGCGCCGAGCATCTGGAGATCAATCTTCTTGCCCAGTTCGTGCGCCAGATCGCGCACCAGCCGGGGCAGCTTGGCCCAGGCGTTGCCGATCGGCTGCATCCGGGTTTTCATCACGCCTTCCTGCAATTCGGAAGTCACGTGATTGAGCCGCTGCAGCGGGGCCGCGAACTCGCTGTCCTTCTGACTGCGCAAAATCTGCAGCAGCTGGTTGCGGGTCAGCACCAGTTCGCTGACCATGGTCATCAGGTTTTCGAGCAGATCGACGTTGACCCGGATGGTCTGGGCCGCCACCACCGATTCCTTGCTTGCGGACTCCCGCGGGTCTTCGCCGCTGTCGCGCACCGGCGGCGGTTCGGGCGCCGGCGGTTCCGCCACCACCACATCGCGCTTGGGCGGCGGCGCCGGTTTGGCGGCGGCCGGCGGCGGCGCGGCGGCGGCCGGGGCGGCCTTGACCGGCTCGAAATCGATGTCGAAATCGGGCTGGGGCGGCATTTCCCGCTCCGCGGCCTTTGCGGCCGGCTTGGGCGGGGCCTTGGGCGGCGGTGGCGAGCCCGAAGCCGACACCTCCTTGCCCTCTTCGACCTCGTGCAGCAGGGCGATCAGCGCACTGTCGTCACCGGGGGGTTCGGCCTCGGTGGCTTCCAGCACCGCCAGGATGCCCTTGATGGTGTCGAGGGAGCGCAGGATCACCGACACCGCGCCCGGGGTGATGTGCAGCGTGCCATCGCGGAACTTGCCCAGCACGTTTTCGGAGGCGTGGGCCACCGCCTCCAGCCGGGGCAGACCGAGGAAGCCGCAGGTCCCCTTGATGGTGTGAACCAACCGGAAGATGTTGCTCAACAGTTCGGGATTATTCGGATTCTGTTCCAGACGCACCAGCTCCACGTCGAGGACCGACAGGTTCTCGGCGGTCTCGGTCAGAAATTCGCTGAGCAAATCATCCATGTCGCCGTTCCCAAAATGTTGTTGCCGTCACGGCCCGGGCCGCATCGATGAAGCACAGGCCGGACCGTTCTCCCCAGCTCCCCGCCGCGAACCCGAAGCCGTAATCCCGCCAACCGGTTCGTCGCTAAAACGTCATTCGATGGCTTGGTTTCCGGCAATGGTTTCCTGCCGTTCGCGCTATACCCTGAAGTTCCGACGGCACGGTCGTCGGCCAGCGCCCCATAATTCCAGAATATCGATCCGCAATCAAATACTGTTTCGGGTATGGTTCCGTTTCAGGCCGCTCCGGGTCCGAAGCGCCCGTGCCGCCAGCGCGGCGCCAAGTGATGTCATCCGATCAAAAGCCATGGAAAGGGGGACACCATGACCGACGAGCACCTCGCCAGCGCGGTTCGTGAGGCGGTGGCACGCCTGAACGAAACCCTGGCCGAAGCCGCCCGGGCCGGCCCCGCGGTCACGCTCCGCACCACCGCCCACCAGAGCGCCATCGCAGGGGTCGAGCATCGGGTCACCAAGGTCCGCATCCTCAAGCAGCTCTGAGGCCGGCGTGGCGCGGCGTCACCAGCTCAGGCGCAGATTGAGGGTTTCGGCATCCGGGCTGTCCCAGGTCAGAGTCAGCCCGTAGTGGTCGGCGAATCGGCCCGTCACCACCGCATGGATGGTGCGAGGCCCGAGCGCATCCGCCGCCAGCCGACCCGACAGCGCCACGGCCAGTTCCGGCGGCCATTTGACGCCGCGCCCGGCCGCGGCGACGGCGATGAAGCCGGACTCGGCGTCACCGCCGCCCGAGACCGCGACCGTGCCGCCCTGGGGAATGGCGTCGCTGGCCAGCATCACCAGATTGAGCGCGGTCTTGGCCACCCCGGGCCGGGAGGCGAGGTCGTCCTCGGGATCACCCGCCGGCCATTTCAGCGTCACCCGGCCGCCACTCAGCCAGTCGGCCGCGGTATCGCGCAACTCGGTGAAGCTGCGCACGCCCTCGCTGGTCGCCCGGCCATAGGCGAGCCGAAACAGACGCAGCCGTTTGGCGGCATGGCCGGCGCTGTGGCCGATCAGCTCGAGGGCCTGATCGCCCCCGGCATCGGCCCCGCCCTCCTCGGCGTCGGCAATCAGTTCCAGGCCGTTGCGGATGGCCCCGATCGGTCCGGCCAGATCATGGCAGATGCGGGAACAGGCCTGCTCCAGCACTTCGATTCCCACAGATCCGCACCGCTCAGCTCCGCTCATCGAGACTGTCTCCCCCTGTCATAAGCCATAGCGCGCCCACCAGGACCGCTCCTCGATCGCCGCCAGCACCGCGCCGATCACACCGGCCGGCCCGGCCTCCGAGTCGCGCCGCCGGGCCGCCGCCACCGCACCAAACGAAAGCTTGCGGGCCAACCAGCCGCGCTCTTCCTCGATTTCGCACAGCTCGACCCTTTTGCCGAAGCGGGCCCGGACGACGGCGCCGAGTTCGCCAAGGCCGTCGATCAGCCCGAGTTCAAGAGCGCGCCGGCCAAGCCAGACCTCACCCGAAAAAAGGCCGTCCTCGCCGCCCTGATCGCGCAGCCGGTCGCCGCGCCGCAGCCGGACCATCTCCTTGAAGCTGTCATGGACCTCGGCCTGAATGGCCATCAGGCGCCCGACATCCTCGGGCTGTTCGGGCCGGAACGGATCGAGCATCATCTTCCGCGCCCCGGTGGTGTGGACCCGGCGCTCGATGCCGTGGCGGGCGATCAGCTCCTGAAAGCCGAAACCGGCGCTGATCACGCCGATCGAGCCGATGATCGAGTTGTGATCGGCGAAAATCTCGTCGGCGGCTGAGGCCAGCCAATAGCCGCCCGAGGCCGCGACATCCTCGACAAAGGCCAGCACCGGCACCTTTTTTTCGTCGGCCAGCTCGCGGATGCGCCGCGCGATCAACGCCGACTGCACCGGCGAGCCCCCGGGCGAATTGATCACCAGAGCCACCGCCGCCAGCCGCGACGGCTCGAACGCCTGCTCCAGTTGCGCCGCCACCCCGTGCAAAGTCAGTCCGGGCCGCCCGGGGCCGCCGCCGCCGATCACGCCGGTCAGCCGCACCACGGTCACCCGCGACGAGCGCCGCCACCAGCCAAACAGCCGTCTGCCGATCCAGGATTTCAACGCCATTGGCCCGCCGTGTTTGCCATCGCTACAGTTCAAGCCCGCATCCATCCCGCAACACTGCCTCGGCCCCCGCGGTGAAGCCGCTGCCGGGTCCGTGCAGGGTCAGGCCCGGCGCCAGCCGCGCCGGCGACGCCACACCCAGCCGGGCGCTGAGCAGAACCCGCCTGGCCGCCGCCCCGGCCCGCGGCCAGAGCGGAAACACCACCAGCGCTCCGAACTCCTTATGCAGCAAGGAGATCACTTCGTCCAGCCGGTCGGCCCGGTGAATGAGGGTCAAAGTGCCCTTCGGCCGCAGCATCGCGGCCGCGGCGGCGATCCAGTCGCCGAGTCCGGCCGTACCCTCGCCGTTGGCCGCCGCCCGCGACGGTTCGGGCGACGGGGTATGGGTGCCGGCCCTCAGATAGGGCGGATTGGCCATCACCCGGTCGAAAGAGCCGGGCACGAGGGCGGAGGGCGGGCAGCCGAGATCGCCGGTCACCACCCGCACCCGGGCCTCCAGACCGTTGGCTGCAATATTTTGGGCCGCCAGCGCCGCCAGCGGCCCCTGCAACTCCAACCCGACCACCGCGACCCCGGGCAGCCGGGCCGCCAGACAAAGGGCGGCGGCGCCCACCCCGGTGCCCAGTTCCAGCACCCGCTCGCCGGGCCGGGCCGCGACCGCCGCCGCCAGCAGCACTGCGTCGATGGCCACCCGATAGCCCCGGCGCGGCTGCCTCAGCAGGAGCCGGCCACCGAGCAGCTGGTCGCGGCTGAGCCCGGAGTCGGCGGGCGCGGCGACCGCAACCAGCCGCTGCGCCGTCCCGAGGTCGCCATCGGCGACCTCGACGCGGTACGGCAGGGCAGCGATGCCGCCCTCCGGCGCCGGGACCGGGGGGTCAAAGACGACAAACCCGAGCCCGGCGCCGGCGAGCCGCGCCGTCACCCACGACAGAAGGACCCGATCGGTGGTACGTAGCAATTCCTGCATCTGATGCCGTGCCGCATTGAGGCAGCGCGCTTGACCGCCGGGGGCGGCTTGTTATGCTTGCGCTGTCGAAGGCTGTCGTCAAAGACCGTTGGTGGAGACCGACTTGGCGGTTGTAACAAATTTGGACCCGAAGCGCCGCAAATCCCAGCAGTCGCCGCTGGATGCCCTGGCCGATCTGGTCGCCGATGATCTCAAGGCCGTAAACGAGGTCATCATTCAGCGTATGCACTCGTCGGTCGAGCTGATTCCGCAGCTGGCCAGCTACATCGTCTCGGCCGGCGGCAAGCGCCTGCGGCCGCTGCTTACCCTCGCGGCCGCACGGCTCTGCGGCTACAAGGGCACCAAGCATCTGGGGCTGGCCGCGGCGGTGGAGTTCATCCATACCGCCACTCTGCTGCACGACGACGTCGTCGACGAGAGCAACCTCCGGCGCGGTCAGGCCTCGGCCAACGAGATGTTCGGCAACAAGCCGAGCGTGCTGGTCGGCGATTTCCTGTTTTCCCGCGCCTTCCTGCTGATGGTCGATGCCGGGATTTTGGAGGTGTTGCGGATACTCTCCAACGCCTCGGCGGTGATCGCCGAGGGCGAGGTGCTCCAGCTCACCACCACCAACGACACCAACACCAGCGAGCAGTCCTATCTCGAGGTGATCCGCGGCAAGACCGCCGCCCTCTTCGCCGCCGCCTGCCGGCTCAGCGCCGTGGTCGCGGAACGGCCGGAGGCCGAGGCGGTGGCCCTCGACGATTACGGCCTCAATCTTGGCATCGCCTTCCAGCTGGTCGACGATGTGCTCGACTATTCGGCGCTTCAGGCCCGCCTCGGCAAGACCGTCGGCGACGATTTCCGCGAAGGCAAGATCACCCTGCCGGTCATTCTCGCCTATCGCCGCGGTGACGACGAGGACCGCGGCTTCTGGCGCCGGGTGATGGAAGACCCCGAGCAGCAGATCGAGGGCGACCTTGAACGGGCGATCGAGCTGATGGCCAAGCACGCCACCCTGCGCGACACTGTCGACCGCGCCCGCCACTATGGCGCCATCGCCCGCGACGCCCTCGGCCTGTTCCCCGACAGCGCGGAAAAGCGGGTTTTGCTCGAGGTGATCGATTTCGTGATCGAACGGGAATACTGACCCTTGCAGCGCGGGGCCAAAGCCGATATATACCCGCCACCGCGGTCGGAGAGTAGCTCAGCTTGGTAGAGCACTGCTTTCGGGAGGCAGGGGTCGCAGGTTCGAATCCTGTCTCTCCGACCAACAAAAAGCCCAGAATCCTTGAGATTCTGGGCTTTTTGCTGTCTATGTATGCCCCAAAATGGGGTAGTGAAGGGCTAATGCAGTGCCCTACCCTGCCGAAAACCCCTCAAAAAAGCCCAAAGGAATCGGGGATCACTCTTTTGTTGACCTCCCTAATTTAGTGCTGCCTTAATGCAGAAGAAGGAGCACTGCTTTTTTGGGGGCACCAATGGGCAACAAACCATACCAATTGTTTCGCCGAAAAGGTTCGACGAAATGGTATTGCCGATTTAGTATTCCGGAGCAAGGGCAGTTTCAAAAAGCCCTTAAAACAGAAGATGAAACCGAGGCCGACAAACTTGCTATGCTGGCCTATATGCGGGCTACGGTTCGTGCTGAACAAGGCCAATCAATTCGGGAGCGAACGTTCACAGATGTTGCTGGAGAGTTTATAGCGAAGATCGAGAAAGATGTAGCGAATAGAGAAAAGAAAGATATCTTGCTACATGTCGATGTTCCGACGATTAAAAGGTATTTTATAGAGTTTTTCAAAAATAAACCAATCGATGCGATCAAGGAAAAAGATATCGCCGCATATATGGAGTGGCGGAAAACATATTGGGTTTCCGGACCGGGGAAAGATATTAAGACAATAACTTACAAACGTGCAGGCAGACTTGTTTCACGACCGACACCGACAGATCGCACAAACACGTCATACAGCCGTATTCGTCGTGAGATTGTGTTGCTAAAGCAGATTTTGAAGCAGGCGGTAAATTGGGGCTATCTTCCCGCACAACTTATGCCGGAGATTAAACTTGATCGCCCAAAAGACAGCCCAAGGCCGGGGTTTACTATGTCGGAGTTTAATAAACTTCATAAATTGGCGGAAGACAGATTAAGTGGAGTTAAGTTGTTTACGCAGTTATGGCATGAACGAGTTATGATAATGGCATACATAAAGTTTTCAGCACTTTCGGGAATGCGTCCGGGCGAGGTTTTGAATTTGAATTTTGGAGACATTCTTGGGTTTGAAGAGGCAAAGGATGATCACAAGAAAAAGAAGGATATTCGCATAAGGGTATCAAAAGGCAAAACAGGACATCGAACCATTGTAGCAAAATATGAAGCAGTCGCATCACTTAAGTTGCTCCGGTCGTTGTGGTATAATCATTTCGATAGAGAGCCTACAGATTTGGACCCCGTGTTTTTCAATAGCGATGGAAGCCGAATTAAATCACTAAAGAAGGGACTTAAAGGTTTGTTGGTTGAAGCCGGCTTGGAGAAAGATCATACAGGGGCACGAAGAACGGCATATTCGTTCCGACATTTTTATATCACGATGCAGTTAATTCACGGAGTTGATATATATTTAGTCGCTAAAAATGCCGGAACGAGTAGCGATATGATCCATAGATTTTATGGGCATGTCGAGTTGGAAAAGATGGCAAATGAATTACGCCCCGAGTGGGACAATCCTATGGCGTAAGACGAACACGACGCACAGCAGTTCATCCGGTTGCGACGGAGTTTACACCGCTACGCCAATTCTCGAAGGCTCTCGAAACCGGCTCGTCGGATAATGTGCCGAACCGCCGTTCCGGTCCATACCGCGTTCCGCCGCGTCGGGATATTCCTCGCGTTAAGTTCGTCCGCAATCCGGTGCAAACTTCCTGCATCTCTGCGGGAAAGATCGCGAATTATCGGGATGATTTTATCGGCATGTTCGGTTGCAAGTTTAATATTCATCTCCTGCCCAAGTGCTTGTGCTTCTTTCCAATTTGTGCGATTGCCCAATAATATTCCCCGTGCTTTTGCGGCTTGTAATGCTGCAATAGTTCTTTCGGAAATCTGCTTCGCTTCAAATTCCGCTATAACCGCCATCATTTGCAGCATCATTTTATTTGCATTCGGCATGTCAGCACATACAAAATCAATGTTCCCATCCAATATGTTTGCGATAAATGCTAAATTCCTCGAAAGTCTATCAAGTTTGGCGATTATCAAAATTGACTTTGTTTTCTTCGATAACGCAATCGCCTCTTTAAGTTTCGGTCGATCATTATTTTTACCGGTTTCCACCTCGGTAAATTCTGCAATAAGTTCGCCATCGCGGATATAAGCATTTACCGCTTCTTTCTGTGCATCGAAGGAGAGGCTTTGTTTGGATGTCGATGTCCGGTAATACGCTACAAACTTGCACATAACACGCTCCACATCTC
>JBAXPR010000002.1:0-89836 GCA_037132135.1 Rhodospirillaceae bacterium
CAAAGGCCGACGGTGCACTAACATTCAACCCGGACCAGTCAGTGGGGGCCGGTCATCGGCCAGTCCGGGCGCGGAACGCCGAGAGCATGGTGCGGTTCCGGCTATCCTTCCCGACATGCAGGTCCGAGAGCCGCATTTCGGACAAGGCGCCACGCAGTTCGCGGAGCGGGGCAACCGCCGGGTAGGCGCGGGCCGCTTCCCTGAAGGCATCGTCGCTCAAGTCGAGCTTGCCGCTGGCGAGACGCGCCCACGGGATACCCGCACGGGCCAGCCAAGTAGCGAAGCGATCCGATTTGAAGGTGCGACCGTCATAGACGCCGAAATCGGCATCGATATCGGCAATAAGCTGATCCTGGATATCGAGCCAATGACGTTTGAGCCGGTCGAGCGTCACGGTATCGATAGGCACCCCGTTATGCTCCATTGCGGCGACTGCACACATATACCGGCCACGGACCAGGGCACGGGGCAAATCGATATTCGACAGCATCGCCGGCAGCAGGCGAGCCAGGGCTGCAACGTCGGTTTCGCAGTATTCGAGAAGCGCCATACGTTCGGCCTCCGTCCAGGGGCCGCCGCGCAGGGCCAGGGCGCGCATTTCTTCTTTTTCGTTGGTGCCGATTCCGTCGAGCCCGTGGTAGGCTAGGGCCCCAAGTAGGCCGGCACCGGAGCCGGTCGGGACCCCGTTGGTGTGGCGGCGGAACTCGATGAACAGGTCGAGCACCCGCTCCGGCACCGGCCAACCAAGTGCAAGGTGGCAACCGACTTCGGCGCTGGCGTAATACGCGATGAAGAGAGAATTGGGGCCGGTTGAGTACGGCGGCAGCACTCCGAACTGGTCACGCCATAACTTCAACCGACTCCCCGTCTTCAACTCCCAAGCAACAAGGCAAATCGGCTCCGGGTTTTCGCCTGGACCGGAGCCGAATTCATAATCAACACACCAGATTTCACCGAAGGGTAGATCGTTAATCATTGGACTCACCAACTTCCGCCGCAATGCCGGCATACCCGGCAACATCGATAGGATTGTCGGGGTTCTTGGCCCCGCAGGCGGCCCGGCTGATCTTCACCAGGGCCATCATCCACGCCACCTGTTCGGTGGTGAACTGCGTCCCGAGGTAGGCGCCCCACATCGCCGCAATCTTTTGATGCACCCGCACGGCGTCCCCATGCTGGCGGGCGCGGTCTCCGGCAACCAACTTGGCTGCGCGGAGACACACTTCCCTGGCCCTCACTACGCGATGCCGCGCAGGCGCTGAATCAGCGGGTGGTTCGGCCCGTCGACCAGATGGTCCTTGAACGCGATCTTGAGGATTTCCGAGAACGGCAGGCTCGGCCACTCCGGGGGCGGCAACTCTCCAACCGCCTCGAAGATGTCGTAGGCACCGAGGGCCATGTTAGCGGTGACGCGAACCCACTTCTTGGTGGCCATCTCGGCCGCTTCGGCCGCCGAGTTATGCCAGGGATTGATCTTGCCATCCGGGCCGGGGAGCTTAACAGGCCAGATACGCAAGACGCCTTGACGATTCATGCAAGTATACAGAACCGCCGGCTGGAATTCTCCCGGCAGGGCGGCGGCCATCTTGGGCGTAACGAAGTAGGTCTCGCGATCTTCTTTCAATTCGATGATGGCGGCCGGGATGCGGTATTCGGGGTCCGGGTGGATCATAACGAAATCCTGCTTGCCGGGCTTGCCCACCGGAACAGTTGTCAGCAGGCGCTTGGCCCCGCACATCTCGGCGAAGTCCTGGCTCAACCTCATGGCGCCCAGGTCGGCGAACGGGTTCGGGGCGGCGGTCGAAGTAGCGGAAACGGTCATGGGATTAATTCCTTACTTAGCGGAGGGCGGAAAAGTAGAATTTACGTAGACGACGAACGTCGTAAGAGCATCCCTAACAGCTTGGAACTTGGCCAAGGTGTTCTTGGTGTACTCGTCATCTATCGGCGAATAGTCTTCCTCAATATCGTCGAAGATGTCTTGGTTGAGATAGTCGACGGCATACCGCAGCTTTATCAGCGCCTCCGTCAGGTTATTGGCCTTGGCGTGGCGGATGTTGTCGGCGGCGTCGACGAGCTCGTCGAGCACGTCCCGGTAGGCGTCTCTTATCTTGCCGGTCTTGGTGTCGACGCACTTGGCGAACTTCGCCGACAGGACCTGTCGGAGTGACTCCAGTTCGGTGATGCTGGTGGCGGGAATGGCCATGGTGTGAACTCCTTGGATCAATTGAAATCGGTGAAGAAAGCGGCGAGCTGGTTGACAGCGACGCGGAGGCCGTCGTGGTCCTCGCGGCCCGCGAGGCTGTAGAACTTTTGACTGGTGCGGCGGTCCCGGCCGAGACGCCCGTGAAGGTCGGCGATAGAGCCGGGGGTGGGGTTGCGGATGGCGAGCATCAGTTGTGTCCTTGCAGGTTGACGCGGCCGTCGTATGTGATGGTGCCGGCGGTGTGGCGGTCGAAGAGCGGAGGCATGGGCTCGGTAACCCAGCCGTTGCGGACCAGGGCCCGGACGGTCTGGACGGAGACGCGGGCGCCTCCGGGCTGAATGGTCGCGGTGTTTGCGCCATCGATAACGATGCGGGCATCGTCCTCGGCCAGGGCCTTGAGCACACGCCGTTGAACCGTGGTCGGCTTGAGGCGCGAGGGGGTACGGGAGTTGGCCATCAGGCGGCACCCCGCAGGGACAGCAGAAAATCTTTGGGGTGGGTGAGTACGAGTCTGCGGGAGAGAAACTTGACACTCTCGACGCGGTTCTCTTTGATCAGATTCCAGGTACTTGCCCGGCTGATCCCTGCTGCGGCGGCCCAGTCAATGACTGGCCAGCCGTAGCGATTGGTGGGTTGTGTATCCACGGCGTTCTCCATGGGTTGTTGGAGACGCAGGTTGTGGATGATTAGCTCGTGGACGTAATCCGCCAATCCCAATAAAGAAATCAGCAAAACCTTGCCGGGATTACTGTGACTCCCGCCACCCGGCCGCAACCGTTGAGACACGCTCAAAGGCGATGCTCTTAGACGGTTGGGCCCCCCAGCTATCCTCACACCATTGGAGCATCATGTCTGTGACTTGTGTGATGCTACCAAACTCGGGGTCCGATTTATAAATCCTTCCATGGTATTCAAATCGCTTTCTTAGTTCAATATCGAAGGCGTCCCAGTCATACGTTCTCGGGCGCCCTCCTTGCATTGACAGGGAAGTTTGAATCCCCTCTGGGGTTTCAGTAAACCCAATGACGTTACCCGTTCCGTCAATATTGTAATCAACCGGAGATCGCCACACGGTTTTTCCGTCAAGTATCGGGGCACACCCACCTTGCGGGCAAAAACCCTCACCAAATCGCCTTAACTCTTCAGAGACAAGTAAGAAGTCGTTTAAATGCTCTGGAGCACATGGGAAAACGTCGCCAAACCTTCCGTCAGACTTTAGGACTTTATACGCAGTCCATAGGTGGGCAACAGTCCCAAAACGTTCAAATGCAGCTTCAACATAGCGCCCAACACTCAGGTGGCTAACCTTTTCTCGCCTCCTAGCTTTGAGGGATGCCGTCAACGCGTCTATGATCCGGCGGCGAGTAACGAGTCCGGGGGCCTTCCGTTCCATCGCCAAGGCGTATAACAGAAATGCCCCGACCTGTTCGCCCATATCCCGGGCCTCCCCAAATTGGGAGTCGATATCTCTCGAAATTCTGTGACAATCGCCATGCTGGGCCATCTCATGGGCAATAGACACCGGCAATGTATCTATTTGAGGGTTTGCAGTAAGCCACCCCTGGAAAGCAAAGCAGTTCAATGCTCGAAATAGCCCGTCGCGCTTCTCAATATCTAACGGGTGTAATAGAATAGGCATGAGCTGGTTAGCCGGGTCAACCATTTGATAGTTCGCGCCATCAAGTTCTGAAATACGCTGGAATTTATATATAGGCATCTCAAGTTTCCTAAATCACCGTTGGAGAGATGTTAGCTATGTTGCTGGAAGGCGTAAAACAAAGGTTGACCAATCATCCATTAGCCGGCGCCTCTTCTCGAACAAATCTCCGCGTTGGTAAGCCGCAACCACCTTGTCACCCTGCGTATGCGCCAATGCCGCTTCCAGCACCTCATGCGGATAGCTGGTTCTCTCCGATGCCCAGGTACGGAAGGTGCTTCGAAAACCATGGGCCACGGCGTCCACCTTCAGGCGCCGCAACATCATGTTCATAGCCATGTTGCTGAGGGGGCGGTTCGGCCGCTGTCCGGGGAACACGAACGCCCCCTGGCGAACTGCCAGTACCTTCCGCAGCAACGCAAGGGCCGGGGCTGAGAGCGGAACGCGGTGTTCTGCTCCGGCCTTCATCCGCTCGCCTGGAATGGTCCAGGTCGCGCTCTCAAAGTCGATTTCATCCCACCGGGCGCCGTACCCTTCACCGGGCCGGCAGGCGGTCAGGATCACAAACTCAAGGGTTCGCGCAGTAATGCCGTCTTGAACTTGCAGGCGCGGCCAGAACCCGGCTATTTCGCTGTAGGGCAGGCTTGCATGGTGCTCGACCTTCGCCACGGCGCCCTTGGCCGGTAGGATGTGATCAAGGTGGCCCTTCCACCGCGCCGGGTTCTCGCCGCTGCGGTAACCCCGGACCTTGGCGTAATCCAGAACGGCCTCAATCCGTCCCCGCAACCGACTGGCCGTCTCGGTCTTCACTGCCCAGATTGGTTCCAGCACCTGAAGCACAAGCCCGGTGTCGACTCCGGCAACCGGCAGCTCGCTGAGCGTCGGGTAGGCGTGCGTCTCCAGGGTCGCGGACCACTGCGCCGAATGTTTCGCGTTCTTCCAGCCGGGCCGCATGTTCTCAATCAACGCTTCGGCGCATTCCTTGAATGTCACGGCCTTTGCCGATTCCGACGCGGCAGCGGCCTCCTGATGCGTCCGGTGCTCGATTGGGTCAGTGCCGGCGGCCACCAGCTTTCGCGAGTCTGCGGCCTTCTGGCGGGCTTCGGCGAGACTGATGAAGCTGGACGATCCCAGGCCCATATCCCGCCGCCGCCCTGCAATCTGGTAGCGGAAAATCCAGGTCTTCCCGCCGGTTTGCGTTACCTGGAGATAAAGCCCGTTGCCGTCCGCGAACATGCCGGGCGTTTTGATGGTCTCAACTTTCCGCGCCGTTAGCCCGGCGGCCTTCTTAGGCATCACCCATCCCCGTCAACAGGTTGCCGGATGGATGGTGGGTAACGCTCCACCCATCAACGGATTCCCATCCGCCAAGCCTATCACCCATCACGCCACCCATCATCCGGCTTTGGATTGCCGTAGTCAAGGGTGGACGGTTATGGACGCTGGAGCGGCCCGTTCTGAGGCATTTCAAGGAGTTGTTGAACTGCTGTAGACTCACTTGTAGCGTCAAATGGCGGAGGGAGGGGGATTCGAACCCCCGATAGAGGTTTAAGCCTCTATAACGGTTTAGCAAACCGCCGCCTTCAGCCGCTCGGCCATCCCTCCCCGCTAGCGCTAGCGGCCGAGTGTGGCCGAGGTCGCGGGACCCACGCTTCTTCTAACGGCTTACACTATCCACTGTCAATGCCTGCAACAGTTCTCAGCAGAGCAATCGGGGGCCGGTGTCGCGCCAGGCACGTCGGGACCGACCAACGGGTAAATTCATAACACAGTATGAATAGGTGGATTCTCCGCCTGAGGGCGGGGAGGGATGCCGCGGAAGCGGAGAGCGGATGACGAAACGGATGCGCTGGAATCACACCCGGCTTCACAGGCGAAGGTGGCGATGGCCGTCCGTCGCGGCAAGAAGACACTGCTGGAACGGCCTCAGCTGTTCGAGGTTTACGGGAATCAGATCACGATACGTTAGGCTCAACCGGTTGACGGTGCTGCCGGTGTTTCCGGCGGCGCCCCCCCCCGATTGCCCACCGCCCCGCCGCCGTGTACCCTGGTCGCCCAACCATTCCCGGAGCCGCCCGCCATGACGTCCGATGCCGCCCGCCGCGATCAGGCTCATCTCTTTCACCCCTATACCCACCTCGGCCGCCATCAGGCCGAGGGGCCGCTGGTGATCGTGCGCGGTGCGGGGGTGCGGGTGGTCGACGAGGCCGGGCGGGAGTATCTCGAGGGCATGGCCGGGCTGTGGTGCGCGGCGCTGGGGTTTTCGGAGCCGCGGCTGGCGGCGGCGGCGGCCCGGCAGCTGGAGACGCTGCCCTTCTATCACCTCTTCGGCTCGAAATCGCATCCGCCGGCGATCGATCTGGCGGCGCGTCTGGTGGCGCTGGCGCCGCAGAACCGGAGCAGGCCCCCGCTGACCCGGGTGCTGTTCGCCAATTCCGGCTCCGAAGCCAACGACACCGCGATCAAGCTGATCCGCTACTACAACAACGCCCTCGGCCGCCCGGCCAAGAAGACCATCATTTCGCGCCAGCGCGCCTATCACGGCGTTACCGTCGCCACCGCCAGCCTGACCGGCCTGCCCAACAATCACCGGGATTTCGATCTGCCGATGGCCGGGATCGTGCACACCGACTGCCCGCATTATTACCGGGGCGCAGAGGCCGGGGAGAGCGAGGAGGCGTTTTCTGCCCGGCTCGCGGCCAATCTCGAGCGGCTGATCCTGGCCGCCGGACCGGAAACCGTAGCGGCGTTTTTCGCCGAGCCGGTGATGGGCGCGGGTGGTGTCGTGGTGCCGCCCGCGGGCTACTTCGAGCGCATTCAGGCGGTGCTGCGCCGCTATGATGTCCTGCTGGTCGCCGACGAGGTGATCTGCGGTTTCGGGCGCACCGGCAACCGCTGGGGCAGCGAGACCTACTGCCTTGAGCCCGATCTCCTGACCTGCGCCAAGGCGCTGTCGGCGGGCGCGCTGCCGATCAGCGCCACCCTGGTCTCGGAGCCGATCTGGCAGGCTTGCCTCGCCCAGTCCGAAAAGATCGGCGTCTTTGGCCACGGCTTTACCTATTCCGCCCACCCGGTCGCCGCCGCCGTCGCCCTCGAGGCGCTGGCGATCTATGACGAGCGCGATATCATCGGCCACGTCCGCCGGGTCGCGCCCCGGTTTCAGGACGGGTTGCGCCGCTTTGCCGCCCACCCGCTGGTCGGCGAGGTCCGGGGCGTCGGGCTGGTCGCCGGGCTGGAACTGGTCGCCGACACGGCAAGCCGGACGCCCTTCCCGCCCGCCCGCGCCATGGGCGCGCGGCTGGCCAGCCTCGCCCAGCGGCACGGCCTGATCATCCGCGCCATGGGCGACACCCTGGCCTTCTCGCCGCCGCTGATCATCACCGAGTCCGAGATCGACGAGCTTCTGGAGCGCTTCGGCCGGGCGCTGGCGGAGCTGAAGCCCTGAGGCCACCGGGCGAGGTCACGGGCTTCGACAGCCATCTGGCGGCAACAACCGGCTCGATCATTATCGAGGAGGGCCGGCATAACAGCGGCTGCCGGCCCCAGTCACATCACGAGGAGACGCCGGACATCTCGCCCGTTCTCAAGAGATTGGCAACCTCATCGGGAGCATTTTCAGTTCCCAGAAACAGCCATCGCCGTACAGCCATACCAAGATCGGTCAAGGCTCGACCATCTGTGAGACCAAATTCCTTCATCGTTAACAAAATTGACCCGGATATCGCAGAGGCGAAGCTGCCGGTGAAGGTATCAGCCTTGCGGATTTGATGAACAACCTCGGGCGGCAGCGGATAGTAGTTTGAATATTCAGACATGTTGCCTCCGATAAGTCTCTGTTGAGGGCGGCGTCCGATCCAGGCGGGGCGCGTTGCTACTATTAGTACGCAACTCGCGTGCCAGATAAGTCAGAAACGTTATCCGGATTTAACAAAGGGTTAATAATACCACTAAAATACAATCTGTCGTAGAATGCAAAAAATGGCGCCGGCATTCCAAGAATGCGTTGCATTCTGCCTGCCCATGGCGCGGTCGTCGAACGGTAAAGCGTGGCTATTCCGGGACCGTTGCCTTGAAATCCTTCGGATTGATATTGATATCACGCATAACATACTCTCCAGACACCACCCTTTGCTCTCGTCCTAATCTTCAGCATCTTTCCTACCACCTCACCAGATCCAGCAGCTGCTCAAACCGGTCGATCACCATCTCGGCCCCGAGATCGCGGGCCGGAACCTTGGTGTAGCCGTAGCTGACCGCGACCACACGCACGCCGGCGGCCTGGGCCGAGAGGACGTCGTTGCGGCTGTCGCCGATCATCAGCGCCTGGGCAGGGGCGACGGCGAGGCGGTCGAGGACCCAGCGCACCGGCGCGGGGTCGGGTTTGCGCCGGGCGAGCACGCCGGCGCCGAGACTCACCTCGAAGCGGGCGGCGAGGCCGAGGCCGGCGAGCAGCGGCCGCAGTATCCGCTCGGGCTTGTTGGTGCAGAGGGCGAGGCGGTGGCCGGCCGCGGCCAGGGCTTCCAGGGTTTGCGCGACCCCGGGATAGAAGGCCGAGTCCGAGTCCGGATGCTCGGCATAATAATCGATGTAACGGTCAACGGTGGCCGCTTCGGCCGCGGCGGCGAGGGTGGCGCCGGTGCGGCGCCAGGCCTGGCGCACCAGCTCGGTGGCGCCGTCGCCGACCATCTCGCGGACCTCGGCGGTGTCGAGGGCACGGCGGCCCTGGCCGGTCAGCAGGCGGTTGATGGCCCGGGTCATGTCGGGAACGCTGTCGATCAGCGTGCCGTCGAGGTCGAAGATCAGGGCGGCGGCGGGTTTGGGCATCATCGGCGTTCTTCTGCGACAATTCGTGATTGGGAAGCGGCGGGTAGCTGTGGCATTAAGGCGGCGCATCTGCTTATAGCCCGGAACCGAGGGATGACCCAGTCTGCCGTTGCCGTCGTGATCCTTGCCGCCGGCAAGGGCACCCGCATGAAGTCCGACCTGCCCAAGGTCCTGCATCCCCTGGCCGGACGGCCGATGATTCGCCACGTCCTCGACGCGGTGGCCACGCTGTCGCCGGCCCGGGTCGTGGTGGTGGTCGGCCCCGAGCAGCAATCGGTCGCCGCCGCGGTGGCGCCGGTGCCGGTCGCGGTCCAGACCCGGCAGCTCGGCACCGCCGACGCCGTGCGGGCCGCCAGCGACAGCTTGGCCGGTTTTGCCGGCGAGGTGCTGGTGCTCTACGGCGACACGCCGCTGCTGACCCCGGAAACCCTGGCGCGGATGGTCGAGGCCCGGCGCGCCGCCGACGACCCGGCCGTGGTCGTGCTCGGCTTCCGTCCCGCCGATCCCGGCGCCTATGGCCGGCTGATCGTCAATGCCGCCGGGACGCTGGAGAAGATTGTCGAACATCTCGACGCCAGCCCGGCCGAACGCGCGGTCGGCCTTTGCAATGCCGGCCTGATGGCCTTTGACGGCCGGCGGATGTTCGAACTGCTCGACCACATCGACGCCAACAACGCGAAGGGCGAATATTATCTCACCGACGCCGTCGGCTTGGCGCGGGTGCGCGGCTATGCCTGCACCGTGGTCGAGGCCCCCGAGTCCGAGGTGATGGGCGTCAACTGCCGGGCCGAGCTGGCGGAGGCGGAACAGCAGATCCAAAAGCGCCTGCGCCGCGCCGCGATGGACAATGGCGCCACCCTGACCGACCCCGATACCACCTATTTTGCCCTCGACACCCGGCTCGGGCGCGATGTCACGGTTGGTCCCGGAGTCGTTTTCGCTCCCGGGGTCACAGTGGCCGACCGGGTCGAGATCAAGGCCTTCTGCCATCTCGAAGGCGCGACCGTCGCCGAGGGCGCGACCATCGGCCCCTATGCCCGGCTGCGGCCCGGCGCCGTGATCGGTCCCGGCGCCCACGTCGGCAACTTCGTCGAGATCAAGAATGGCACCCTAGAGGCCGGAGCGAAGGTCAATCACCTGACCTATATCGGCGACGCCAGCATCGGCGCCCGGGCCAACATCGGCGCCGGCACCATCACCTGCAATTATGACGGCTTCGCCAAGAGCCGCACCGTGATCGGGGCCGGCGCCTTCATCGGCTCCAACTCCTCACTGGTAGCGCCGGTCCACATCGGTGCCGGCGCGATCATCGGCGCCGGCAGCGTCGTGGTGAAGGACGTCGAGCCCGACGCCCTGACGGTGGCGCGCGGCCGGCAGCAGAACTACATCGGCTGGGCGGCGAAATTCCGCTCGGAGAAAAAGAAGTAAGCCCCCCCGGAGACCAGACCTCATGTGCGGCATCATTGGCATCATCGGCAAGAGCGACGCGGCGCCCCGGCTGGTCGAGGGGCTGCGCCGCCTCGAATATCGCGGCTATGACAGCGCCGGGGTGGCCACCCTGCTCGGGGACGGCAGCATCGAGCGCCGCCGCGCCGAGGGCAAGCTGGCCAATCTCGACACCCGCCTCCAGGCCGAGCCGCTGGCGGGGCTGATCGGCATCGGCCACACCCGCTGGGCCACCCACGGCGGCCCGACTGAGACCAACGCCCACCCCCACGCCACCGCCAAATGCGCGGTGGTCCACAATGGCATCATCGAGAATTACCGCGAGCTGAAGGCCGAGTTGCAGGCCAGGGGCCACCCCTTCGCCACCGAGACCGACACCGAGGTGATCGTCCATCTCGTCACCGATTATCTCGACCAGGGGCTGGCGCCGGTGGCGGCCAGTGCCGCGGCGTTGAAGCGGCTTGAGGGCGCCTTCGCCCTGGCCCTGATCTTTGCCGGCGAGCCCGAGCTGATGGTCGGCGCCCGCCGGGGCACGCCGCTGGCGGTGGGCTATGGCGAGGGCGAGATGTATCTCGCCTCCGACGCCTTCGCTCTGGCACCGCTGACCAACCGCCTGACCTACCTCGAAGACGGCGACTGGGTTGAGGTCCGGCGCGGCGGTGTCGTGATCCACGACGAAAGCGACGCCGTGGTGACGCGCGAGATCAAGCTGTCCGCGGTCTCGGGCGCGCTGATCGGCAAGGAGGGCTATCGCCACTTCATGCTGAAGGAGATCTACGAGCAGCCGCTGGTGATCGGCGACACCCTCAACGCCTTCATCCAGCCGTCCAGCGGCCATGTCTCGCTGCCCGAGCTGCCGTTTGACCTCGCCGCCGCGCCGCGGATCACCATCGTCGCCTGCGGCACCGCCTATTACGCCGGCTGCGTCGCCAAATACTGGCTGGAGCAGATCGCGCGGATTCCGGTCGAGATCGATATCGCTTCGGAATTCCGCTATCGCGAGGCGCCGCTGCCCAGGGGCGGCGTCGCCCTCTTCATTTCCCAGTCGGGCGAAACCCTGGATACCCTGGAGGCGCTGCGCTACTGCAAGCGCCAGGGCCAGCACATCCTCTCGATCGTCAACGCGCCGGAAAGCACGATCGCCCGCGAGTCCGACGCCGTGCTCTACACCCTGGCCGGACCCGAGATCGGCGTCGCCTCGACCAAAGCCTTCACCACCCAGCTGACCACTCTGGCCTGCCTCGCGGTGGCGCTCGGCCGGGCGCGCGGCGAGATCAGCCAGGAGCGAGAGGCCGAGCTGGCCAAGGCGCTGCGCGAAGTTCCGGCCCGCGCCGCCGACGTGCTTGGCCACGACGAAACCCTGCGCCAGCTCGCTCACGAGGTTGCCGAGGCGCGCGACGTGCTTTATCTCGGCCGCGGCACCTCCTACCCGCTGGCCCTCGAAGGCGCGTTGAAGCTGAAGGAAATCAGCTATATCCACGCCGAGGGCTACGCCGCCGGCGAACTCAAGCACGGGCCGATCGCGCTGATCGACGAGTCGGTGCCGGTGATCGTTCTGGTCCCGACCGACAGCCTTTTTGACAAGGTGGTCTCGAATGTCCAGGAAGTGTGCGCCCGCAGCGGCAAGGTTCTGCTGATCGCCGACGCCAAAGGCGTGGCCAAACTCGGCGACCGCGTCCGCTGGTCGGTCGAACTCCCGACGGTCGACCCCTTCGTCGCGCCGATCCTCTACGCCATCCCGGTCCAGCTGCTGGCCTACCATACCGCGGTGCTTAAGGGCACCGATGTCGATCAGCCGCGGAACTTGGCGAAATCGGTCACAGTGGAGTGACGCCGGGCGGTTGTGGCGCGCCGACGCCACGGGTCGACGCGGCCAAGATCGCCCGCGTCCTCGAGGATGGGCGCGGGCAGGGGGCCGGCCGGGATACCAGCCCTGGCTGCCCATCGGTGACGTTCCGTGGAACAGCCGCTGTCATCGGCCGCGCGGGATCAAGACCAGCCATAACCATCGCAACCATCGTGGCCTGCTGGCTGTCAGTGAGTCCGGGGCCTAGGAAACGCCATTGAGAAACATATCCACCGACTGGCGGACCCAGACCTCACGGTCTTCCGGTGTAAATGCGTGTGGGTGCCCGACCAGGAGACGGTCAAAAGGTTCGCCGGTGATCAGGCGATGAAACTGTATGGCGGCAAAGATCGGGTCTTCGATGCGCAGGCGCCCCCGCTCGATTGCCCTCCTCAAAATCCGGGCGATCTCCTCCCATACGCATTTTAGACAGTCTTCGTGAGTCTTCAGAGACAATTCGGGAAACCGATGTCCTTCGGCGAAGAGAATGCGGATCAGCGCCACTGTCCGGGGCGTGGCTCCGGCCAGAAGACTGTGCCCGAGCGCGCGGAGAGTAATGGCAATGTCGGCATCCGGCATGTCCAACGTCGCCACCGAACTTCGCCAATCCTCGACCAGACGACGAACCGCGGCTGCGAACAGGGCGGCTTTGTCGGGATAACGGATATAGAGCGTCCGTTTCGCCACACCTGCGGTGCGGGCAATCGTTTCGATGCTGGTGGCAGCGAAGCCGTGTTCGATGAACAGGTCTACCGCGACCTCAAGCAAACGTTCGTCACGCCGCTCCGCCTCGGCCCGCGAGGGCCTGCCGCCGCGGGACCGCGCTTTCCCTTCGTCCATGGTTCCCTCCCCTCCCGGCGCCCCTCGTTTAGCGCGTCAGCCGACCTGGGATCAACGCATAGCACAGTTGCACGTCGAAAATAAACGACCCCGTTTCGTTTCGTTTGGGGGCGGGCTATAGGGTTGGGTGTCTCAGCCTTGCCATCAGTCAGATGTGTTCACGCCATGCCGATCTTTCCGCCGTTCAGTCCACCGATCTCAGCCCCCGTCAGGACGAGGCAGGCCGCCGCCCTGGCCCTGGCTTTGCTGATCGCCGCCTGCGACGACAAGCCGCCGGCAGGGCCCCGGCCGATGCCGCCAGCGGCGGTGGGAGTGGTCACGGTGACGCCCCGTCGAGTCGCAGTCACCACAGAACTGCCGGGCCGCACCTCGGCCTTCCGGGTCGCCGAGGTGCGGCCGCAGGTCGGCGGCATCGTGTTGAGGCGGATGTTCACCGAAGGAGCCGAGGTCGCGGCCGGACAGCAGCTCTACCAGATCGACCCCGCCACCTTTCAGGCGGCCTTCGAAAGCGCCAGAGCAGATGTGGCCAAGGCGGGCGCTAACCTGAAATCGGTGGAGGCCAAGGCGGCGCGCTATGCCGATCTGGTGAAGATCAACGCCGTGTCGCGCCAGGATTACGACGATGTGGTGGCCAGCCGGGAGCAGAACCGGGCGCAGATTTCGGTGGCCAGGGCGGCGCTGGAGACCGCGCGGATCAATGTAGAATATACCAAAGTCTACGCCCCGATTTCCGGGCGCATCGGCAGGTCGAACATTACCGAGGGCGCGCTGGTCACCGCCAATCAGGCGACGCCGTTGGCCACCGTGACTCAGCTCGATCCGATCTATGTCGACATCAGCCAGTCCAGCTCCGAGTTGCTGCGCCTGCGCCGCGCCGCTTCAGCCGGACAGATGCGCAAGGAGGGCGAGGCTCAGGCCCCGGTGACGCTGAGGCTCGACGGCACCGGGGAGGTTTACGAATATCCCGGCCAACTGCAGTTTTCCGAGGTCACGGCAGATCCGGCCACGGGCGCCGTGCGGTTGCGGGCGGTGTTTCCCAACCCCCGCCAGGCGCTCTATCCCGGCCTCTTCGTGCGGGCAATGGTCGATCAGGGGAGCCGCGACGCCGCCCTGCTGGTGCCGCAACAAGCCCTGGTCCGCGGGTCCGGCGGCGCCGCCTCGGTATGGGTGGTCGACGCCGACCGCAAGGCCAATCCGCGCCCGGTGGAAACCGGCCCGGCCATCGGCAACGACTGGCTGATTACCAAGGGACTTCAGGCCGGCGATCAGGTGGTTGTCGAGGGACTCCAGAAAGTCCGCCCCGGCGCCGAGGTGGCGCCCTTCCCCGCCGCAGTCGCCGCCGTCCCTCCGGCGCCCGGCGCCTCGCCGTCCGTCCAGCCCTGACCGGAGACCCGCCCCATGTCCAGGTTCTTCATCGACCGGCCCGTCTTCGCCTGGGTTCTCGCCCTCACCATCATGCTGATCGGCGCGCTCTCGGTCCTGCGTCTGCCGGTCGAGCAGTATCCCCGCATCGCCCCGCCCTCGGTTGCCATTACCACCTCGTATCCCGGCGCTTCGGCCCAGACCCTTGAAAACACCGTCACCCAGGTCATCGAGCAGAAGATGAACGGGCTCGACCACCTGCGCTACATGGGGTCGACCTCCGACTCAACCGGCTCGCTGACCATCACACTGACCTTCGATCCCGAGGCCAATCCCGACATCGCCCAGGTTCAGGTCCAGAACAAGCTGCAACTGGCCCTGCCGCTGCTGCCTCAGGAGGTGCAGCAGCAGGGAGTGAAGGTGGCCAAGGCGGCCAAGAGCTTCCTCATGGTGATCGGGCTGGTCTCAACCGATGGCCGGACCAACGCCAACGACCTGACCGATTATCTCTCGTCGCGCCTACAGGACGACATCAGCCGGGTGCCCGGCGTGGGCGAGGTGATGGTGTTCGGCGCCCCCCACGCCATGCGGGTCTGGCTGGATACCGACAAGCTGGTGAGCTTCAAGCTCAGCGTCGCCGACGTGGTGGCGGCGGTCAAGGCCGAGAACGCCGAGGTCTCGGCGGGTCAGATCGGCGGCGCCCCCGCCTTGCCCGGCCAGCGTGTCAACGCCACCATCGTCGCCCAGAACCGGATGGAGACCCCGGAGCAATTCGGCGAAATCCTGATCCGGGTCACTCCTGAAGGCTCCCGGGTGCGGTTGAAAGACGTCGCCCGCCTCGAAATCGGCGCCGAAAACTATGAAACCGTGGTGCGCTACAACGGGAGGCCGGCGGCGGGCATGGCCATCAAGCTCGGGGCCGGCGCCAACGCTCTCGATACCGCTGAGGCGGTGCGCCACCGGATGGGCGAACTGTCGGGCTTCTTCCCGCCCGGGGTGGAGGCGGTGTTCCCCTTCGACACCACCCCCTTCGTGCGGGTGTCGATTGAGGAGGTGGTCAAGACCCTGGCCGAGGCGATCGGGCTGGTGTTCCTGGTGATGTACCTCTTTCTCCAGAATTTCCGCGCCACCCTCATTCCCACCATCGCGGTACCGGTGGTGTTGCTGGGCACCTTCGGGGTGCTGGGACTGTTCGGCTTTTCCATCAACACCCTGACCATGTTCGGCATGGTGCTGGCGATCGGCCTGTTGGTGGACGATGCTATCGTGGTGGTGGAGAACGTCGAGCGGCTGATGACCGACGATGGGCTGTCGCCCCGCGAGGCCACTCGCAAATCCATGGACCAGATCACCGGCGCCCTGGTCGGCATCGCCCTGGTGTTATCGGCGGTGTTCGTGCCGATGGCTTTCTTCGGCGGCTCGACCGGGGTGATCTACCGCCAGTTCTCACTCACTCTGGTCACCGCCATGGCGCTTTCGGTGCTGGTGGCTCTGATCCTGACCCCGGCCCTCTGCGCCTCGATCCTCAAGCCGGTGCCCCACGGCATGGCCACCACCGGCTTCTTCGGTTGGTTCAATCGCAATTTCGAGCGCAGCCGGCGGCGCTACGACGGTAGCGTCGCTCATGTTCTCGGCCGAACCGGGCGCTATCTCTTGCTCTACGGCGGCATCATGCTGGCGCTGGTGCTGCTGATGCGGGCGGTGCCGGGCTCGTTCCTGCCCGAGGAGGATCAGGGGGTGATGTTCGTGCTGGCCCAAGCGCCAGCCGGCGCCAGCCAGGAGCGGATGCGGGAAACCCTGAAGACGGTCGAGGAGCACTTCCTCAACGCCGAAAAGGAGTCGGTGGCCGGCATCTTCACCGTCGCCGGCTTCAGCTTCGCCGGCCGCGGCCAGAGCGGCGGTCTCGCTTTCGTTAATCTCAAGGACTGGAGCCAGCGCCAGCGTCCCGATCAGCAGGTACTGGCCATCGCCGGAAAGGCAATGGGGGCCTTTTCGCGGATTAAGGATGCCCTGGTCTTCGCCTTCCCGCCTCCGGCGGTGATGGAACTCGGCAACGCCAGCGGCTTCGATTTCCAGCTTCAGGATCAGGGCGGTCTCGGCCACGAGGCCCTGATGCAGGCCCGCAATCAGCTCCTGGGTCAGGCGGCACGCAATCCGGCCCTGGCCATGGTCCGGCCCAACGGCATGGAGGATACCCCCCAGCTCCGCGTCACCGTCGACCGGGAAAAGGCCGGCGCCCTCGGACTGTCGCTGGCCGACATCAACACCACGCTGTCGGCGACCTGGGGCTCGGTCTACGTCAACGATTTCATCGAAAGCGGCCGGGTCAAGAAAGTCATACTCCAGGCCGACGCGCCCTTCCGTATGCAGCCGGGCAATCTCGAGCGCCTGCAGGTGCGCAACAATACCGGCGAAATGGTGCCGTTCTCGACCTTCTCGAGCACCGCCTGGAGCTATGGCTCGCCTCAGTTGGAGCGCTACAACGGCATCCCGTCGCGCGACATCATGGGGTCGCCGGCGCCCGGCCACAGCTCTGGTCAGGCGATGGCGGCGATGGAGGAGATCGCCCGCACCCTGCCCCCCGGCATCGGCTTTTCCTGGGCCGGACTCTCTTACGAGGAGCGGCTGGCCGGCTCCCAGGCGCCAGCGCTTTACGCCATCTCCATACTGGTGGTCTTCCTCTGCCTCGCCGCGCTGTATGAAAGCTGGTCGATTCCGATGGCGGTGTTGATGGTGGTGCCGCTGGGGGTGGTGGGCGCGGTGGCGGCGGTGTATCTGCGTGGCCTGCCCAACGACGTCTATCTTCAGGTCGGTCTGCTGACCACCATCGGTCTCGCCGCCAAGAACGCCATCCTGATTGTCGAGTTCGCCAAGGACCTGCACGAGCAGGGGCACTCGCTGGCGGAGGCGGCGGCGTTGGCCGCCCGCCAGCGCCTGCGGCCGATCCTGATGACTTCGCTGGCCTTCATGCTCGGGGTGCTGCCGCTGGCCATCGCCCATGGTGCCGGCTCGGGCGCCCAGAACGCCATCGGCACCAGCGTGCTCGGCGGCATGGTCTCGGCCACGGTGCTGGCCATCTTCCTGGTGCCGCTGTTCTTCGTCGTCGTCCTGAAGCGGCTGCGCCGCGCCATCGATCCGGCCCTGCAAGAGGCGTGACTTCCATGAAAATGACTGAGATCGTCGGCTGTGCGGTGGTGGCCCTGGTGGCCTCGGGATGCTCGCTGATCCCCGACTATTTTCGCCCCGAAGCCCCCGTTCCGGTCGCGTGGCCGGACGGTCCCGCCTATCGCGGCGCTCCTGCACCCGGCCCGGTGGCCGCTCCGGCGGCCGGACGCTCGTGGCGGCAAACCTTCACCGACCCCAGGCTCCAGCATCTGATCGACCAGGCGCTGACCAACAACCGAGACCTCCGGGTGGCGGTGCTGTCGGTGGAGGCCGCCCGCGCCAGCCACGGCGTCACCGAATCCGCGCTGCTGCCCCGCCTCGACGCCGGTGCCTCGGAAACCGCGAAGAGAACCCCGAAAGACCTCAGCGGAACGGTGCCGCCCCGGGCCGTCACCGGCCGCCGCTACGACGTCACTCTCGGCGTGGCGTCGTATGAGCTGGACCTTTTCGGCCGGGTGCGCAGCCTGGAAGCCGAGGCGCTGGAGCAGTATCTTGCCACTGACGAAGCTCAAGTCAGCGTAAGGATTGCCCTGGTCGCCGAGGTCGCCAACAGCTACCTCACCCTCGTCGCCGGCCGCGAAACCCTGGCGGTGGTCGAAAACACCGTCGCCGCCCGCCAGAAGTCCCACGATCTGATTTCCCGGAGTTTCCAGCGCGGCATCGGCTCGCAACTGGACGTCGCCCAGGCGCGCACGGCGCTGGAGACGGCGCGGGCCGCCCGCGAACGCACTCTCCGCCAGATCGCCCAGGACGAAAACGCCCTCACCCTGCTGCTGGGAGCGCCGCTGAACCGGAGCCAGGATCTCGACGGCGCCACGCTGGACGATATCGCCCTGGTCGGGGACGTGCCGGTCGGCCTGCCCTCGGAGGTGATCCTGCGCCGTCCCGACATCCGGCAGGCCGAGCATCAGCTTAAGGCCGCCAACGCCAATATCGGCGCGGCGCGGGCGGCGTTCTTTCCCTCGATCTCGCTCACCGGCACCGTGGGCACCGCCAGTGCCAAGCTCGGCGATCTCTTCGCCAGTGGCTCGGGGGCCTGGAGCTTCGCGCCGCAGATCTCGGTGCCGGTCTTCGACTATGGCCGCAACGAGTCCGCTCTGGAGGAGGCCAAGGCCAACCAGAAGATCGCCGTGGCACGCTACGAGAAAGCCATCCAGAGCGCCTTCCGCGAAGTCGCCGACGCGCTGGCTGCCCGGGGTACCCTGACCAACCAGCTTGCGGCCCAAAAGGCGCTGGTCGATGCCGCCCGGCTGAACGTCCGGCTGGCCCTGGCCCGTTACGAACACGGCGTCGACAGCTACCTCGCCACTCTTGATGCCCAACGGTCGCTATTCAGCGCCCAAGAGGACGAAATCACCGTGCGTGCCGGGCGCCTTGCCAACCTTGTTACCCTATACAAGGTTCTTGGGGGCGATGGACAGGAGTAATCGAACGATCAGCTCAGGCAAATCGACGGGATTACGGAGACGTGCTTGCCATACCTAAGTCTGTCGATTGTTACTATAACATAACTCCAGGAAAGCGGCCGGATACGTATATTATGTTTGATGCCAATATTTGGATAATCGATGACTGTTAACTGACTGTTTGACCGGCAAGCCGCGATGGTTTCGCCGGACGGGCGAACCTGACGAGCGGGATCGATGGAGGTGCGCCGCCCTGAAATGTCGGCAGATGTGGACATTTCGCTGCATGGTCACATCGGAAAAAGCGGCGTATAGTGCCAAGGTAGCTCTACCAAACGGCACAAAGGAGACACGAAATGAAATGGTTTGCGCGCGCAGCACTCTTCACGGTTTTCGCTCTGAGCAGCACCGCAGCACTGGCTGACATGGACAGCATGCAATGGATCGCTCAGTGCATGAAGGATAATGCCTCAGCGACAGTTTCTGCTGATGTCGTTTCAAAATACTGTGCCTGCATGAATAGTCGTATGGATAACAACGAATCCATGACAATCACGCAGTGGGAAGCGGCAAATCCGGCAGTTCGGAAAGAATGTGAGAGCGCTTCTGGGTGGAAGTAGACGGTTATAAGCGGGCAATATCTAAAGTGATGGAGGAGGTGGCCCCAGGCATTGTCTTGTTTGGGGCCATTACTGTGGCCAGCGTCGCGGACCCATCGCCCTTCGGCGATTGTCCATGGCCGTTCGCCCGTGCTCCGCAAGTGGTGCCGGCATCGGCTTGAACAGCGCCGCCGACCGCGCCACCATGACTCAGTGTCTTCACACCACGCAGGAATGAATCGCCATGACCAAGAAAGTGTCGCCCGGGCTGCCGGTGAAGTGCAACGTGAAGGCGGGGACCGCCGGCCGTGGCTCCTCGTAAGACGCAAGACCACACCGAGACGGGTCATCGCCGCCAAGGATGCAGCACACGTCTGCCATCCTCGGCGTAGGCCGGCGGTATCGTCGGCAGACATTCCGAGATGGGCCGGACTCGCCAAACTCGACCGGTTGAGATAAGGTTAATCGCGCACCCAGAAGCAAGCCGTAGGTGCCGCTGAGGCGCTAATGTTTACTTCAATCGGAGATAACAAATGACGACAGTAACAACAAAGCCTGCGCCGCTGAAGGTAGGGCTTCCGGTTAAAATCACAAATGTCAAGGCCGGGAAAGTGGCAAAGCGTTAATCAATGACCTGCTTTGCCTCCTGTGCGTTTGCCTCAGCCACGAATCTTTTTTAGGCTCAGCGGTACCTGGAACGAAGCTCTGCTGATCTTTGTTTGGTCGAGGGCGCTTGGCTCGCCACCGCTAGCCCTATTCGTCGATCGGCCAACGCACGCTCACCGTAGCCTGGGGGGGGCATCCGGGCCGGCGGGCTGTTCAACGAGACGGCGGCGGCGAAGCCGGGGCTGTGATGGGAGCGGCTCAAGCCGCCGCCGGCCGAGCCTCGCTTCCGATTTGAAACGCCATGCGCTTTCCCAGCACCCGGAAAGCCGCTGCGATCTCGTCGAGGCGGGAGGCGCAGTTCAGGCTCAGCAGCCGTTCAACCGGCTTCGGGTCGCCGTTCAGCATCCGCGAGGGAGACGAACTCTTTCGCCATCGGGATGCAGGTGATGCCCATCGCCCAGACCTGATTCGTCTGCCCAATCGCCCCGGTGCAGGCATCGACCTGTTCTGACGGCGATACAGCGCCTCGATCCCCAAGCGGCGTTTTCCACGCCGGCCTTCGTCAATCCGCTGCAAATTTGGGGGTTGGTTTGGGAGCTGTGAAAAGTATCAGTCAATTTCAATGCGTTACGGTGATAAATGGCGGAGAGAGAGGGATTCGAACCCTCGGAACCCTTGCGGGTTCAACGGTTTTCGAGACCGCCCCGATCGACCACTCCGGCATCTCTCCACGCGGCCGGTATCGCCTGAGTGCTGGCCGTTCGGGTCGATGCCGACGGCAGCGGGATACCAACTGTGATGGTGATAGCCTGTTTTTTTTGGGGCCGCAACAGGCTTGGTGGCCGGGCGGCGGTTCTCAGTATGAGTTCCGTCGGCGGCATTTTGAGATACGGACTCTGGCACACCGGCCGTGCGTCGTATACAAGACGCCCTGCCGGAATGGTCCCGGTACGTGCAGGCTCGGAGGAAACCGCCTTGGATCATCCTGGTCAGTTTACCGCCGAGCAACGGGCCGGACTTTACCACGCGATCTTCAATCGCCGTGATGTCCGGGGCCAGTTTGTTGCCGATCCGGTCCCCGATGCCGTGCTGGCCCGGGTGCTGACGGCCGCCCATTTCGCGCCCTCGGTCGGTTTCATGCAGCCCTGGAGCTTCATGGTCATCACCGCGGAGGCGGTCAAGGCCCGGGTGCATGAGGACTTCATCACGGCCAACGCCGAAGCGGCGGCGCTGTTCAGCGACGATCGTCAGGCCGCCTATCGCCGCCTGAAGCTGGAGGGCATCCGCGAGGCGCCGGTCAATCTCTGCGTCACCTGCGACCGCGACCGCTGCGGCCCGGTGGTGCTCGGCCGCACCCATATGCCGGCCATGGACCTCTACAGCACGGTGTGCGCGGTGCAGAATCTGTGGCTGGCGGCGCGGGCCGAGGGGCTGGGCGTCGGCTGGGTCAGCATTCTCCATCCCGACCGGCTGCGCGATCTGCTGGGGATTCCGGCCGCGGTGGTGCCGGTGGCTTACCTTTGTCTCGGCTATGTCAGCCACTTCAACAGCCAGCCCGAACTCGAAGCCGCCGGCTGGCGCGCCCGTTTGCCGCTTGAAGAGCTGATCCATTTCGATCGCTGGGGCGACGACGGCGCCGGCCGCACCGGGGCGGCCTCTCTGCTCGAGGCGGTGCGCCGGAACATGGCCGGGGTGCTGGAAGGCGACATCTCCGAGCCGCCGGGTCAGTTATAAAGAGCGATCAACGGCACAGCTTCGGCGGATCACGGCATGCGGGCGGGCGATATACTGGTGGCGGTGCTGATCGCCGCCGCCTGGGGATTTACCTTTGTGGTGATCAAGGTCGGGCTGCAGGATTTTCCGCCGCTGCTATTCTCGGCGCTGCGCTTTCTGGTCGCTGCCTCGCCGCTGCTCTGGATCTGGCGGCAGGGGCCGCCCGCGCCCTGGCGCTATCTGCTCGGCATCGGGCTGGCGTTGACCGTGACCATGAACAGCCTGCTGTTCGTCGGCATTGACCTCGGGCTGCCCGCCGGGCTGGCCTCCCTGATCGCCCAGACTCAAGCCTTTTTTACCGCGCTGCTGGCGGCGGTGCTGCTCCGCGAACGCCCGACCCGGCAGCAATTGGCGGGAATGGCGGTGGCGCTGGCCGGCATCCTGGTCATTGCCGGGAATCTGGGCGGCGGCGGCAGCCGGCTCGGGCTGGTGCTGGTGCTGGGAGCGGCGCTGTCCTGGGCGGTGGCCAACATTCTGACCCGGCAGGCCCGGGCCAGCGATCCCGTGCGGCTGGTGGTCTGGATCAGCGCCGTGGCGCCGCTGCCCCTGCTGGGGCTGTCATGGCTGTTCGAGGGCGGCGCGCGCATGGCTTCGGCGCTGCTGGGCATGAGCTGGCTTGGCGCCGGGGCGGTGGTGTTTCAGGCCGGCATCGCCACCCTGGCCGCGCTCGGGGCCTGGAGCTATCTCCTGGCCCGTTATCCCGCCAGTCTGGTGGCGCCGTTCTCGCTGCTGGTGCCGGTGTTCGGCCTCAGTTCGTCGGCGCTGCTGCTGGGAGAAACCATCTCACCGGCAAAACTTGCCGGGGCGGCGCTGGTGATGATCGGGCTGGCGGTGACGGTGATGCGGCCGATCCGGATCGCCAAGCGGCCTTGAGACCGACTCGCCGAGGGCGTATACTTGCCGCATCGGCACCGAATACTGTGCGGCCTTGTCGGGCCGGATTGGCATCGGGGTTGCTTGAGACCGTGTGCCGGTTCGGGTGTCAGGCGGGCCGGCCACCGCACAGTCAGGGATCGCGACCATGGACCTCTCTTCGCTCGGCGTCTTCAGGCTGATGGCCAAGAAAATGGACTGGCTGAGCCAGCGCCAGGGGGTGCTGGCCGAGAACGTGGCCAATGTCGACACGCCCAAGTTCAAGTCCGAGGATCTCACACCATTCACCTTTCGCACCGCGCTTCAGGAGGGCCATGCCCTTGAACCGGCGATGACCAACGCCAGCCATATGCGGCTGGCCCATGCCAGCGACGGCCCGGGGACGGTGCGCAAGGACCGCAAGCCCTACGAGACCAAGCCCGACGGCAACGCGGTGGATATCGAGGAGCAGATGCTCAAGCTGTCCCAGACCTCCCAGGACTTCAACATGGTGACCAACCTTTACCGCAAGAACATCAGTTTGCTGAAACAGGTGCTCCAGCGCGGCAGCTGACTGGCGGCGGGCGCGGGGTAAGAGACAAAGGGGACGACGGCGATGGACATTACCAAGGCGATGGAGGTTTCGGCCGCCGGCATGAAGGCCCAGGGCTCGCGGATCAAGGTGATCGCGGAAAATCTGGCCAATGCCGAATCGACCGCCGAAGCCCCGGGCGATCTGCCCTACCGGCGCAAGGTCGTGACCTTCAAGAACGAACTCGACCGTCAGGCCGGGGTCAACAAGGTGCGGGTGGCGGCGGTCGGGGTCGATCGCAGCGACTTCATCCGCAAGTACGATCCCGGCAGTCCGGTCGCGGATCAGGACGGCTACGTGATGATGCCCAATGTCAACAGCATCGTCGAAACCATGGACCTCCAGGAGGCCCAGCGCTCCTACGATGCCAACCTGTCGGTGATCGACGCCGCCAAAACCATGCTGTCGCGTACCGTCGATCTGCTGCGCTGACGCGGCGCGCGACGGCAGGCCGGCGGCCGCCGCTACCGGGCCGCCTTTGGCCTGACACGAGTGAAGAGCTGACTTTTCCCGGGAGAGACCGCCATGGTCGCCAACGTCAACGCCGCCCTCAACGCCTACGCCAGTGCCGCCTCGCGCGCGGTCCAGCCCGGAGATGACAGCGCCGCCGAGGGGGGCGGGGTCAGTTTCGGCGCGGTGCTGGAGCAGGCGGCGCGGGGCGCGATCGGCAACATCAAGGCCAGCGAGCAGATGACCGCCAAGGCGGTGGTGGGCAAGGCCGATCTCAACGACGTCGTCACCGCGGTGACCAACGCCGAAATGACCTTGCAGACCGTGACCGCGGTGCGCGACAAGGTGGTCAACGCCTATCAGGAAATTCTGCGCATGCCGATCTAGGCGGAGGGCGGGGCATGACCGAAACCGACGCCATCGAGGTCTGCCGCGAGGCGATCATGGCCATGATCTTCATCTCCGGCCCGATCATGGTCGTGATGCTGGTGGTGGGCGTGATCATCTCGCTGTTCCAGGCCCTGACCCAGATTCAGGAACAGACCCTGACCTTCGTTCCCAAGATGCTGCTGGGCTTTGCCACCGCGATCTTTCTCGCGCCCTTCATGCTGTCCCACCTCACCGCCTTCACCCACCACATCGCCGACCGCATCAGTGCCGTCGGCGCGCCGTAAGCGGCAGCCGTGGCGGCGCTCCAGGCCCTGATCGCCGGCAATCTCTTCGCCTGGCTGCTGGTCTTCACCCGTGTCGGCGCGGCTTTCATGGTGATTCCGGTGTTCGGCGACCAGTTCGTGCCGACCCAGGCGCGGCTGATGCTGGCGCTGCTGCTCAGCCTGATCGTGACCCCGGTGCTGCTGCCCCAGTTGCCGCGGGAGCCGGTTTCGGTGCTGACGCTGTTTCTGCTGCTCGGGAGCGAGATTCTGATCGGGGTTTTCATCGGCTCTCTGGCGCGGCTGATGTTCAGCGCGCTCGAGGTCGCGGGCATGATCATCGCGATGCAGACCGGGCTTTCCAACGCCTTCGTCTTTAACCCGGCGCTGGCCTCCCAGGGCTCGCTGCCCGGATCGCTGCTGTCGTGGCTGGCGCTGCTGCTGATCCTGATCACCAATTTGCACCATCTGCTGCTGGTGGCAATCGTGCACAGCTACGAGGTGTTTCAGCCCGGCGCGCCACTGCCGATCGCCGATTTCACCCAGACCGTGACCCGGCTGGTCGCCGACAGTTTCACCATCGGGGTCGAGATGGCGGCGCCGTTCGTCGCCACCGGCCTTGTGTTTGCGCTGGCGCTCGGGATCATGGCCCGCCTCGCCCCCCAGATGCAGGTGTTCTTCGTGTTCACCTCGATCCAGATCGCGTATGGTCTCTTTCTGTTCGCGATGACGGTATCGGCGATGATGACCTTCTGGCTGCGTCACTTCGAAGGCACGCTGGTCCAGTTTATCTCTCCGGGGTGACGGACCATGTCGGAAGACGAGGACGATTCCTCAAAAACGGAAGAACCCAGCGGGCGAAAACTCGAAAAGGCCCACGAGGAAGGCCAGTTCGTGATCAGCCGCGAGGTCAATCACCTGCTGGCGATGATCGGGATTCTGATCATCATCGTCTGGATCGCGCCGCCGGTGGTCAGCGGCATCAAGGATGAACTGGCCCGCTTCCTCACCGAGGCCCACCAGCTGCCCACCGATGCCGAGGGCATCCGGCTGGTGATCGGCCGCTCGATGCTTGACGTCGTCTATTACACCGGCCTGCCGCTGCTGCTGCTGATGGTGCTGGGCATTCTCGCAACCGTGCTCCAGATCGGCTTCAACCTGACCTGGGCCAGCCTGAAGATCGATCTGGCCAAGCTCAACCCGATCGCCGGGCTCCAGCGCATGTTCAAGCTCGACCGGCAGGCGATCGAGATGGGCAAGAATCTCGGCAAGCTGATCGCGATCGGCCTCGTGGTTTATCTGGTGCTCAAGCCGGTGGTGGTCGGCTTCGAGCATTTCATCGGCATGGATTTCTCCAGCCTGCTGTGGGAAATCCACTCGGTTTCCTACAAAATGATGGTCGCGATCATACTGGTGGTCCTGGTGATCACGGTGATCGATTTTGCCTATCAGCACTTCACCTTCATGAAAAAAATGCGCATGACCAAGCAGGAGGTGAAGGACGAATACAAGCAGACCGAAGGCGACCCGCTGGTCAAAAGCAAGATCCGCGCCATGCGCGTCCAGCGCGCGCGCCAGCGCATGATGTCGGCGGTGCCCCAGGCCGACGTGGTGATCACCAACCCCACGCACTTCGCGGTGGCGATGAAATACGATCCCGCCAGCGGCCGGGCGCCGGTGGTGGTGGCCAAGGGCGCTGACTTCGTCGCCGCGACCATCCGCAAGGTCGCCGAGACCCACGACATCCCGGTGGTGCGCAATCCGCCGCTGGCGCGGGCGCTCTACGACACCGTCGACATCGACCAGGAAATTCCGACCGAGCATTATCGTGCGGTCGCCGAGGTCATCACCTTCGTCTACAAACTCAAGGGACGCACCCTCAATGGCTAAGTCCAAGGCACTGGCGCCGGCGCTGGCCGTGGTCACGGCGATGTTGGCCGGTTTCGCCCTGCTGCCGGCCCGCGCCGGTCAGAATCAGCCCGAGCCGGCCTCGGGCCTCGAGGTCAGGACCGCGGTCGAGGCCAAGTCTTTTCTGGTGGTGGCGGCCAGTCCGCTGGCGGCGCGGGCCGGGGCCGCGATCATCCGCGAGGGCGGCAGCGCCGTCGATGCCGCGGTGGCGGTGCAGATGGTGCTCAATCTGGTCGAGCCGCAATCGTCCGGCATCGGCGGCGGCGCCTTCATGCTCGGCTACGATCGCGCGGCCGGGGAGCTTTATGGTTTCGACGGCCGCGAGGCCGCGCCGGCCGCAACCCGTCCCGAGCTGTTTCTGAGCGCGGCCGGCCAGCCGCTGGCCTTTGACGATGCCGTGGTCGGCGGCCGGTCGGTCGGGGTGCCCGGGGCGCTCCGGCTGTGGCAGGCGGCGCACCGCAAGGCCGGCAAGCTGCCCTGGGCCCGGCTGTTCCAGCCCGCCATCGAGCTGGCCGAGCAGGGCTTCGAGATTTCGCCGCGGCTGGCCGGCCTGATCGCTCTCGACCGTGAGCGGCTTGGCCGCGATGCCACCGCCCGCGCCTACTTCCTCAATCCCGACGGTAGTCCGCGCGCCGTCGGGACCCGGCTGAAGAACCCGGCCTTCGCCGAGACGCTGCGCAAGATCGCGGCCGGCGGCGCCGATGTCTTTTACAGCGGCGCCATCGCCCGGGACATCGTGGCCAAGGTCGCCGGCTTTGCCGCCAATCCCGGCCGGCTCAGCGAGGACGATCTCAAGGCGTATGCCGCGCTTCCCCGCGAGCCGGCCTGCGCCCCCTATCGCAACACCCTGGTTTGCGGCCTGCCGCCGCCGGCCGGCAGTGCCAGTGTCGGCGAGATGCTGGGCCTGCTCGGTCATTTCGACCTCGAACACGTCCGGCCACTGTCCCTCGAAGCCGTGCATCTGCTGGCCGAGGCGAGCAAGCTGGCCTTCGCCGACCGCGACGCCTATCTTGCCGACCCCGAGACGACGCCGGTGCCGGCGGCCGGGCTGGCCGATCCGCTCTATCTCCTGGTGCGGGCGCAGCTGATCGACCGCGACCGCGCCTTGCCCGTCCCGGTCCGGGCCGGCAACCCGCCCTGGCGCGACGCCCGCGAGACCGCCCCCGGCGAGGCCGGCGAATTCCCCTCGACCAGCCATTTCGTGATCGTCGACAAGGCCGGCAACGTCGTCTCCGCCACCGCGTCGATCGAGGATGCCTTCGGCTCCCGGCTGATGGTCGATGGGTTTCTGCTCAACAACGAGCTGACGGACTTTTCCTTCCGGCCCGAGATCGGCGGCCGGCCGGTGGCCAACCGCGCCGAGCCGGGCAAACGGCCGCGCTCGGCGATGGCTCCGACCATCGTGCTCGACGATTCCAACAAGCCGATGCTGGCGCTGGGCTCGCCCGGCGGCCCGCGGATCATCGACTATGTCGCCGAAACCCTGGTCGGGGTGCTCGACTGGGGGCTCGACATCCAGACCGCGATCAACCTGCCCCATGTCGCCAACCGTAACGGCGCCATCGAACTGGAGCAGGGCACGGCGCTGGCCGCGCTCAAGCCGGCGCTGGAGGCGCTGGGCCATGCCGTGGTGCTGGGTGAGATGACCAGCGGCCTGACCGGCATTCAGCTTGGCGACGGCCGCCTGACCGGCGGTGCCGACCCAAGGCGCGAGGGCCTGGCGGTCGGCGAATAGCGCCCGCCGCGCCGCCGCCAGCGGGAACCGGCATCAGGCGCATTTGGAATAGCCGCAGTTCGGGCAGAGATCGCAGCCCTCCTGGCGGACCAGACCGGGCTGGCCGCATTTCGGGCATTGCGGCGGCCGGCGGCCGGGGCGGGGCGGGGCTCCGGCGGGATAGCCCGGGGCGGGCGCAGCCGCGGGCGGCGCGAGGAAGCCGATGGCCAGGAGATGGCGCTCGATCACCTCGCCGATCGCCGCCAGCAGCGAAGGCACGTAGCGGCCGCCGACCCAGTGACCGCCGCGGGGGTCAAAGACCGCCTTCAACTCCTCGACCACGAACGAGATGTCGCCGCCGCGCCGGAACACCGCGCTGATCATCCGGGTCAGCGCCACCGTCCAGGCGTAGTGCTCCATATTCTTGGAGTTGATGAAGACCTCGAAGGGGCGGCGGCGGCCGTCCTGGACCGTGTCGTTGATCGTGATGTAGAGGGCATGGTCCGACTCGGGCCAGCGCACCTTGTAGGTCTCGCCGGGCAGGGTTTCGGGGCGGTCGAGCGGCCGGGTCATGAACGGGATCATGCCGCCGGGTTCCCCGGCCTCGGCGGTGGGCGGCGCGCCGGGATCGGGCGGCAGGCTGAGCACCGACCCGGTCACCGGATTGGGCCGGTAGGTGGTGCAGCCCTTGCATCCGAGGTCGTAGGCCCGCTGATAGACCTCAGCGAAAGTCTCGAACGGCATATCCTCGGGACAGTTGATCGTCTTCGAAATCGAGCTGTCGATGTGGCGCTGGGCCTCGGCCTGCATCACCAGATGCGCGTCCGGGGTCAGCGACTGGGCGTCGGCGAAATAATCGGGCAGCGGCACATCGGGACCGAACAGGCGGCGGAACAGCCGGTAGGCCGGGTCGGTGACCTCCTCCTGCCGGCGTGAACCGTCGGGCAGCAGCACGGCGCGGCTGTAGCTGTAGGCGAACACCGGTTCGATTCCCGACGAGACATTGCCGGCAAAGAGCGAAATCGTGCCGGTGGGCGCGATCGAGGTCAGAAGCGCGTTGCGGATGCCCGAGCGGCCGATGGCCGCCTGAACCTCGGGCGGCAGGCTGCGTACTGTCGGCCCGGCCAGAAACTTGTCGGCCTCGAACAGCGGAAACGGTCCCTTCTCCACCGCCAGCGCCACCGAGGCAAGGTAGGCGGCGCGGCGGATCGCGCCCAGCCACTGGCCGGTCAGCGCCAGCGCCTGTTCGCTGCCGTAACGAACCCGGCACAGGATCAGGGCGTCGGCCAGACCGGTGACGCCGAGGCCGATCCGGCGCTTGGCCCGGGCCTCCTCGGCCTGCCGCGGCAGGGGAAAGCGCGAGATCTCGATCACGTTGTCGAGCGCGCGCACCGCCACCGGCACCAGCCGCTCCAGCCGGTCGAGGTCCAGCCGCGCCCGTTCGGTGAAGGGGTCGAGCACCAGCGCCGCGAGGTTGATCGAGCCCAGAAGGCAGGCGCCATAGGGCGGCAGCGGTTGCTCGCCGCAGGGGTTGGTGGCGCGAATCTCCTCGGCGTACCACAAATTGTTGGCGCGGTTGACCCGGTCGATGAAGATCACTCCCGGCTCGGCGTAGGCGTGGGTGGCCCGCATGATGCGCTGCCATAGCGCCCGCGCCCGCACCTCGCGCACCACCTCGCCGCCGAAGCGGAGCGGCCAGGGACGGTCCTGGCGCACCGCGGCCATGAAATCGTCGCTGATCAACACCGACAGGTTGAACATGCGCAGGCGCTCAGGGTCGCGTTTGGCATCGATGAACGCCTCGATGTCGGGATGATCGCAGGCCAGGGTGGCCATCATGGCGCCGCGCCGGGCGCCCGCGCTCATCACGGTGCGGCACATCGAATCCCAGACATCCATGAACGACAGCGGCCCCGAGGCGTCGGCGCCGACGCCATGGACCCGCGCCCCCTTGGGCCGGATGGTTGAGAAATCGTAACCGATGCCGCCGCCCTGCTGAAGCGTCAGCGCCGCTTCCCGGACCTGGGCGAAAATGCCGCCGATGTCGTCGGGAATTGTCCCCATCACGAAACAATTAAAGAGTGTTACCGACCGGCCGGTGCCAGCCCCGACCAGGATGCGCCCGGCCGGCAAAAACTGGAAATCCTGGAAGCTGTCCTCGAAACGTCCGGCCCACAGCGCGGGGTCCGACTCGGGCCCGGCGAGGGCGCGGGCGACTCGGCTCCAGGTGTCCGGAACGGTTTTGTCCACAGGCTCGCCGTCGGCGGTGCGAAAACGGTACTTAAGGTCCCAGATCTGTTGCGATATCGCGGATACCAAGGACATCAGCCCTTTCCCCCCGGCGGGCACGGACCCCGACTCGGCCGGCGCACCCTTTGAAAGTTAACACTTTTTTTGCTATCAGGCCGGACGCCGGCGCTGTCCAGGCCGGACCCGGAGCGGAAAAATTTCTTTTTTGTGTCCGGCAGGCCCGTCGCCGGCGCGGTGGGTGGGGATCGGAAACGGTCGTGGAAAGCCGCCGAGTCCCGCCCCCTCTCCACAAAGTTATCCACAATTTGATCCCCGGTTCGGCGTCGCGGCCGGCGGTAAAAAAAAGGCTTGACGCCCGGTCATGACGGACTGGCCTCGCCGCCGTCCCGCGACGGTTGCGAGGGGCGTCGGGTTGCCGGTCCGCCGGCAGCGATCACCAGCCGGTCGGTGGCGGCCTCGAGCCGGGTCTCCAGCTCGATCATCGCCTCGAAGCGTTGCAGGCCGGGCGGGATCGCCGGCAGAAACTCGACCACGATCGTCCCCGGCCGCTTGAGAAAGGCCCGGCGTCGCCAATAGAGTCCGGAATTCAAGGCCATGGGCACGATCGGCAGATGCAGCTGGTCATAGAGCACACCGACGCCGACCCGGTAATTGTGATAGACGCCGGGGGCGGTGCGGGTGCCCTGGGGGAAGATCACGATCGGCCGGCCCTGGCTCACCACCTTGCGCGCGCCGTCGAGCAGCGAATTGACCGCCCGGCCGCGGGCGCCGCGGTCGACCGGAATCATCTCGGTCTTGCGGGCAAACAGGCCCCAGATCGGGATCTTGGTCAGCTCGGTCTTCAGCACCACCGCCGGATCCGGCAGCAGCAGGTGCAGCTTCATGGTTTCCCAGGCCGACTGGTGCTTGGCCGCGACGACATAGGAGCCGCTGGCCGGCAGATGCTCCCGGCCCCGCACCTCGTAGCGCAGCCCGAGCAGCACCCGCTCCAGGACCGCGATGGTGCTGAGGTACCAGCGCACCATGGCCATCATCCCCGGCCGGGGCAGCAGCACCACCCAGACCAGCATCAGGCACACCACGGCGGTCCAGGCGAAAAAGGTGATGTTGAACAGGAGAGAACGGATAAAAATCATGTCAACTCGACGGGATCAGGAGGGAGACCAGCGCGGCGCGGCCGAGAGCTACCAGATACTTGTTGTATTCGGTCACAATCAAGCCTGTCGTGCGTCGCCACAACCACCAGTCGGACACTCTCACCGCCGGAGGAACCACCGGATGCGGCAAAATCTCCGCTTCGGGAAGGGCGATCCGGAATTCCAGAAGACTGCGCCGCAGGTGGTAGTTGGCGGTGACCAGACGCAGCGAGGTGAAATGCTCGTGGCGCATCCACGCCGCGGTTTCGGCGGCGTTGCCGATGGTGTTGTCGGCGGCGTAGCCGAGCACGATACAGCACTCGGCCTCGGCCGGCTTCTGGCGGGTCACGCGCAGCAGATCGTGGACATCGACGCTGTGATAGACCCCCGAAACGAACAGTTTGCTTGCCTTGCCGGCCGCCAGCAGCTCCAGCCCGACCGCGAGGCGCTCGCTGCCGCCGGTGAGCACGACGATGGCGTCGGTGCGGCGCTCGGCTTCGGGGCTGCCCGGGAGCGGCGGCTCGCGGGGAATCGTCGCCGCGAACCAGATGAAGCCGGTCAGCCAGAGCACCGCCAGCCAGCCCGCGACATGGGCGAGGCGCCGCAGCCGCGTCATCTCAGGGCATCCGGGTCAGCACGCGCAGCACGGTCCAGCGCGCGGTGATCACGGCGAGGGCGGTGGCCACCAGCGGCACTGTGACCAGCGCCAGCCATTCCCGGAGGCCCAGCGTCATGTCGGGCATCAGACCGACCGGGGTGTCGCCCGCGGCCAGGCGCAAGGCAAACAGGGTCACCGCCGCGAGGCCGAGTCCGACCATGCCGCCGCGCAGCGCCAACCCGGCGACGTGGGTCTGAAACTGCCGGGCGACATAGGCGTCGGTGGCGCCCATGATGTGCAGCAGTTCGACCACCGGCGAATGAATCGCCAGCCCGGTGCGCACCGCGAACACCACCGAGGCCACGGCGGCGCCGCCCACCAGCACCACCACCGCCAGCGCCACCAGCTGGGCGGTATGGGCGAGGATGCGCAGGTCGGCCAGCCAGGCGGCATGATTGTCGAGCCGGGCGCCAGGAACCGCGCCCGCCAGTCGCTCGGCCAGCGCCGGGGCGTCGAGGCCGGCGCCGGGGCCGACTTCGACATCGATCAGCGCCGGCAGCGGCAAATCGTCGAGCAGCGCCGTGCCCAGCCAGGGCTCAAGCAGCTTGTGGGCGGCGGCGGCGCCCACCGGTTCGGCATGCACCACGCCCGGGGTCGAGCGCAGCAGGGCCAGCGTCACCTCGGTGCGCTGGGCCAGCGGCGGCACGCTCTGATCGGGCAGGGGCGAGATCTGGACGGTCAGGCGGCCGGTCAGGCCTGACTCCCAGCGCCCGGCCATCCCGGCCAGCACCATCGAACCGGCCAGGGCGACGATGGCCAGATAGATCATCACCGCCATGATCCAGACCAGGAAGCGCCCGGTGGAATCTTCAGCCAGCGGCAGGTCGAGACGTTGCCGGATCATGTCAGCCAACTCCCGGTCAGCGACTGGCTGGTGGCCAGTCCGGCGGGCAGCACCGGCGCCTGGGCCGAGGGCTGAGGCACCATCGGCGTGCCCGCGGGCAGCACCGAGAGCGTGCCGCGCTCCAGATGCAGACGCGGATGGACGAAGCGTGCGATCAACCCCTCATTGTGGGTTGCGATCACTACGGTGGTGCCGAGCTTGTTCAACTCCTCGAAGAGATAGAGCAGGCGCATGCCGATGCTGTCGTCGACATTGCCGGTCGGCTCGTCGGCCAGCAGCAGCCGCGGCCGGGCGATCACCGATCGGGCGATCGCCACCCGCTGCTGCTGGCCGCCCGAGAGAGTCGGCGGTTTGGCATCGAGGGCATCGCCGAGCCCGACCCAGTGCAGCAGTTCGACGACATGCTCACGGATTTCGGCCTCTCCCACCCCGGCCATGCGCAGCGGCAGCGCGACATTGTCGAGGGCCGAGAGGTGGTCGAGCAGGCGGAAGTTCTGGAAGACGACGCCGATCTGGCGGCGCAGCGCCGGAAAGTCGGCGCGCTTGAGGCCGGCGACGTCGTGGCCGAAAACCGTGATCAGACCGCGCGATGGCCGCAGCCCGAGATACATCAGGCGCAGCAGCGACGATTTGCCGGCGCCGCTGGCCCCGGTCAGAAAATGGAACGAACCCGGCTCGAGGGTGAGGTTGACGTCGCGTAGAACCTCCGGCCCGGAACCGTAGCGCAGTCCGATCTCTTCGAAGCGTATCACCGCCCGAACCCCGCCTTGCTTAATTGGCCGCCGCTTTCTATAAAGTCATTCCTATCGGAAAATCCGAGAGCTTCGCCAGAGATTTCCGCCTACGCCGACGCCCCGATGATCATTCCCTGCCCGGCCTGCTCGACCCGCTTCAATCTCCCGGACAGTATGTTGGGGGGCAGGCCCCGAAAAGTGCATTGTTCAAAGTGCGGGCACATCTGGATGCAACACCCGGGGGAGGGTCTGCCCGACCCGCCGCGGGCGGCGAGACCGGGTCTGAAGAAGCCGGTCAGGAAAAAGAAAAAGAAGCCGGCGCCCGCCTCCGCGGCGCCCGAGCCGGCGCCCGAGCCGCTTGAGCGCTTTCCCGGTATGAGCGGCTTCGGCGGGTTGGGCGGCGCTCTGGATGCGATGGAGGACGATCCCACCAACGTCCCGTCGCCGTTCGGCGACGACGCCTGGATGAACGGCTCCGCCCCCAGCATCGAATTCGACTCCCTGGAGAGCGAGGGCGGCCGGCCGGCCAAGGGGCTGGTGGCGCGCATTCAGGATCTCGGCCGCTGGCTGGGCTTTTTCGCCGGTCTCGGCGGCCTCGCGGTGTTTCTGCTCAGTGCCCGCGGCCAGATCGTCGATCTCTGGCCGGCGGCGGCGCGGCTTTACGAGGTGATCGGCCTGCCGGTCGAGCCGCCGGGGGCCGGGCTGCTGTTCCAGAACATCAAGTCGGAGCAGCGGACCGACAACGGCGTCGCGGTGCTGGTGCTCGAGGGCCAGATCGCCAATGCTTCGGCGGTCGACCGCGTGGTGCCGGCGGTGATCGCGACCACGCTCGGCCCCGATCACAAGCCGGTCAAGAGCTGGCATGTCGTGGTCACCCAGGCCCGGCTCGAGCCGGGGGCGATCGCGACCTTCCGCTCGATGGAGCGTGATCCCGGCGCGGTGGCCGAAGTCGCGATCACCTTCGCCGCCGAGTGATCGCCGCCGCAGCGGGCATCAGAACTGGCGCAGCAGCCGCTCGATGTAATCCAGCTCCTGACGGGGCCGGGCGGGCTCGCCGGCCCGTCGGCGCAACTCCTCGAGAATCTCTCTCGCCCGCTGCATCTCGCGCTGTTCGGGCAGACGCACCGGGGCGCCCTCGGCGATGCCGGGACGCCGCCGGCCCAGCGGGTCGCGGCCGCCGGCACCGGAGAGCCGGGGCGCCAGCGCCCGGCTGAGGTCCTGCTGACCCTGGCGCAGCTTTTCCACCGCCTCGCCCTCTGCGGCCAGCGCCGCCTCGCCGTCACCCGCGGCCAGCGCCTGCTCGGCGGCGTGCATCGCCCGCTCCGCGGCGCCCAGCGCCTGGGGAATCTCGCCCGCCTCGCCCAGCCCGGTCAGCACCGTGCCAAGCTGGTGGCGCAGCGCGCTCTCCTCGGCGGCGGTGGCGGGGTCGGGTCGGGGGGAGGGCGGGGGCTCCTGCTGCCGGGCGGCCTCGAAGCTGCGGTCGAGCAGGGCGCGCTGGCCGACGGTGATGTCCTGGAGCTGCTTCGCCAGGGCGCGCATCCCCTCCTCGGCCGGCGAGGCGGCCTCACCCCCGGTGCGCAGGCTTTCCAGAACCTCCCCCAGCTCCGAGAGCAGACGGCGGGCCTCGTCGCGGGCGCCGGTTTCGCTGAGATCGCGCAGCGACTGGAGCATGGCGTCGAGATCGGTGCGTTCGAGGTCCGAGGGCGGCGCCATTCCGGCCTGCTGGCGCTCGAGCGACTCGAGATAGCGGCCGAGTGCCGCCGCCAGCTCGTCGATGCGCTGGCGGATCTCGCCGTCGCTGGCCGCGCCGTCGAGCGCCTCGCGCAGCGCCCGCTCGGCGGTGTCGAGGTCGCGCCGGGTCAGGCCGAGGGTGCCGTCCTCCAGGCGCAGCGCGGTCTGCCACAACAGCTCGCGCAGCTCGGCCAGGGCTTCGGGGGTATGGTTGTGGCCCAGCCGCGCCACCGCGACCCGCAGGGCGAGATAGACCACGGCGTCGCCGTCGAACGCCTCGGGCCGCACCGAGAGCGCGCCCAGCGCCCGGGCGCCGTCGGGCCGCGCCGCCTCGCCCCGCAGCGCCAGCTCCCGGCGCACCCCGATCAGCGCCCGGGCCACGGGATGGCCGAAGCTGCGCTCGGGCAGCACCAGGGTCCGCTCCTCCGAAACACCGCTGAGGCCGCCGACGCTGGTGGCCGTCAGCTGCAGCCGCACCGGCAGTCCGGCCCAGGGGCTGGCGGTGAGGTCATGACTGGCGGTGGTGTCGACCCGCGTGCGCTCGGTTCCGCTCACCGGCAGCGCCAGGGTCAGCGACCCGGCGGTCTCGGCCGGCGCCGCTTCCGGCCGCACGATCAGGCTGACCGAGGCGACGCCATAGGCGTCTTCGGCCCGGTAGGCGATGCGGAGGGCGCCGCGTCCGGTCTGGGCGGGCGCCGCCGTGAAGGTCACGGCCGGCGCCATCTCGGGCCGGACCAGCAGTGGCCAGCGTCCGAGGCTGCGCCCATCCTGCCGCACCTCGAGTCCGCCGCCGCTGCGCAGCGTCGCCCGCGCCTCGAAGTGCCGGTCGTCGTCGAGCGCGGTCAGGGCCTGACCGGTGCCGTTGATGATCAGCACCGGCAGGCCGCCGCCGCCGCTGACCCGGGCGACCACGGCGCTGCCGGCCGGCACCGTCACCGGTGCGGCGGCGGTGTCGGTCCGGCGCCAGAGCAGGGGCGGCAGGCCGGTATGGGCCGGCGGCGTCAGCCAGAGGTCGAGCACCGCCGGTGCGGTGCCGCCCCCGAAACGGACATCGAAAGCCGCGGCCAGCCGCGTTCCGCCTTCGCCCCAGCTGAGCACCAGCGTCGCCAGCAGCGCCGCCCCGAGGGCGAGGCGCAGCCCGAAACGGTCGCGGGCGGCCAGAGCGGGCGTCTGAGGGTGCAACCGCACCGGGCCGGCGGCCCGGGCCGCCGTCTCGCAATGCAGGAGCCAGACTGCGGCGGCCAGGGCATCGTCGCCTGCCGGCCGGTCGTTGAGGGTCTGCAACGGCCGGTGCGGCAAGTGATTGTCCCGCTCCAGCCGCCGCAGCGCCTCGCCGGCGCCGGGCCAGCGAAAGCCGCGAAAGCCGCGGCGGAGAGTTGCGCCCGCCCCCAGTGCCGCCCCCGCCAGTACCCCGGCGTGCAGCCAGCCCGGCAGCAGCGGCAGCAGACCCGAGAGCGCCAGGGCGAGGCAGCCGCAACCGAGCGCCGCCACCGGCACCAGCGCCGCACCCAGCCGCTCGGCGGCCAGCATCAGGCGCCCGGCCAGGGCCAGCCGGCGGATGCGGGCCCGGGAGGCAAGCGGGGCATGCGGATTGGTCATAACGTCCATTACCCTCGTGAACCGTAATCGTCTGGTGTAAGACTACCCCATGACCAGCTATCATCCATCGGCGTCCGAGGGTCCTTATCGGATACCTCCGGGTGAGCGGTCTGACGGCTGATACCAGATACGGGGGCTTGCGTGAACCTTACATTGAAAACAAAGATGCTGGGCTCAGTGCTCCTGCTGGCTTTTCTTGCGGTTGCCTTGGCGTTCATTGGTACCTCCAAGCTCTCGGACGTCGAGAGCGAGACCGCAACCATCGCCGGGACGGCGAAGAAGCAGACGCTGACCAGCGATGCCCAGCTTCAGCTGGTGTCGTGGTTCCGCTACGTCGAGTTTCTGAATGCCAACGCTCTGAATGGCGCCGAGGTGAAGCGGGTCCGCGATCGCGCCTCGGCATGCTACACCAAACTGGGCGCCGACCTCGACAGCCTGATGCCGCTGCTGATCCTCGAGGACTCCCGCCGAGACATCACCCAGGTCCGCGGCCTGATGACCGAGTACCGCAAGATCGAGGAGCAGGCGGACGCGCTCTACGACAAGAGTGATCATGCCGGTGTGGAGAAAATGCTGATCCAGGCGTCGGGCATCAGCACCCGGGCCGAGGCCCTGCTTGCCGACATCCTCGCCAACAACACCAAACTGCAGGATGAAGCCTTTTCCGACGGTGCCGAGCATGTTCATTCCGGCCGCCAGACCCTGATCGCGCTTTCGGTCGGAGGGATTCTGGTCTCCGTCGCTCTCGCCCTCTGGGTAATCCTCAGCGGCGTGGCGCGGCCGCTGGCCGAGATCACCCTGGCGATGAAGCGAGTCGCCGAAGGCGACCTTCAGGTGGTGGTGCCGGGCACCGGCCAGTCCGACGAGATCGGCGAACTGGCCGGTGCCCTCGAAACCTTCAAGCACCACGGCCAGGAGAAGCTGCGTCTCGAAGCCGAGCAGGTGCGCCAGGAGCGCGCCGCCGAGGCGGAGAAACGAACGACCATGAACCGGCTGGCCGACGAGTTTGAAGCCGGGGTCAGCGGTGTCGTTGATGCTGTTTCGGCGGCGGCGACCGAACTGCAATCGGCGGCCCAGAGCCTGTCGGCCACCGCCGATCAGGCCAACAGCCAGGCCGGCGCGGTGGCCAGCGCCGCCGAACTGGCCTCGGAGAACGTCCAGACCGTGGCTGCCGCCACCGAGGAGCTGGCCAGCTCGGTCAACGAGATCAGCCGGCAGGTCGGCGAGTCCTCGCGCATCGCCGGCACCGCGGTCGAGGAGGCCAACCGGACCAACAACACCGTCGCCAGCCTCTCGGAAGCGGCGCAGAAGATCGGCGAGGTGGTCGGGCTGATCAACGACATTGCCAGCCAGACCAATCTGCTGGCCCTCAACGCCACCATCGAGGCGGCGCGGGCCGGCGAGGCCGGCAAGGGCTTCGCCGTGGTTGCTTCCGAGGTCAAGAATCTGGCCAACCAGACCGCCAAGGCCACCGAGGACATTCAGGCCCAGGTCGGTCAGATGCAGACCGTCACCGGCTCTGCGGTTGACGCGATCAAAGGCATCACCGGCACCATCCGGCGCATGAGCGAGATCACCACCACCATCGCCTCGGCGGTCGAGCAGCAGGGCGCCGCCACCCGGGAAATCGCCCAGTCGGTCAGCGAGGCCTCGCGCGGCACCCAGGAGGTGTCCAACAACATCGGCGGCGTCACCCAGGCAGCGGGTGAAACCGGGCACATGGCCGGCAATGTCCTCGGCGCCGCGAGCGAGTTGTCCCAGCAGGCCGACCGCCTTCGCCGGGAGGTCGACGGCTTCGTCCGCCGCGTCCGCGTCAGCTGACGGCGGCGGCGGTGTCCTGGGACCCGGCCCGCTACGACCTCTTCCAACGCCAGCGCCGCCGTCCGGCGCTGGATCTGCTGGCGGCGGCGCTGGACTGGGTCGGAGTCGCCCGGCCGGCCCGGGTCGCGGATCTCGGCTGCGGCGGCGGCTTTCTCGCCAGCCGGCTGGCTGAGCACTGGCCCGAAGCCGAGGTCACCGGCGTCGACGGCTCGGCTGCGATGCTGGAGCAGGCCCGGCAAAGCACGACTCGGGTGCGCTGGCAGCAGGCGGAGCTGGCCTCGTGGCGGCCGGAGGCGCCGCTCGACCTCATCATCTCGAACGCCGCACTGCACTGGCTGGGCGACCATCAGACGCTGTTTTTGCGTCTGCTGGCCGGGCTCGGCCGCGGCGGCGTGCTGGCGGTGCAGATGCCGCGTAATTTCGTCGCGCCCTCTCATGCCCTGCTTGCCGAGACCATCGCCGCCGGCCCCTGGGCGGCCCGCTTTGCCGATCGGCCGGGGCCGGCGCCGGTCCCTGAGCCGGAGCGCTATGTCGACTGGCTGGCCCCCCGGGCCGCCGATCTCGAGCTTTGGGAAACCATCTATCTGCACCGCCTCACCGGCGAGGATCCGGTGCTGAACTGGACCCGGGGCACAGCGCTGCTGCCGGTGCTGGAGCGGCTGAGCGAAAGCGAGCAGACGGCATTCCTGGCCGCGTATGGCGCCCGCCTCCGCACCGCCTATCCCCGGCGCTCGGACGGCACCACCCTGTTTCCGTTCCGCCGCCTGTTCCTGCTGGCGCGGGCCTGAGCCGGGCGCGCGGTGGCCCGCGCGGCACGCGGGCGGCGCCCCCATGAATTCCTGTTGTCGGGCACGCGCCGGACGGCTACCGTGCAGGCGCTGCGAACTGAACCCCGGCCGGCCGGGGCGGGCCTTCGAGCGGGAGACGGTGCGATGCATGGAAACTATTTTTCGTTTTTCGAAGAGTTGAACGCCACGGCCACGGCCAAGAATCAGGCGCTGGCGGCCCGGTCGATGTTCGTGACCGGGGTGATGGAGCAGGGCTACCGGCTGTGGCTGACGCTGCTGACCACCGAGGTCACCGAGGCGATGAGAGCGGCCCAGGACCTGACGATCTGCAAGTCGCCCGAGGAGGTGGTCGAGGTTCAGCGCGCCTGGTTCCAGTCGTCGAGCGCGCGGGCAATCACCAGCCTGCAGGGCACGATCGAAATCGCCAATTTCCTGGTCAAGAACCTCCAGGACACCATGGCCGGCTACGCCCCCAAAGACCTGCCGGCCGCGCCCTATGCCGCCCTGGCCGCGCCGCCGCCCAAGGCCCCGGCCCTGACTCCGGCGATCCCGGCGCCGCCGCCGCGGGTGGCCATCGCGCCGCCGCCGCCGCCCGCGCCGCCGCCGGTGATCGCGGCCCCGGCGCCGGCCCCGGCTCCCGAGCCGGCGATGGCGGCTCCGGCCGAGGCCGCTGCGGCCGCACCGGCCAAGGCGAAGGCGCCGCCGCGGGCGAAGAAGAAGACGGTCTGAGGACCGCCGGCCCAGGGTGAGACGATGAGGATCTGGGGGAGCTGGTCTCCCCCATCGTGCTTTTTGAAAGCCCGAGGCCATGCCCCACGCCGACTTCGTTCATCTCCGGGTCCATTCCGCCTATTCGCTGGCCGAGGGCGCGATCAGGATCAAGGAGCTGATCAAGCTCTGCCAGAAGCAGGCCATGCCGGCGGTGGCGGTGACCGATTCCGGCAATCTTTTCGGCGCCCTCGAATTCGCTCTGGCCGCGGCCGACGCCGGGGTCCAGCCGATCATCGGCTGTCAGCTCAACCTTCGCCGTACCGAGACCAAACCCACCGGGGCCTCGGGCAAGGTCCAGCCGCCTGATCATCTGGTGCTGCTGGTTCAGACCGAGGCCGGCTATGCCAACCTGATGCGGCTGGTCAGCCGGGCCTTCATCGAATCCGATGCCGCCGAAACGCCCCAGATCAGTCTTGAGCATCTGGACGGTGCCAGCGACGGCCTGATCGCGCTCACCGGCGGTCCGGCGGGTCCGGTCGGGCGGGCGCTGGCGACCGGGCAGGAGCCGGCGGCGCGCGAGGTGCTGCAGCGGCTGATGGCGCTGTTTCCCGGCCGGCTGTACGTCGAGCTGATGCGCCATGCCGGCCCCGAGGACGCCAGTGGTCTCGGCGCTCTCGAGGACCGCATCGAGCCGGCCCTGATCGCCCTTGCCTACGAGTTCGCGCTGCCGCTGGTGGCCACCAACGACGTCTTCTTTGCCGATGCCGCCATGCATCAGGCCCACGACGCCCTGCTGTGCATCGCCGAGAGCCGGTATGTCGCCGAGGCCGAGCGGCGCCGGGTCTCGCCCGACCATCGCTTCAAGTCGGCGGCCGAGATGCGCGCCCTGTTTGCCGATCTGCCCGAGGCGGTTGACAACACCCTGGTCATCGCCCGCCGCTGCTCCTACCTGCTGCGGCCGATCAAGCCGATTTTACCGCCCTTCACCGAGGCGCTCAGCGCCGGGCGCAGCGAGGCCGAGGAGTTGCGCGCCCAGGCCCACGCCGGACTGACCCGCCGCCTCGCCCGTCTTGAGGGGGCCGCGGAGCAGACCTACCGCGACCGGCTGGATTTCGAGCTGGACGTCATCGAGACAATGAAGTTTCCCGGCTACTTCCTGATCGTCGCTGATTTTATCAAATGGACGAGGCAGCAGGGCATTCCGGTCGGCCCGGGGCGCGGCTCGGGCGCCGGCTCGGTGGTGGCGTGGGCGCTGACCATCACCGATCTCGATCCCTTGCGCTTCGGCCTGCTGTTCGAGCGCTTCCTCAACCCCGAGCGGGTGTCGATGCCCGATTTCGACATCGATTTCTGCCAGGACCGGCGCGACGAGGTCATCCACTATGTCCAGCGGCGCTATGGCAAGGACCGGGTGGCCCAGATCATCACCTTCGGCAAGCTCCAGGCCCGGGCGGTGCTGCGCGACGTCGGCCGGGTGCTGCAACTGCCGCTGGGTCAGGTCGACCGCATCTGCAAGCTGGTGCCGAACAATCCGGCCAACCCGGTCACCCTGCAGCAGGCGATCGACGGCGAGCCCCAGCTTCAGGCCCACCGCGACGGCGACGCCAATGTCGGACGGATGATGGCGATCGCGATCAAGCTCGAGGGCCTCTATCGTCACGCCTCGACCCATGCCGCCGGCGTGGTGATCGCCGACCGGCCGCTCGACCGTCTGGTGCCGCTCTACCGCGACCCGCGCTCCGACATGCCGGTCACCCAGTTCAACATGAAGTATGTCGAACAGGCCGGGCTGGTGAAGTTCGACTTTCTCGGCCTCAAGACCCTGACCGTGATCGAAAAGGCGGTGGAGCTGGCCGGCGGCGGCCTCGACATCTCAGCTCTGCCGCTCGACGACGAGAAGACCTACCGTCTGCTCAGCCGGGCCGAAACCACCGGGGTGTTTCAGCTGGAAAGTTCGGGCATGCGCGACGTGCTGCGCCGCCTGAAGCCAAACCGGTTCGAGGACATCATCGCGCTGGTCGCGCTCTACCGTCCGGGGCCGATGGACAACATCCCCAAATACATCCGGGTCAAGAACGGCGAGGAGGCGCCCGATTACCTCCACCCCTCGCTCGAAGGCATCCTCAAGGAAACCTTCGGCATCATGATCTATCAGGAACAGGTGATGCAGATCGCCCAGGTGCTGTCCGGCTACACGCTGGGCGGCGCCGATCTGCTGCGCCGGGCGATGGGCAAGAAAATCCAGGCCGAGATGGACGCCCAGCGCCAGTTGTTCGTCGATGGCGCCCGGGCGCGCGCCGTCGATCCCGGCCAGGCCGGGATGATCTTCGATCAGGTGGCCAAGTTTGCCGGCTACGGCTTCAACAAGTCCCACGCCGCCGCCTATGCCCTGGTCGCCTACCAGACCGCGTGGCTGAAGGCCAATCATCCGGTCGCCTTCATGGCCGCCTCGATGACCCTCGATCTCGGCAACACCGACAAGCTCAACATCTTCCGTCAGGAGCTGGTTCGGCTCGGGGTCAAGTTGCTGACGCCGGACATCAATAAGTCAAAGGATGTTTTTGGAGTCGAAATGATTCCGGGTGGCGAACGGGCGATCCGCTACGCGCTGGCCGCGGTCAAGGGTGTCGGCGCCGCGGCGATGAAGGGGCTGGTCGAGGAGCGGGCCGGCGGCGGCCCCTATCGCGACCTTTATGATTTCGCCCGCCGGTTGGACACCAAGGCGGTCAACAAGCGCCAGCTGGAGAATCTCTGCCGCGCCGGCGCCTTCGACGGGCTGGAGCCGAACCGGGCGCGGGTGCTGGCCTCGGTGGAGACCTTGATGCGCTACGGCCATGCCGTGACCGCCGAGCGCCAGAGCGGCCAGGTCAGCCTGTTCGGGGCCGGCGGCGGCCCGGCGCTGAAGGAGCCGGATCTTGCGGCGCCAGCGGCCTGGGACGCCCTCGAAAAGCTCAAGCACGAGTTCGACGCCATCGGCTTTTATCTCTCGGCCCACCCGCTCGACGCCTATGCCGGGCCGCTGCGCCGACTCGATGTCGTGCGCCTGGCCGACCTGCCGGTCCGGCTCGGGCGCGGCGGCTCGAGCCGTTTCAAGATGGCCGGAATTATCATTGCTAAACAAGAACGAACCGCTAAAAGTGGCAATCGTTTCGCCTTCTGTTCACTTTCGGATGCCAGCGGCGTTTTCGAAGTGACGCTGTTTCAGGAAACCCTGGCCCAGGCCCGCGAGCATCTGGAACCGGGCCGGGCGGTGCTGCTGGCCGTCGACGTCCAGCGCCAGGGCGAGGACCTGCGCCTGACCTGCCAGGAGGTCAAGCCGCTGGAGCCCGAAGCGGCCAAGGTCGCTGAGGGCATCCGCATTCTGCTCCACGACCAGGAACCGCTGCCGGCGCTGCGGGCGATCATCGGGACCCTCGGCCGTGGCAAGGCCCGGATCAGTCTCGCGGTCGAAACCGCGCCCTTTCAGGAGGTCGACATCGACCTCGCCCAAACCTACGCCCTCACCGCCAAGGACCGCGCCGCACTCAAAAGCGTGCCGGGAGTGGAGGTCCACGAGATGTGACGGCCAGAAACCGGCCGCCACTTGCCATTTGCGCTTCCGCCGCCGCCGGTGCATAACCCGGGCCACCGGTTCCCCCGAAGGCGAAGACCAAATCCATGGGTTTCAATTGTGGCATCGTCGGCCTGCCCAATGTCGGCAAGTCGACCCTGTTCAACGCGCTGACCGCCACCCAGGCGGCGGAAGCGGCGAATTTTCCTTTCTGCACCAAGGAGCCGAACGTCGGCCGGGTCGGCGTGCCCGACCCGCGGCTCGACACGGTCTGCGCCATCGCCCGGTCGGCCCGGATCATCCCGACTCAGCTGGAGTTCGTCGATATTGCCGGTCTGATCCGCGGCGCTTCCAAGGGCGAGGGGCTGGGCAACCAGTTCCTGGCCAACATCCGCGAGGTTGACGCGATTCTTCATGTCCTGCGCTGCTTCGAGGATGACGATATCACCCACGTCGAGGGTGACATCGACCCCTTGCGCGATGCCGAGGTGGTCGAGACCGAACTGATGCTGGCCGATCTCGACTCGCTTGACCGCCGGCTCTATGCCGCGCAAAAGAAGGCCAAGGGCGGCGACAAGGACGCCAAGGCCCTGGCGGCGCTGATGGAACCGGCGCTGGCCGCGCTCCAGGCCGGCCGGCCGGCGCGCACCGTCGCGGTCGCGCAGGAGGATCGCGCGCTGTGGCGGTCGCTGCAGCTGCTGACCGCCAAGCCGGTGCTCTATGTCTGCAACGTCGAGGAAGCGTCGGCCGCCGAGGGCAACGCCCTCTCGGCCCGGGTCGCGGCGATGGCGGCGGCCCAGGGCGCGGCCTCGGTGGTGATTTCGGCCGCGATCGAGTCGGAGGTCGCCCAACTGAGCGATCCCGAGGAAAAGCGCGAGTTTCTGGCCGCCCTCGGCATGGCGGAAACCGGCCTCAACCGGGTGATTCGCGCCGGCTATGGTCTCCTCGACCTGATCACCTTCTTCACCGTCGGTCCCAAGGAGGCCCGGGCCTGGACCGTGCGCCGCAACGCCCGCGCCCCCGAAGCCGCCGGCGCCATTCACACCGATTTCGAACGCGGCTTCATCCGGGCCGAAACCATCCCCTATGAAGCCTTCGTCGAACTCGGCGGCGAACAGGCTTGCAAGGATGCCGGAAAAATGCGCCAGGAAGGCAAAGAGTACGTCGTCCAGGACGGAGATATTTTCCACTTCAGATTTAATGTCTGATCGCGGGGGGGCGCGGCGTCACCCCGGCCCCGGCTATCCCCGTCTCTGCTCGGCTGAGAGCATGATCACGCGCAGCGTTTCGTCCCATTCAATGTAGCTGCCGACATCCTCGAGGAAGACCCAGCACGCTTCGACGGCGTCGTCGGCGGCGACCGGGTCGGCGTTGCCGTCATAGGTCGCGGCAACCTCGATCAGGGTGTAATGGTAATGAACGCGGTCGTCCTCGTCGCGGCTGATGCCGTCGCAGGCGGTGACGATCGCGGTCGGGGTGACACTGAGGCCGGTCTCTTCCTGGACCTCCCGGATCGCAGCTTCGAACAGGGTCTCGCCCACCGCCTGGGCGCCGCCGGGCAGGCCCCATTGGCCGCGGCGGGGCGGCGCGCCGCGCCGAATCAGCAGGACGTGGTCGTCACGCCAGACGACGACGCCGACCCCGACCCACGGCCGGCTGGGATATTCTCTTTGCATCTCGTCCCCGGTGCTGAAAAAACAAAAAGGCGGGCCGCCGCTGCCGGGCGACCCGCCTTCTTCGTCACGACGGAGCGGCGACTAGCGCTCGACGGTCAGCGCGATGCCCATGCCGCCGCCGATGCACAGAGTGGCGAGGCCCTTTTTGGCATCGCGCTTCTGCATTTCGTGCAGCAGGGTGACGAGCACGCGGGCGCCCGAAGCGCCGACCGGATGGCCGAGGGCGATGGCGCCGCCATTGACGTTGACCTTAGCGATATCCCAGCCCATCTCCTTGTTCACCGCAACCGCCTGGGCGGCAAACGCCTCGTTGGCCTCGATCAGGTCCAGCTCCTCGTGCTTCCAGCCCGACTTGGCCAGAACTTTCTTGCTGGCCGGGATCGGGCCGGTGCCCATGATCAGGGGATCGACGCCGGCGGTCGCCCAGTTGACCACCCGGGCCAGCGGGGTCAGGCCGCGCTTGGCGGCATTGGCCGCGCTCATCAGGACGACACCGGCGGCGCCGTCATTGATGCCCGAAGCGTTGCCGGCGGTGACGGTACCGGCCTTGTCGAAGGCCGGGCGCAGCTTGCCCAGGGTCTCGATGGTCGTGCCGTGCTTGGGGAATTCGTCGGTGTCGACCACGACGTCGCCCTTGCGGCCCTTGATGGTGACGGGGACGATCTCGTCCTTGAACCGGCCGCCCTTCTGCGCCGCTTCGGCGTTGTTCTGGGAGCGCAGGGCCAGCTGGTCCTGCTCATCGCGGGTCAGACCCCACTTCTTGGCCACGTTCTCGGCGGTGTTGCCCATGTGGTAGCCGAGGGCGCTGAAGCCTTCCCACAGCGCGTCGCGCAGCATGTGGTCGTGCATTTCGGCGTTGCCCATCTTGACGCCGTTGCGCAGATGGATCAGGTGCGGCGCCAGGCTCATGCTCTCCTGGCCGCCGGCGATGATGATGTCGGCGTCGCCGTTGCGGATCGCCTGGAGACCGAGGGCCACCGAGCGCAGGCCCGAGCCACAGAGCTGATTGATGCCGAAGGCGGTCGATTCGATCGGCAGGCCGGCGTTGATCGCGGCGAGACGGGCCGGATTCTGCCCGCAGCCGGCGGTGAGGATCTGGCCGAGAATGACCTCGTCGATCTCTTTGGGGTCCAGCTTGGCGCGCTTCAGCAGCTCGCGGATGACGACCTCACCCAGGGTATAGGACGGAACCGCGCTCAGGACTCCGTTGAAGCTGCCAACGGCAGTACGCGTGGCGGCGACGATGACGACATCGGTCATTGGGAACGCTCCTCACAGACTTGGTATTATTGGCCCGGTAGCCAGGAAATCGAGTGGCCCACATTACGAGTGAGACCGTATCGGCGCAAGTCCCTGTGTGCCCTTTATGCGTCATAAGCGCGCATTCTGCGCCGGCGGGGGCGGTCGAATCAGCCGCCGCCGGTGCCGCGCAGCCACGCTGCCAAAGGCTGCCAGACCGCACTCCTGGCACCGGCGCTGACCACCATGCCGATATGCCCCAGCGACGGCGTCTGGATTTCGGCGCCGCGAATCAGGCGCGCCAGCGCCAGCGCCGAGGCCGGCGGCACGATGCGGTCGTTGGCCGGAATCAGCGCCAGCGTCGGCTGACGGATGCCGCGGGGGTCGACCGGCAGGCCGGCGATCAGCCAGTTGCCACGCATGGTGTCGTTGCGGCCGTACCAGCCGGCGATGCAGTCGCGCGCCACCGCCGCCACCAGGGGGATGCCGTCGTTGAGCCAGTCTTCAAGGGCGACGAAATTGGCGGCCTGACTGGAGGTGGCTTCGAGTCGGCCGAACTGGCTGAATTTGCGCAGCGCGAGCAGCGGATCGACCTGGGCGAACATCGATTGCAGGACATCGACCGGCATCTCGCCCCAGGCGTCGAGCGCGGGGCCGAACACCGACATCAGCGCCGAGGCGGCCCGGGCGTTGCCGGCCTCGCCGCCGCTGAAATCCCAGGGCGTCGCCAGCAGGCAGAGCGCGTCGATGTCACGCCGCCGCCGCAGCGCCAGCGCGGTCGCCAGCATGCCGCCCATGCAATAGCCGACGGTGGCCATCGGGCCGCCGACGGCATCGAGCGCGGCGTCGAGAGCGCGGTCGAGTCGGCCGGCAACGTAATCGGTCAGGGTATAGCGCCGCTCCAGCGCCCCGGGCATGCCCCAATCGACCAGCAGGGGCCGCACGCCCTGAGTGGCCAGCCAGCGCAACAGGCTGCGCTGGGCCGAGAGATCGAGCACGTAGGCCCGGTTGACCAGCGAGGGTACGAACAGCACCGGCCGCCCCTCGCCGCCGTAATCGAGCAGCCGGGTGCCGCCCTCGGTCCAGAGCACCGGCGGGTCGGCGAGATCACGCCGGTAGGGATGGTGGCGGTAACGCTCGACGCCGGTGAAGAAGAGATCGAGTCGGCGCCGCATCTCGCGGTCGACGGCGCGGGCGAAGGCTTTACTGGTGGCGCCGCCGACGGAATCGGCGAGACGGCCGATCTCCAGCGCCCGGCCGCGCAGCGGCGGCTTCCATGGCAGCGAGCCGCTCTTCAAGAAGGGCAAGCCGCCGGGTGAGGTCATCAGCACCGTCAGCGCGATGGTCAGATGCAGCGCCAACGGTCGCGGACCCTGGCGTGGCAGCCCGGGAGGCAGCGTTTGGTCCGTCACGGCCCGACTCCAGGCCAGCGCCGCCGGCAGCTGCCGGCGCCGGTCTGGCGGTGGGGAACGGCGGATACGGAGACCATGGTGGGTCCTGTGATGATGGCGATGCGGCCGGGCGGCTATCCCAACCGGTTCCGGGTGCCCCCGTCAAGCCGGCGAAGGGTGAAAACGCCGCCGCACCCTGATAGATGATCTGGAACCAGCGGGTGACGTTTTCAGCGGTGACCGGGTCCGCGGCCACCGCAGCCCACTGATCCTGCCATAACTCCAGATAGCGCCGTGACAGGGCATCGAGAGACGGGGGATCGGGTTCGGTCGGGTCGGTCATATCGGCATTATAGGTGTTGCGACGCACCCTTGATAGCCTGCAAAGCCCGAAAGGGAAACAGCCGTGGCAGATCCCCCACTCTTCGCTCTTGCAACATGGTCGCCGTATCGCGTACTCATACCAGGGTGAGCACGTGTTCGTGCCGAGACAACAGACGGAAAGCGCTCTCCGATGGCCGAAAAAACTACTCAGTCGTCCGCTCCGATCACGATCAAAAAATACGCAAATCGGCGACTATACAATACGGCCACCAGCAGCTATGTGACCCTCGACCATCTCTGCCAGATGGTCAAAGAGGGTGTCGATTTCGTCGTCTACGACGCCAAGACCGGGGAAGACATTACACGCTCCGTTCTGACCCAGATTATCGTTGAAGAGGAAAGCAAGGGGCAGAACCTGCTGCCGATCAGCTTTCTGCGCCAGCTCATCGGCTTTTACGGCGACAGCATGCAGTGGATGGTGCCAAGCTATCTTGATTACAGCATGCAGGCCTTTGCCCGCAATCAGGAGCAGATGCGCGATTACTTCCAGAGCGCCATCGGCGGTATTTTCCCCTTCACCGGCTTCGAGGAGATGAGCAAGCACAATCTCGCCCTTTTCGAGCGGGCGATGCGCATGTTCACGCCCTTCGGCGCCGCCGATTTTTCCCAGCTGGCCCGGCCGCCCGAAGCCGGCAAGCCGGCCGAGACCGACAAGCCGCTGGAAGAGTTGCAGCGCCGGGTCGATGAACTGCAGCAGCAGCTGGCCACCCTGACCAAGGGCCAGGGCGAGGTGCAAGCGAAAGGCTGAGTCGGGCTGGCACCGGTTTAGCCGCGACCGCGACAGCGGTCGGGTCGACAAGAAACGGGAGGCCATCGGCCTCCCTTTTTATTGCCATTCGCCTCGGCTGGAGCCGGCGCGGGATCGATCGGGCCTATTCCCCGTCCGGCTCTTCGCGCTCCAGTATCACGAATTCCTCGAAATGACTGATGAAAAGGTCAACCAGTTCGGGGTCAAACTGGCGGCCGCGCTCGCCCTGGATGTATTCGAGCACCTGATCGGCCGGCCAGCGGCGCTTGTAGGGGCGGTCGTTGGAGACGGCGTCGAAGACGTCGACCAGCCCGACGATGCGGCCGAGAATATCGATCTCGGCCCCCCTCAGGCCGTGGGGATAGCCGGTGCCGTCCCAGCGCTCGTGATGCTGGAGGCAGACCTGGGCGGCGGTGCTGAGCAGTCGCCGCTTCGAGCCCTTGAGGATGTTGTACCCGATGGTGGTGTGGGCCTTGACGCAGGCATATTCCTCGGTGGTCAGCTTGCCCGGCTTGTTGAGCAGGGCGTCGGGAATGCCGACCTTGCCGAGATCGTGCATCGGCGCCACCAGCCGCAGCACTTCGAGGCGGGACTCGGAAAGGCCGAGCTTGCGGCCGAGCAGATGGGCGCTCTTGCCGACCCGGGCGGTGTGGCGGCTGGTGTCGACCGAGCGGGTTTCGACCACATCCGAGAGGGTCTGGACGATCTCGGTGCTGGTCTCGGCAAGCTCCCGGTTGAGGCAGACATTGTCGAAGGCGAAGCCGAGGGTGGCCGAGAACACCTGGAGCAGCCGGAGATCGATCTCTTCGAACGGCTGTGGCGACTCGACATAGACCAGCTGCTCGGAGCCGGTGGTGGTCCGGAAGCTGCCAAGATACTCGCGGGGGCCGATCGCCGGGACTTGGCTGGCGCCGGCCTCGGCCAGCCGCGCCCGTGCCCGCTCCGGCAGCGTGGCCTCGGCGCGGGGGCCGCGCCAGTCGGAAAAGTCGCCGATGCCGGCCAGCACGTCGAGCGCGCCGGGGTGGCGGCTGGCGGCGAAGCCCGAAACGATCAGCGGCCCCGAGCCGTTGCCCGGCAGGCCGCCCTGGTCGTGGCTGAGCAGCAGCGCGATCTGGGTCAGCGCCCCGGTGGCGAAGCGGGCCAGCGACTGATGTTCAAAGAGCGTGCCCGAGGCGCCGATGATCCGCTCCAGGCCGCGGCGATTGAGTTCAAGGGTGCGGATATCGCGATAGGCCCGCAGCGCCGACATCATCACGGTGTGCAGCTTCTGGGCCGTCAGCTCGGTTTTTTCCCGGTAGTCGTTGATGTCGAAATCCTCGACCACCTGCTTTTCCGGGGCGTAGCCGGGCTGGCCGGTGCGCAGGACGATCCGGACCTCGCCGTTGCCCAACTCCTGACGGATGTGGCGCACGACGTCGAGACCGGCATGGTCGGACTCCATCACCACATCGAGCAGCAGCACGGCGATCTCGGGCTGATCGCGCATGATCGCCCGGGCCTCGGCGGCGCTCCAGGCGCCGAGAAACTCCAGCGGCCGGCCGGCGAAGACGAAGTCCTTCAGCAGCAGGCGGGTCACCGAGTGAACGTCGGGTTCGTCGTCGGCGATCAGCACCCGCCAGGGCCGGACACCGGCGGTCGCCGGCACCACCGGGGCTCGGGCCCGGCTGGGGAACAGCAGGGGCTTGCCCTTGGCCGGTTCAGGCGGCGCCGTCATGGCAGATCTCCTGCTCGCCGCTGCCCGGAGGGGCTCCCGGGGTGTTGGCGGCCAGTGGGTTGAGCGGCAGCCGGATGGTCACGGTCATGCCGCGGCTGGGTGCCGAGTCGCAGCGGATGTGGCCGCCCAGGGTCTGCGTGACCAGATTGTAGACGACGTGCATGCCCAGTCCGCTGCCCCCCTGCCCCATTCGCGTCGTGAAGAACGGCTCGAAGATTTTTTCCAGCTGATCCTGGGGCATGCCTTTGCCGTCATCGGCGTAAATCAGCACCAGCACCGCGTTGTCCGCTCTGACCTCGACCTGGATATGCCCCTCGTCCCAGCCGTCGAAGCCATGAACCAGCGAGTTTTCGACCAGATTGGTCAGAATCTGAGACAGCGCGCCGGGGTCGCTGGTGAACACCAGCTCGGGCGGGCACGCGACCGCGATGGTGTGGCGCGTCTTCTTGAGCTTCGGACGCAGGCTGGTCAAGACCTCGTCGATGTAGGCGCGGACATTGAACGGCCGCCGTTGCTCGGCCGACTGATCGACCGCCACCAGCTTGAAGCTGCGCACGAGAGAGGCGGCGCGGCGCAGGTTGGCCAGCAGCGAGGCGCAGGACTCCCGGGCGGTCTCGAGGTAGTCCTCGAAATCCTCCTGGGTAACGGTCCCGGCCTGATAGGCCTGATGCAGCTTCAGGGTCTTTTGGTCGAGGAACGAGGCCACCGAGACGCCGAGCCCAACCGGGGTGTTGACCTCGTGGGCGACCCCGGCGACCAGGCGGCCGAGGGCGGCCATCTTCTCGGAGCGCATCAACTCGGCCTGGGTCGCCCGGCGGTCCGAAATGTCCACGACGATGCCGATAAAGCGCACCGCCCGGCCCTGGCCGTCGCGAATCGCCTCACCGGTGTCCTCGACCCAGGTCCAGTCGCCGGTCCTCCCCCGCAGCCGGTACTGGGCGCGGAACTCGGCGGTGATTCCCGCGAGGTGGCGCCGGGCACGCACCCGCAATTCGGCCCAGTCCTCGGGGTGGACCAGATCCTTGAAGACGGCGTCGCTGGCCGTCAGCTCGCCCGGTGCGTAGCCGAGCATGTCCGGCAGTTCCGGGGACCACCAGCGGCTGCGATTGACCAGATCGATGTCCCAGACCCCGGCCCTGGTCGCCGCCAGGGCCAGTTTGAGCCGCTCTTCGCTCTGGCGCAGCGCGTCCTCGCCGTGGCGGCGGTCGGAGATGTCGAGGTAGGTCAGGAGATAGCCGACCTCGGAGCGGCCATAACTGCGCACCTCAAGGATGGGGCCGTCGCCGCGGCGCAGCTCGTAGCCCTGGGTGGTCGGCTGGACGATGCGGGCCAGCCGGTCGGCGACCAGTTGGCTGATGTCGCCGGGCCCGTAGCGGCCAAGCTCGGCAAGGTGGCGGATCATGTGCGGCAGATAGCGCCGCGCCTCCAGTTCCTCCTCGCTCAGGCCCCACAGTTCCAGGAAACGGCGGTTGTAGAGGATCAGACGCAGATCCTCGCCGAACATGATCAGGCCGTTGGGCATGGCTTCGATGGCGGCGCGCAGCTGCGCCGATTTCTTGGCCGCCTCGGCCTCGGCGGCCTTGCGCTCGGTGATGTCGGAGCCGATGCCGCGATAGCCGCGGAAGATGCCGTTGTCATAATAGGACGGCTTGCCCGAGAGCAGGATGTGCCGGGCGGCGCCGTTGCGGTCGTCGACCGTGATCTCGAGGCCCCGGAAGGGCTGGCGTCCCGACATGACCCGGAAGTGCGCCTGCCAGATCTCGCGTGCCGCCGCGATCTGGCGCGGCCCGGCGACATCCCACTGCGTGCGCCCGAGCACCGCCGCCGGTTCCAGACCGGTGATCTCGAAGAAGCGCGCCGAGATATAGGTGAACTCGAAACCGGCGTTGGTCTCCCAGAACCAGTCCGAGGCGGATTCGGCGATGTCCTGAAAACGGCGCTGGTTGGCCTGCAGCACCATCACGGTCAGCCACAGCGCCAGTGTGAAGCCGACGCCCAGCACCAGCACCACCATCGGCCCGCCGCTGCGGGTGGCGCGCTCGAAGACGCTTCCCGAGGCACAGCGGACGACCCAGCTCCGTCCGCCGAGAGACAGGGCTCTCTCACCGGTATAGGCGGGCTCGGCGGCCCCCTCCGGCCCCTCGGGTCCGGGTCGGGCGGGCAGGGCAAGCAGCGGCGCGCCGCCCTCAAAGACACTGACTGCCAGCGGCAGCGGCAGCCGCTCCTGCGCCGCGGCGACCAGCGCCGGCAGGGCGATGGTGAGGCTGACCCAGCCGCGCACGCCGGTGCGGCGCGCCTCGGCGGTGGCGGGATCGGCGGTGGCGAACACCGGCAGCACCAGCGCCGCTTCGGGTGCGCCGGCGCTCAGCACCGGCCCGGCGCGGTCGCGGGCCTGTTCGGCCGCCGCCCGCCACGCCGGCTCGGCCTTGGCCGGGACCTCGCCACGGACCGCGGCGACGAAGCGGATGCGCTCATCGCCGGGGCCGGCTGGCCGCCGGGCCGCGGCCAGCCGGGCTGCCTCGGCGGCGAGGCTGTCGCCCAGCGCCTTGATCACACTTTAGGTTTCCAGGGCAAAGAGTTCGCGGGCGTGGCGATCATCGTCGCGCGAGGCCAGGGACCACGCCACCAGGCTGAGCGTCATTGCCGTGATGAAGACCAGACTGGGAATCAGGGCCAGCATGGACCCGGCCGTTTTGCCCGGTAGCGCCATCGACCTTGTCCCACCTGAGAGACGGGCTCCCGCCCCGGCACAGACAAAGCGTCCGTCCTCTGCGGTCCTGCATTTAGCAGGTTAACATTCCGCCAGCGAAGAATGAACTGAAAACCAATTTTGACGCACCGCAAAACATATTGGCAAAGGGGGGCTTCCCAATTCTCTCATGTTGACTGGCGTCTCAACTTGGATCGGAGTGGTTGTATGTGCCCGGGCTTCCGGTCCCGCTTGCGGCTTGACGGTGGCGGACCGGCCGAAGACCACCGGTGATCCATGATCAGTTCATCATCGAAGGCTCCGGCAATGGCGTCATGCCGCCGCGTCCCCCGCGGCTACGGCCGCAGCACGCCGATGCGCTGGTGGACCTCGGCCAGGGTCTGGGCTGCAATCGCGCCCGCCCGCTCGGCACCGCGCCGGAGAATGCGGTCGATTTCGCCGGGATCGCCGAGCAGGCGATTCATCTCGGCGTTGATCGGCGCCAGTGTGGCCACCGCCACCTCGACCAGCGAGACCTTGAAGGCCGAGAACTGCTGACCGGCGAAGCGGGCCAGGGTCACGGCCCGGCTCTCGCCCGCGAGCGCGGCGTAGATGGTCACGAGGTTATCGGCCTCGGGGCGGGTTTCCAGTTCCACGAGACTGCCGGGCAGCGGCTCGGGGTCGGTCCTGGCCTTGCGGATCTTGAGCGCGATGGTGTCGGCATCGTCGGTCATGTTGATGCGCGAATAGTCCGATTCGTCGGACTTGCTCATCTTCTTCGAGCCGTCGCGCAGCGACATCACCCGGGTCGCCTCGCCCAGGATCAGTGGCTCGGGCAGCGGGAAGACCTCGTGGCCATAGGCGCGGTTGAAGGCGCCGGCGATGTCGCGCGCCAGTTCCAGATGCTGCTTCTGATCCTCGCCGACCGGAACGTGGGTCGCCTTGTAGAGCAGGATGTCGGCGGCCATCAGCACCGGATAGGCGTAGAGTCCGAGCGCGGCGTTGTCGCGGTGTTTGCCCGCCTTCTCCTTGAACTGGGTCATGCGGTTGAGCCAGCCGAGCGGGGTGTGGCAGGAGAGAATCCAGCCCAGCTCCGAGTGGCCGGCGACGCCGCTCTGAGCGAACAGGACACAGCGCTCGGCATCGATGCCGGCCGCGATGTAGGCGGCGATGATCTCGCGGGTGCTGCGGCGCAGCTTCTCCGGATCCTGGGGCACGGTAATGGCATGGAGATCGACGGCGCAGAAGATGCACTCGTACTGGTCCTGCAACGACACCCAGTTGCGCAACGCGCCGAGGTAGTTGCCGAGATGCAATTGGCTGGTCGGCTGCATGCCGGAGAAGATGCGGTTCACGGCGGTGGTTCCTGCTCGTCCGGGGAAAGGGAGGCCGCCGCTTTATCGCCCCGCCCGCCCCGGCGGTCAAGCGGGGCAGGGCGGCCGCGCGCCGGACTGGATTTCGCCGCGCCGCGCGCCGATAGTGACCGCCCCTGGTCCCAGCCGTTGGTCGGAGCGATGATTCCCGAGCTTGAATGGCGCGTCAGCGACGTCCCGGTGCCCTATCCCGGGGCACTGGCGGCAATGGAGGAACGGGTGGCGGCGATTCGCGCCGGCACCGCGCCCGAACTGGTCTGGCTGCTCGAGCATCCGCCGCTCTACACCGCCGGCACCAGCGCCCGTGCCGAAGACCTCCTGGAGGCGGCGCGCTTCCCGGTGTTCGAGGCCGGGCGCGGCGGCCAGTACACCTATCACGGGCCGGGGCAGCGGGTCGGCTATGTCATGCTGGACCTCCAGCGGCGCCGGCCTGACATCCGGGCCTTCGTCTGCGAGTTGGAAGAGTGGCTGATCCGGACCCTGGCCCGCTTTTCAATCACCGGCGAGCGCCGGCCGGGCCGGGTCGGCATCTGGGTCGACAAGCGGCCCTATGGTGGCCTGCCCGGCCAGGAGGACAAGATCGCCGCGCTCGGGGTGCGGGTGCGGCGCTGGGTCAGCTTTCACGGCATCGCACTGAACGTCGAGCCCGATCTCACTCATTTCGCCGGCATCGTTCCCTGCGGCCTGCGCGGCTACGGCGTCACCTCGATGCACGCCCTCGGCCATCTCGTGACCATGGACGAGGTCGACATGGCGCTGCGTGCCGCCTGGGACGAGGTTTTCACTTCTTTGCCGCGTTAGGGTCGGCGGGGGCGGACTTGGGGTCGAGATTGCCGGTGGTCAGCACCTCGCAGGCCGCGGTGCCGCCCTGCCAGAAGAGATAGATGGTGTCGGGTTTGGCCAGATGGTCGGGATCGTAAAGATTGAGGCCGTGGCCGAAGGCCACGCCCAGGGCATCGATCTTGAAGACGGCGCGGAAGAGCAGGAACTGGCGTTCGCGAAAACGCCCGGCCCGGCAGGCCCGGGTCAGCGCCTTGTCGGGCTTGCCGGCCTTGCGCCAGTCCTTCTTGGCGTCCCGCATCACCACCTGCGGCTTTTTGGGAGTCAGGGTCAGCCGGTATTGCTCGAAATGGGGATCATTCTCGGCCGGCGGCACCATATGCCCCGGGCTGGTACGCTGCGGCTCGGCGGCGGCGGCGGGGAGAGCCGCCAGCAGGAGGAGGACGGCCAGACACGCGAGACGGTCCGACATCGCGGTCACGCCGTTGGCCGCTGTTCGAAGCCGGAACCGCCGAAGCGGTCGGCGCTCATGGTCAGCCCGACCACCCCCGCCGCCGGCGGGCCGGTCCGGCAGGCTGCCACCATCGCCTCGACCGCCGCGGCGGGGCCGGCAAAAACCGCTTCGACCGAGCCGTCGGCCCGGTTGCGCACCCAGCCCGAGAGGCCGAGGCGGCTGGCCTGCTGCACGGTCCAGCCGCGATACCACACCCCCTGAACCCGGCCCGTGATGCGGACGCGCACCGCTTCGATGCCGGCGTCCGCCCCGGTCATGGCGTCAGACGAACTCGAGAATCACCTGATCGACGGCGAGGCTGCTGCCGGCCTCGACATTGATCTTGGCGATCACGCCGTCGCGTTCGGCCCGGAGGATGTTTTCCATCTTCATGGCCTCGACCACGCACAACTCCTGCCCGGCCTTGACCTCCTGGCCGACCTTCACCGGCAATTGCACCAACAGGCCCGGCATCGGCGACAGCAGCATCCGGGAGCGGTCGGGCGGCACCCGCACCAGCATCAGGTCTGAAAGTTCGGCCGAGCGCGGGGTCAGCACCTGGGCGCGGATCTGGGCGCCGCCATGGAACAATAGATAGCCGTCGCCGGTGACATCGACCTGCACCGTCATCGTGCGGCCTTCGACCGTGCCAACCCAGAGGGTATCGCCGATCACCCAACTGGTGTTGAGCGTGTAGACCTGTCCGCCAACCCGGACGTCGGCGCCGCGTTCGGTCTCATCGACAAACACCGGGGTGTTGACGCGGTTGATCCGGACCATCCAGAAATTCTGCCGCGGCGGCTGGTAGCCGGGCATCTGGCCCGAGAGGGTGCGGTTGCGCTCGGCGACGCGATCATGGACGAAGGCCGCGACCGCAACCAGACGGTCGCTGGTCTCGCTATCGAGTTCGACGCCGGTGAAGCCCTCGGGGAACTCCTCGGCGATGAAGTTGGTGGTCAGCCGGCCGTCGAGGAAGCGCTGCTTCTGCATCACCGCGGCAAGGAAGCTGATGTTGTGGGCGACGCCGCGGATCTGGAAGGCGTCGAGCGCCTCCCTCATGTGACCGACCGCGGTTTCGCGGTCCATGCCGCGGGTGACCAGCTTGGCGATCATCGGATCGTAGAACATGCTGATCTCGCCGCCCTCGTAGACCCCGGTGTCGACGCGGGTGAACTGGCTCTCGACCGGCGGTCGGTAGCGGGTGACCCGGCCGGTGGAAGGCAGGAAGTTGCGGGTCGGATCCTCGGCATAAATCCGCGCCTCGACCGACCAGCCGCGCAGCTTGACGTCGTCCTGGGTGAAGGGCAGCTTCTCGCCGGCCGCGATCCGGATCATCAGCTCGACCAGATCCACGCCGGTGATCATCTCGGTGACCGGATGCTCGACCTGGAGCCGGGTGTTCATTTCAAGGAAATAGAAGTTGCGGTTGGCGTCGACGATGAACTCGACGGTACCAGCCGACTTGTACTGAACCGCCTTGGCCAGGGCCACCGCCTGTTCGCCCATCGCCTTGCGGGTCTTGGCGTCGAGGAACGGGCTCGGCGCCTCCTCGATCACCTTCTGGTGCCGGCGCTGGATCGAACATTCACGCTCGCCGAGATAGACGGCGTTGCCGTGGCCGTCGGCCAGCACCTGAATCTCGATGTGGCGGGGCTCGACGATGTATTTCTCGATGAACACCCGGTCGTCGGCGAAGCTGGTGCGGGCCTCGCTCTTGGCCGACTTGTAGCCCTCGCGGGTCTGCGCCTCGTTCCAGGCCACGCGCATGCCCTTGCCGCCGCCGCCGGCCGAGGCCTTGATCATCACCGGATAGCCGATCTCGCTGGCGATCTTCACCGCCTCGTCATCGTCGGCGATCACGCCGAGATAGCCGGGCACGGTGCTGACGCCGGCGGCGCTGGCCAGCTTCTTTGACTCGATCTTGTCGCCCATGGCGCCCATGGCGTGGACGTCGGGGCCGATGAAGGTGATGCCCGCGGCCTTGAGGGCCTCGCAGAACGCTGCGCGCTCGGAGAGGAAGCCATAGCCGGGATGGACCGCCTGCGCGCCGGTCTTGAGGCAGGCCTCGACGATCTTGTCGCCGATCAGGTAGCTCTGCGCCGAGGGCGGCGGGCCGATGAACACCTTCTCGTCGGCGATCTCGACGTGAAGCGCGTTGGCGTCGGCTTCGGAATAGACGGCCACGGACTTGATGTCCATGCGGCGGGCGGTCTTGATGATTCGGCAGGCGATCTCGCCCCGGTTGGCAATCAGGATTTTCGAAAACATGACGCGCGCCGTTTCCCCTTGCGAATGCCCGGCCCGAGGCCGTTGCAAATACCCGGCCCACCTGCGGCGCTCCACCGGAGCCGCCACCCGGCCGTATCGCGGATTTGCGGCCCAAACCGAGCGGTTGTCAACTGCGGGTCGTGATGTCATTGCGGCATGTTGCCGCGCCCCGGCCAGCCTCCCGGACAACGTAACGGAGTTGCGGGACGGGGAGTAAAGATGGTTCTCCATTGCGTCTGCGGCCCTGGCCGCCGGCCCTTCGGCAGGCAACCACGCCCGGGGCGGCCAGAATCGGCGCGCCGCGCCGGCCCCCGGCCCCGGCTCCGGGCGTGGGGTGGCCTAACTCACGGATTTTTCACAGCTTTTCGTGTTGAATCCCCGGGCGCTCCCGGCTAGGATGCGCCCCGGTGCCGGCTGCCGGTCCAGCAGCCCACCAGTGCGCGGGGGAGGGGTCCTTGAGGTCATCCGATCGAATCGTGCCGGAGGTGATGCGGACGGCGGCGATGCCGGAGCGCGCCAAGAAAACCCACAAGCTGATGGAGCACCCGATTCTCGGGCACACCTCGCAGATGTGGGAGTTCTTCCTTCAGGAGTTGAAGGATATCGCCGACGTTGCCGATCTGTTTCCCGAAACCCGCACCGCCGTCGAACTGGCCCTGGCCATGCGTCAGGACGCGGTCAGCATGCTCGGACGCGACGAGACGGTGGACGCGAAAATCTCGCCCTGTCTGCTGACCGCGCTGTACTTCCTCAACATCCGGCCCGGCACCGAAATCACCGACGAGTCCTACGGCGACATCCTGGCCGATGTCGCGCGCATCCGCGCCATCATCCAGGGCGTCCACGGCGCCTCGCCCGGCCTGCGCATGGTCGAGAAGACCGACTATTACGGCTGGCTGGTGATGTTCATGCTGGCCAATGCGGTCAACAAGGCCTTTTCGGAGATGTCCGACAAGTCCTGGCTGGAAAGCAATCTTTTGCTCGACAGCGCGCTCCGGGTCTGCCGCACCGCCTATGGCCACCTCTTTCAGGACACCGTGATCTTCATCAATGGCGGCGAGCTTGGCGGCGCCACCACCGCGTCCTGGCACGCCCATCTGCTGGAAACGCTCAACGAGTCTTATATCGCCTCGCTGCCGGCAAGCGGCGAGCACCACCTGATCACCCAGGATGATTTTGCCCGCCTGCGGCGGCGCCGGCTCGATGGTGCGCTGGTTCAGGACTTTCTCTGCGACATCGCGACCGAGAACTTCCTTCATCTCGGCGCCAGTCTGCCCAAATCGGAGGTCGGCGGCGGCCATGGCCCGTTCGTCGCCCGCATCCGTCATCTGGCCCAGGAGCTGGCCAGCCCCGATGTCGATTCCGATTTCGGCCGGGTGCTGAACAAGCTGGCCAAGCGGGACATCCGCAATCCGTTCGACAGCCCGCCGGCCTATATCAGCGTGCTCGACTTCCTGGCCTCGCCGGGCAGCGACTATCTGTTTCCGGCGCCGCCGGCCGCGGCCGGCGAGAGCAAGAAGAAAGGCGCCGGCCTCAGTCTGACCGAGCGCAAGCGCCTGTTTTGCCGCCATGTTGCCAGCTATCCGCGCAAGATCGCGTTCTGGGAGCGGCAGAAGCGGGCGGTCAGCCTGTCGCCGGCCAGCGAGATTTTCTCGGGCGCGGTGCTGGCGCGGCTGAAGGAGCTGGGTTTGGGCGACCGCATCCGGGCGGCGCTGCGCGACAGCCGGGCGGTGCCCGAGGATGTCGGGATCGCCGTCGACATCGTTTCCGACATCCGCGCCTTTGGCGGAGCCCACATCGTACCCGAAATCCGCTTCGTCGCCGACCCCGAGCTGTGGTCACTCTATGGCAAGGATGTGTTCGCGGTTGCCGAGCAGGCGCTGAATGACTGGTGGGGTTCGGTGTTCGACGTCACCGCCGCCTATCTCAAGCGCGGTGCCGGGGCCGGCGTTGCCGACCGCAAGCAGCTGATCGACCAGCTCGACAGCCTGTTCGGCCTCTCCAAATATTTCTCCAACCTCAAATGGCGCAACATTCCGTTCGAGGTGCAGCCGGGGGCGCTCAACTATGCCGCCGGCCGCCACACCCGGCTCGAGGACATCTGGCAGGCGGTCGAGAACTATCTCGATTATTTCATCGCCTGCTTCGTCCGCTCGGCTCGGCACTCGAAGAAATCAGGCCTGCACAAACGCACCCTCTGTCCGCGCAACACCACGATCAAGCTGGTGCACAGTGACGGCCGTGAGCGCCGGGTCACGATCATCCGGCCGATGCTGGCCTATAAGCCGCTGATGGCGCTGCCCGCCTTCGACACCCTGCTCGGGCCGGCCGAGCTGCTCGCCGAAGCCAACGCCCGCTTCGAGATCGTCGATGTCGGCGGCATCGGCGGCGCCGGCGGCAAGCGCTGGGTGGTGCAGAAGATGGGCGGCGAGGACGTGCTGTTTCAGCGCGACAAGCGCAGGCAGCACTATTCGCTGCGCTATCTGCGTCAGCAGGGCGAGCGCGATTTCATCAGCGGCATCAATCAGGTCATGAAGACCGAGATGATGGATGGCGCCTATCTTGGCGCGATCGACGATCTCTACCGGCTCTATTATGTGCGCGAGCACTGCGCCAACAGCGGCGCCGACTTCCGGGACGTGGTCAAGACCCTGGCCGACCCGGCACCCGACCCCGCCGGGCCGGGCGCCCAGGCGCTGGCCTACGCCGAGCGGGAGATGGAGAAGGTCCGGCGCCGCCATCAGGACACCGCCCACGGCTTTTTGCATTACCGGCGGGTCGAGCGGGTGCTGCGGCCGCTGCGGATCGAGCCGGCCTTCAACGCCCGGCTCGATGCCGGCGGTTTGCCCAAGAACAAGATTCTGCGCGATCACATCACCCAGATTCTGGCCATCCGCGAGCTGGAGCGCGGTCATGCCCTGCGGCGCGGGGATGACGAACCCGACGAGGCTGCGCTGCAGGCGCGGGCGGCGCTGGAGGCCGACAATCTCGACACCATCGTCTTCTTCACCCTGGCCGAGCGCATGGTCAGCCACGCCTTCGCCGAGGTGGTGGCGGCGCGGGAGGCGGCCGAAGGCAACCGGCCGAGGAAGCGCCGGGCGATTCTCCGCGATACCCGCAACGCCACCTTCCTGCTCGCCGACACCATCGCCCGTCTGCTCTACCGCTGCGTCGCCTCCCACGAGCAGCGCGACGATTTTCATGAGGCGATGCGCCGGGGCCAGCTGAGCCACGGTTTCTTCACCGGCATGCTGGGCTACGTCGTCAAGGGGCTGGCTTTCAGCGGCTACAAGACCCGGGAGTTCTGGGAGCTGGAGGGCGCCCCCGAAACCGAAGGCTATGTCGAACTGCTGGCGGAAAAGCCGGTCCCCGACGATCAGCTGCAGGCGATCGTCGCCGCCCGGCCCCACCATCAGGAGGCCATCGCCGCCGTTTCGGCCCTGCTCGGCCAGCGCCTGCGCTCCTGATTGCGCCGCCGGATCAAAATTGAAAACCGGCATCAGACAGGTTACAATCGGGCTTGCGGGCAAGACATGACGCGGGAAGGATGTCGATCGGGTGGCTGACTTTTATGATCGCGCCGCGGTCGGCTTGCTGATCGAGGCGACGTCGCGTCACGAGAGCGCCGGCTCCCGCGAGGTTGCCGACGCGATTCGGGCGCTGCACGATCATCTCGAAAAGGGCTCGGATTGGACCTACAGCGTCGCCTGCCAGAAATTCAACAAGGTCAATGAAGACATCCGGGCGCAGATATTCAACGACGCGACCGAACTCGCGGGCGCTTTCGCCTCGGTGACCAACGTCCGGGTCACTCTGGAGGGCTTTCTCAACAATCTCTCGCTGCGCCACAAGCCGCCGCCCGGTCCCGGCTTGCTCGGCGCCATCAACCGGTAGCGCCGTCGCGCCGGACTCTGCTCACCGCTCCGGCGGCGGCCCCGGCGGCGGCCCGGGCGGGCCGCGGTGGTCGGCGAGCCGGCGCCGGCCTTCGGGCGACATCGCCGTGGCGGCGGTGATCAGCGCCCGCTCCAGAGCCTGATCGAAACGGCTGCGGTCCTGGTGCAGGCCGCCAAAGGCGGCCTCGAGGGCGGCGGGGTCGAAGGGTTCGGCCCGCATCGCCTCGCGCACCGGCGTCATCATGTCGCGGCCGTCCCGGAACGGGGTCCGCAGCAGCGGTTCGGCGGCGAAACGCTGGCGCAGGATCGCGGCGTCGGCCTCGGGCAGGCTGCGCGCGATGTCTTCCATCATCCGTCCCGGACCGGGCGGGCCGTGGGGCCGGTGCCATTCATGGACGCCGATCACGGCGATCAGAAAGACGTTGAACGCCAGCGACAGCGGCAGTCCCCACCGGCGCGGACGGTTCGGGATCGCGCTCATAATGCGAAGGGCTCCGTGCTGTGGGTGGAGAGAATCAGGCCGTCGACCCCAGTCGGGCCCGGTGCGGAGGTGTTTTGGTCGATGGTGGCGTGACCGACCGCGATGCCGAGCGCCAGCGCCGCGGTCGCCGGCACGCCGTAGCGCCACCAGCCGTCGCCGGCCGCCTCGCCCAGCCAGGCCAGCCCGGCCGCCAGCCGGGCCGCCAGCGGCGGCGGCGCCTGGGGCAGCGCCCGGGCGCGCGCCAGCGTCAGCGCGATCAGGCGTTCGCAGGCGGCGTCATCGATTTCGCGCTCGATTGCCGCGCCGTAACCGTCGATCAGGGTGGCCAGTTTCTCCGGCGTCATTGGCTTTCTCCCACTCTTTCCAGCGCTCCGAGACCGGTCAGACGAAGGCGCAGCGCCCGACGTCCGCGGACCAGCAGCGATTCCAGCGCCGAAACCGAGACCTCAAGAATTTCGGCGGCTTGCGGTCCATTGACCCCGCCATAATAACACAAGCTGATCGCGGCCCGCTGCCGCGGCGGCAAGCCGTCGAGAGCGTGGGCGACCAGACGGGTGGTCTCATCGGCCGCGACCCGGTCGAGGCTGTCGGGGGCCGGATCGGCGGTGTCCCCGGCGTCCTCCAGCGGCAGCGGCACCAGCCTGCGGCGCCGGTCGAGGCAAAGATTGACCACCACCCGGTAGAGCCAGGTCGTGAAGCGGGCCTCGAGGTCGTGGCGCCAGCGCGGCGCCATGGTCCAGACCCGGAGAAACGCTTCCTGCGCCACCTCCTCGGCATCGTCGCGGTTGCCGATCACCCGGTAGGCCAGCCTCAGGGTAAAGGGCATATGGGCGCGCATCAGGGTCTGAAACGCCCGATGATCGCCGCGACCGATCAGGGCCAGGAGGGTACGGTCATCGTCGCCGACCGCCGAGCCCTCCTCCCGTGTGTTGCCACCGATCAAGTCGTTGTCCCTTCGGTCCGCGCCGATCTCAAGGGGTTATACGCCGGGCCGCCGCGACTCCAGCGTCCGGACCCGGCCTTTTTATCCGGTGGTGGCCGGACGCTTTGTCGCACCGGGAAAAGTCTTCCGGGGCGCCCGGAAAAATCTGCCGCCGCATCGGTAAGTCCGGCGGAAGGGACGATGATTATCGTCCTGAAATCAAATAATATTTCAATCTATTATTGGTGATTGCAAGGTGATGTCGGAAGAAGACGGCAGCGGCGACCCGGCAAATTGTGCCGATCATTCAGGAAATGGCACGGATCATCACGATTATTTTTTAAGTCGACCGCAGGAATGGCTTTGGGGCGGCGTGGAATGACTCATGCGGGTTCTGTCAGCCCCCGCCCGCACCGCCCCTCTCGATGGAGTCACGTCATGACCCAGGCTATCAGCGGCTACGGATCCAGCGGTCCGTCGGCCATGCTGCAATCGATGTTCAAGAAGATGGATGCCAACAGCGACGGCAAGGTCGACAAGAGCGAGTTCGTCGCCGCCAAGCCGAGCACCGCCAGCACCGAGCAATCCGCGTCGCTGTTCGACACCCTCGACAGTCAGCAAAGCGGCGCTCTCAGCCAGAGCGATCTCAGTTCGGCGTTCCAGAAGCTCGGCGACCAGATGAAGGGCAGCCAGCTTCAGGCCCAGGCCGAGAGTTCGTCATCCTCCGGCAGCGCCGCCGGTCCACCTGCCGGCATGGGGCCGCCGCCGGGGCCGCCGCCGATGGGACCGCCGCCGGGCGCCGCCGCGACCGGCAGCACCGGCACGGACTCGGCCAGCACCGACGGAACCAGTACCGCCCAGACCCTGCTCGACCAGGTGCTCGCCGCGCTCAAGAGCGGTGACTCCACCACCACGAGCAGCAGCACCGACTCCGCCGCGGACTCCGGCGCCGGTACCACGATCACGTCGCTGCTGGACCAGCTGTCCACCAGCCTTCAGACCGGCGGCCCGCCGCCCGGTCCGCCCCCCGGTCCACCCCCTTCGGGCTCCCCGGATCAAGCCGCAGCGGGCGGTTCCGGCAGCGGCACGGCCACCGACAGCTATGCCGACAGCGCGTCCGGCAGCGACAGCAGCCAGAGCGATCTCCTGGCCTCGTTTCTGGCGTCGTTCCAGCAGGCCTCGCGCTCCTATGGCGCCGGCTCGACCTATGGCAGCCAGTCGGGCGGTGCCCGCAACTACCGGAGCACTGTCGCCTGAGGCGCCACCGCCGGGATGCGGTCGCCCGCGGCCGCGTCCCGGTCCCATCACGAGAGTGCGTCTTCACCCGCGGTCTTCAGCCGCTCCTCTTCAAGGAGGTCCTTGCGCGAGAGTTTGCCGATCAGGGTCCGGGGCAGCGAGTCGCGGAACTCGATCTTTTTCGGCATCTCGATCGGCGACAGCTTGTCCTTGAGAAAGGCCAGGAGTCCGGTCTCGTCGAGCGCGCTGTCCCCGGCGCGCTTAATGTAGGCCTTCACGGTCTGGCCGCGATAGGCATCGGGAATCCCGGCCACCACCACCTCCTCGACCTCGGGGTGGAGATAGATCGCCTCCTCGACGGTCCGGGGATAGACGTTAAAGCCGCCGGCGATGATCAGATCCTTGATGCGGTCGACGATCGCGGTGAAGCCGTTGGCGTCCATGATGCCGATGTCGCCGGTGTGGAGCCGTCCGCCCTTGAGGGTGCGCGCCGTATCCTCAGGCCGGTTCCAGTAGCCCTTCATCACCTGGGGGCCGCGAATGCAGACCTCGCCGCGCTCGCCGGGCGGCAGCACCACCTCGTCGTCGGTCAGGCTGACGATTTCGATTACCGTGCCCGGCACCGGCAGGCCCACCGAATCCGGTTGGCTGGCGCCGGCGATCGGGGTGATGCAGGCCACCGGCGATGATTCGGACAGGCCATAGCCCTCGATCACGATGCAGCCGGTGTGCGCCTCGAACTGCCGGCGGACCTCGCCGGGCAGCGGCGCGCCGCCCGAAATGCAGAAGCGAATCGAGGTCAGGTCGTGATCGGCGCATTCGGGGTGATTGTTGATGGCGCTGAAGATCGTCGGCACCGCCGGGAACAGCGTCGGTTTCTTCTGGTCGATCAGGTCGAGCAGATCGTCCAGCTCGAAGCGCGGCACCAGCAGAATTTCGGCCCCGAGCATCAGCGCGGCGTTGAGCGCCACGGTCATGGCGAAGACATGGAAGAAGGGCAGCACCGCGAGCATCCGCTCCTCGCCCGGCCGGGCCTTGGGGAACCAGAGCACGCATTGCCGGGCATTGGTCGTGAGGTTGGCGTGGGTCAGCATCGCGCCCTTGGGCGTGCCGGTGGTGCCGCCGGTATATTGCAGCACCGCCACGTCGGTCTCGGCATCGATGGCTACCGGCTTGGGCCGGCCGAAATTGGCGGTCAGGCTGCCATAGCTGAGGTGGGCGCTGTCGTGGGGGATGTGGTGGGCGATCTCGGCGCGCTTGACCACCGGGAACAGCATGCTCTTGGGAAAGGGCAGGCAGTCGGCCATCCGGCAGACCACGATCCGTTTCAGCGCCGTCCTGCCCAGCAGCGGCGCCAGCTTGTCGTAGAGCACCGCCAGATCCAGGGTGATCATGATGCTGGTGCCGCTGTCGTCGATCTGGTGGATCAGTTCGCGCTCGACATAGAGCGGGTTGAAATTGACCACGGTCGCGCCGATGCGCAAAATCGCGAAATAGGCGATGACGTAATAGGGCGTGTTGGGCAGGAAGAGGCCGACGTGATCGCCCTTGCCGAGGCCGAGCTTCTGCAGGCCCTCGGCCAGATAGGCGACCTGCCGCCCGACCTCGCGGTAGGTATAATGCTTGTCCATGAAGTCGAGGCAGCGGTGGTTGGCGAAGGTTGCCACTGCGGTGTCGAAGGCCTCGGTCAGCGTCTGGACCGGCAGCGGGGCCTGCCATGCCACGCCCTCGGGATAATGCGCCAGCCAGGGATGGTTGGGTGCGGTCGTGCGGGTCTCGTTCATGGGTCTGATCCCCCCGGGGTATGACACCGACTCGCCGGCCGGCTGCCGCCCCGTGGCTTAAGCCATCCGGCAGAGCGAGGCAAGGCCGGCGGGGGCGGCGTCATTGTGCCGCAATCCAATTAGAATCGGCACGAATCCTTGGTTCGCCAAGGCCATCCCCTTCGGCGGCAACAAATTTATTCTGGTGATAGGTATTCTTCTGTGCCTAGTATAGGAGTTGGCGGAAGAGGCATCTCCGTTCCCCGGGGTTCCCGGTGTGTTCAACTGCGCATGGCGCGTCGGTCGAAGGTTCTCAGCAAGTGTCTCGCTTCAGTCAGCAGAATGCCCCGTCGCCCGGCAACGAAGGCGCTCAGGCAAAGGCCCTGGTGAAGTGGTTCAACGTCACGAAGGGCTTCGGGTTTGTGGCTCCGGTCGATGGCTCTCCGGATGCCTTTCTCCACATCTCGGTGCTCAACCGGGCGGGCTTGCAGGAGCTGGCCGACGGGACCGAGATCGAGTGCGAAATCGCGCCGGGTCCGAAGGGGCCTCAGGTGACCCGGATCGTCGAGGTTACGGGCGGCGCGCCGTCAGGGCCGTCGGCCTACGAGGGCGGCCGCCATCGCCGCGACGCAGACAGTGCGCCGGGACCGGTGGTCGAGATGGCGGGAACCGTGAAATGGTTCAAGCCCGACAAGGGCTTCGGCTTCGTCACCGCCGATGATTCGTCCAAGGATGTCTTCGTGCACAAAAGCGTGCTGCGCCGCTGCGGTCTCAACCAGCTGGAGGCGGGTCAGAGGGTGCAGATGAAGGTGCAGGAGGCGGAAAAGGGCCGCGAGGCGACCTGGATTCTGCCGATCTGAGCGGAAGGACCGCTCAGGGCTTGGCCGGTGCCGGACCGGCTTCGTCGAGCCGCCGCAGGCTGGCCGCAGCGGCCTTACCGGGTGGCGACTCGGGATCGCGCCGCACCACCTCGCGCCAGTCGAGCCGGGCTCCGGCGGCGTCGCCGGTCGCCGCGCGGATCGTGCCGCGCAGCACCAGCGCCTCGGCGTCGCCCGGCCGCAGCCGCAGCGACAGCTCGACATCGTCGCGGGCGCTCTTGAGGTCCATCAATTCGCGATAGGCGGCGGCGCGGTAATAATAGGCGTCGGCCCGCTGGGGCTGGTGTTTCAGGGCTACGGTGAAGTCGACAACGGCGTCGCGGTATTTCCGGCTTTCGGCGCGGGCGATGCCGCGGTCGATGCGCAATTCGGCGTCGTCGGGCAGTTTTTCGAGGGCGCGGCTATAGAGATAATCGGCCCGGCCGGCATCGCCGGCACGCAGAAAGGCCCAGGCGGCCCGGTCGTAAAGGCCGGCGATCTGGCGGTCGTTGCGGCTGGCGCCGGTGGCCTGGGTTTCGTAAATCCGGCCGGCGGCGGTGAAGTCGCCGGTCTGGAACAGCGCCGCGGCCCGGCAGAGCTGGGCCTGATCGCCGCCGCCATGCCCGGCCCATTCGCGCGCCGCCGTCAGGGCTTCGGCGGGGGCGCTTTCGGCCAGTCGCTGACAGGTTTCAGGATCGCGCACCAGGGTCGCCGCCAGGGCCGGACCGGCGCCGGCCAGCGCCTGGGTCAGCGCCTGGGTCAGCGCCAGGGTCAGGGTGAACGCCGGGATGAAGCGGGCGGGAGCATTGTTTCGGGTCATGGCGGCGCCTACATCTGATCTCCGCACAACAATTGCCCAAGGGGGTCCCGATGTCCACCGGCAACCAGCCCGGCCGTCTTTTCTGCTTCGGTCTCGGCTATAGCGCCCGGGCGCTGGCGGCCGAGCTGATGGCCGCGGGCTGGCGGGTCGCCGGCACCTCGCGCGACGAGGCCGGGCTCGCGACGCTGGCCGGGCTCGGGATCGAGTCTCACCGCTTCGAGGCCGTGACCCCGGGCGCGCTCGCCGGTACCACCCATCTGCTCAGCAGCGTGCCGCCCGACGAGGCGGGCGACCCGGTGCTGGCCCGCCATGGCGCCCTGCTGGCGCCGCTGGCCGGCACGCTGGCCTGGGCCGGCTACCTCTCGACCACCGGGGTTTACGGCGATACCGGCGGCGCCTGGGTCGATGAGGCCGCGCCGCTGGCGCCCTCGGGCGCGCGCCAAGCCCGGCGGATCGCGGCCGAGCGTGCGTGGCTGGCGGCGCTGCCTTGCCATGTCTTCCGCCTCGCCGGCATCTATGGCCCCGGCCGCTCCGCCCTCGATCAGGTGCGCGCCGGCACGGCGAAGAGGATTGATAAGCCAGATCATCTCTTTAGCCGTATCCATGTCGATGACATCTCGAACGTCCTGATCGCCTCCTTTGCCCGCCCGAATCCGGGGGCAATTTATAATGTATGCGACGACCGGCCGGCGGCGCCGGCCGAGGTGGTGACCGAAGCCAGCCGTTTGCTTGGAGTCGAGCCGCCGCCGCTACAGCCGCTTGTCCTGTCGGCGTTGTCGCCGATGGCGGCCAGCTTCTGGCGCGATCATCGGCGGGTGCGCAACGACCGCATCCGGCGCGAGCTTGGGGTGGTGCTGCGCCATCCCGACTATCGCTCCGGCCTTGCCGCCTGCCTATGAGCGATCGGGGAACAGCGCCCGCAACCCGGCTTCGGTGGCGGCGCAAATGCCCCGCTCAGTGATAAGGCCTGTCACCAGACGTGCCGGAGTGACATCGAAGCCCCAGTTACCGACCGGGCTGCCCTCGGGGGTGACGGTGACCGTGACCAGCGCGCCGTCGGCGGTGCGGGCGGTGATCTTGGATAATTCGCGGCCATCGCGCTCCTCGATCGGAATCTCGCGGACGCCGTCGCGCAATTGCCAGTCGATCGAGGGGGAGGGCGCGCCGACATAAAAGGGCACGCCGTTGTCGTGGGCTGCGAGCGCCTTCAGATAGGTGCCGATCTTGTTGCAGACGTCGCCGGTGGCGGTGGTGCGGTCGGTGCCGACGATGCAGAGATCCACCATGCCGTGCTGCATCAGGTGGCCGCCGACATTGTCGGCGATCACGGTGTGGGGCACGCCGTGCTTGTTCAGCTCCCAGGCGGTCAGGCTGGCGCCCTGGTTGCGCGGCCGGGTTTCGTCGACCCAGACATGAAGCGCGACGCCGCGCTCGAAGGCGGTGTAGACCGGAGCCAGCGCCGTGCCCCAATCGACGGTGGCCAGCCAGCCGGCGTTGCAGTGGGTGAGGACATTGACCGTCCGCCCCCGGGCCGGGCCGGCGGCCAGGGCCTCGATCAGCGCCGCGCCATGGCTGCCGATCGCCCGGCAGATCGCGACATCCTCGTCGGCGACCGCGGCGGCCTCGGCGTAGGCGGCGGCGCCCCGGTCGGCCGGGGCCAGCGGTCTCAGGCGGCGCTCCATCCGCTCCAGCGCCCAGCGCAGATTGACCGCGGTCGGCCGGGTCGCCAGCAGCGTCGCGGCGGCGCGGCTGAGCCCGGCGTCGCCGGGATCGGCTCTCAGCGCCAGCGCCAGACCATAGGCGGCGGTGGCGCCGATCAGCGGCGCTCCGCGCACGGTCATGGCCCGGATCGCGTGGGCGGCCTCGTCGAGGCCGGTCAGACGCACGATCTCGAAGCGGTGGGGCAGTTTGGTCTGGTCGATGACCTCAACCGACCAGCCGTCGGCGGCGAGCCAGATCGTGCGCGTGGCCTTGCCGTCAATCCTCATGCCAATTCTCCCGTAATGGCGGTCAGGGACCGGTAAAGGCCCGGTCGTGGCAGAGCGCCGGCACCATGGCCCGGCACTCGGCGACCCGGGCGATGTCGATGCGGGCGGTGATGACCCCCGGGTCCTCGCCGGCCTCGGCCAGGATTTCGCCCCAGGGGCTGATGATCAGCGAATGGCCGTAGGTCAGCCGCCCCTCATCGTGGCGGCCGCACTGGGCGGGGGCGATCACGAAGCAGCCGGTCTCGATGGCCCGGGCGCGCAGCAGGACATGCCAGTGGGCGCGGCCGGTGGCGGCGGTGAAGGCGGCGGGCACCGTGATAATGCCGGCGCCGCCCTGGGCCAGGGCGCGGAAGAGATAGGCGAAGCGCAGATCATAGCAGATGGTCAGTCCCAGCCCGCCCCAGGGGGTCGGCGCCACCACCGCCCGCTCGCCCGGGCGGAAGGTCGCCGATTCGCGGTAGCTCTCGCCGCCGGGCAGGTCGACGTCGAACATGTGGATCTTGTCGTAGCGGGCCTGGATGGCCCCGGCGGCGTCGATCAGCAGGCAGCGGTTGGCCACCCGGCCCTCCTCCAGCAGGATGCCGAGCGAGCCGACCAGCAGCCAGGCCCCGGTCTCCCGGGCGAGATCGGAAAAAAAGGCCACCCCCGGATGGTCGGCCTCGGGGTGGACCCGCGCCAAGACCTTGTCGCGCCCCTGGACGATGCAGGCGACATTCTCGGGCAGCGTGATCAGCCCGGCGCCGGCGTCGCGGGCGCGGCGCACCGACAGCCCGGCCGCGGCCAGATTGGGGCCGATCTCGGGGCCGGCATTGACCTGGACGCAGGCGGCGGTGATCACCGCCGCGGTCACGGCGCCAGCCCGAGCAGCGGGTTGAGCTTGCCTTCGGTGTCGAGGGCATGGAGATCGTCGCAGCCGCCGATGTGGCGGCCATCGATGAAGATCTGCGGCACCGTGCTGCGACCGCCGGCCCGCTCGATCATCTCGGGCTTGCGCCGGGGGTCGGCGGCGACGTCGATGTCCTGATAGGTCACGCCTTTGCCGTCGAGCAGCCGTTTGGCCCGGGCGCAGTAGCCGCAGAACATGCTCGAATAGATCACCACCTCGGCCATCGCAAACACCCTCGTTGCCGCTCGAATTGCGGCTTCTCTTTACTCAGCCCTGACCGCGCGCGCCAGCGTCAAGACGTCGACCCTGGCCGCACCCTCCCGCATCAGCAGCCGCGCGCATTCGCCAACGGTGGCGCCGGTGGTCAGAACGTCGTCGATCAGCAGCACGCGGGCGCCGGTGACCAGCGGCCGATGGGCGTGACGAACCCGGAATGCTCCCCTGACGTTCCGCTGCCGGGCCTCGCCGCTCAGGCCGACCTGGGGCACGGTCTGGCGGTGGCGGATCAGCAGGTCGGGCCGGTAGGGCACGGCCGAGAGGCGGCGCAGGGCCTCGCCCAGCAAGGCCGCCTGATTGTATCGCCGGCGCAACAATCGCCAGCGGTGGAGTGGCACCGGCGCCATCAGTGTCGCCTCGGCCAGCAATTCGGCGCCGGCGCGGGCGAGCCAGCCGCCATAGGCGGGTGCGGCGTAGGTCTGGTCGCCGTATTTCAGCCGGGTCACCAGCAACCGGCTGGCCTCGTCATAGACCAGCACCGCCCGCGCCCGGGTGAAGGGCGGCGGCCGGGCCAGGCAGGCGCCGCATTCGGCCCCGGCCAGGATGTCGACTCCGAAGGGCAGGCCGCAGCGGTCGCACAGCGGCGGCGCGATGAAACTGAGGCCGCGCCAGCAGGCCGGGCAGACACCGCCCTGGCGATCGACGGTATCGCCGCAGGCAAGGCAGCGCGGCGGCAGCACGGTGTCGAGAATCCGGCCAGCCAGCCGGGCGGCGGAACGGAGGGTGGACCCAAGCATGCGCCGAGCTTTGCGCCCCGGCTCCGGCCCTTGTCAACCGGCGGCTCTGCCGGCGAAAAAGCGGGCCCTGGTCAGGCGATGACCAAGGCCCCGATCCTCAGGCCGCTTTTTTGACCTGATGACTCTCGGCGAACAGTTTCAGCATCTGATCGACGAAGTCGGGCAGACTCTCGACGTCGCGGGCGGTGAGCAGGGCGCCGTCAAGCACCACCGGGTCCTCCGTCCACTGACCGCCGGCCGCTTCGATCTCGGCGCGCATCGGCTCCGACGCCGCCAGGGTCCGGCCCTTGAGTTTACGGGCCTGAACCAGCAGGCTCAGCCCCTGGTCAATGGCCGCGATCGGCTTGCCGGCATCGAGGAAGTGGCCGACAATGCGCCGGGTGTGCGGGTTGAGCGCGAGTTTGCCGACGCTGCGCTCGCCGCCGGGCAGCACCAGCATGTCGAAATCGGCGCCAAGAACGTCGCCGATCTGAAGATCGATCGGGAAAAAATGCCCCCAGCCCTTGCCGTGCCAGCCGTTGGCCAAACCCTGATCCGGCGAAATGGTCTTCACCGTTGCCCCGGCCTTGAGCAGCGCCCGCTGGGGCTCGGTCAGTTCGGTCTCTTCAAAGCCGGACGCCATAATGATGGCGACAGTACATCCCAACAGCACCTTCTCCATATCTCACGTGATCCTTTTGTTGTTGATCTGGCGGTCATACGCGAGCCCGCGGTCAGAGCGGCGTTTCCTGCCGACGGTCGCGCTCCCGGCCCTGAGGCGTCGCGGCCCACTCCGGCCAGGTTATCGATTTGGCAGAAGGTGGTGCCATCCCGTCCCCCTGTCAACCCAACATTTTGCAATGCAGGCGACCGGTGCCCCTATAAGTAGAGCGGGTGGTCCAAAGCCCGTCGTCGCGGCATCGCATTTGCCGGTTGGGAGCGCTGGCCGGGCGGCGCTGAAAGTCGAAACAGGCGGGGTGCGACCTCTTGTTACAGGGCCGGAACCGGGCTAGGTTAGGCTTCGTTAATATACGGGGCGCATGACTCTCCGGGCGCGCCGGAAATCGGGCTGCGGTTTCCGGACCGGGGGGCTTTCGCCAACAAGGGATTGCTGACCATGCTGAAACCGGACTCCCCGGCCGTCGACGGCGCAGCCGACGCCGCCGAAACGGGCGGGCCCGCTCTGCTGGCGCCGACGCGGATGGCGCTGGTCGCCACGCTGCGGGAGCTGGTCGAAACCCACGGCACGGGCGATGCGCTGCGTCCCGCCGTGCTGGCGGCGTTGCGGCAGACCCTCAACACCGGCCGGGCGGTGATCCGGCAGCAGTTCGAGGCCGGCGGCGGCGGCGAGGAGTGCGTCCGTCGCAATAGCGACCTGATGGACATGGTAATTCGCTCGCTGGCCGAACTGGTCCAGAACGGCGTCTACCCGTCGGCCGGCCCGTCGACCGGTGAGGCTTTCGACATCGCCGCCACCGGCGGCTATGGCCGCGGCGAGATGTGCCCGCAGTCCGACATCGATCTGTTGTTCCTGCTGCCCTACAAGCGCACGGTACGGGTCGAGCAGATCGTCGAGTACATGCTCTATATCCTGTGGGATCTGGGGCTGAAGGTCGGGCATGCCGTGCGGCCGGTCGAGGATTGCCTGCGTCAGGCCCGGACCGACGTCACCATCCGGACCAATCTCCTTGAAACCCGCCGGCTGTGGGGCGACGGCCAGTTGCTGACCCTGCTGAAGCGGCGGCTCTCGAAGGAAGTGATCCTGCCCAACGGTCAGGCCTTCGTGCTGGCCAAGCTGGCCGAGCGCGACGACCGCCATCAGCGCATGGGGGACAGCCGCTATGTCCTGGAGCCCAACGTCAAGGAGGGCAAGGGCGGCCTGCGCGATCTTCAGACCCTGATCTGGATTGCCAAGCACCTCTATTATGTCAACTCGATGGACGACCTCGTGACCTGCGGCGTGCTGCTGAAGGAAGAGGCGGTGCGCTTCATCAAGGCCCAGAACTTCCTCTGGACCGTGCGCTGCCATCTGCACTATCTGACCGGCCGCCCAGAGGACCGCCTGACCTTCGACGTCCAGACCGAAATCGGCCGGCGCATGGGCTATACCGACCATGCCGGGCTGGTCAGCGTCGAGCGCTTCATGAAGCATTACTTCCTGATCGCCAAGGATGTCGGCGACCTCACCCGCATCTTCTGCGCCGCCCTTGAGGCCGACTCCAAGCGGCCGCCGCGCTTCAATCTGCTGCGGCTGGGACTGCATAAGGTCAAGGAGATCGAGGGCTTCCAGCTCGACGGCGAACGGCTGGCGCTCCGCCATGAACGCCAGTTCCGCGAGGAGCCGGTCGACATGATCCGGCTGTTCCAGGTCTCCCAGAGCCATGGCCTCGACGTTCATCCCCACGCGCTGCGGGCGCTGACCCGGGCGCTCGGTGGCGTGGCCAAGCTGCGCCATCATCCCGACGCCAACCGGCTGTTCCTGGAGATTCTGACCAGCCGCAAGGGACCCGAGGATACCCTGCGCCGGATGAACGAGGCCGGCGTGCTCGGCCGTTTCCTGCCCGACTTCGGGCGGGTGGTGGCCCAGATGCAATACGATATGTACCATGCCTACACCGTCGATGAGCACACGCTCAGGGCGCTCGGCATCATGCACAAGATCGATACCGGAGAAAGCGCGGCCGATCTGCCGCTGGCGGTCCAGGTGGTGCACAAGCTGACCTCGCGCCGCGCGCTCTATGTCGCGATGCTGCTGCACGACGTGGCCAAGGGCCGGGGCGGCGATCATTCGGTGGTCGGGGCCAAGCTGGCGGAAAAGGTGTGCCCGCGCCTCGGCCTCAGCGCCGAGGAAACCGAGACCGTGGCCTGGCTGGTGCTGCATCACCTCAATATGTCGTTCACCGCCTTCAAGCGCGATTTCGAGGACGAGCGGACGGTCCGGGATTTCGTCAAGGTCGTGCAGTCGCCTGAACGTCTGCGGCTGCTGCTGGTGCTGACCACCGCCGACATCAACGCCGTCGGCCCCGGGCGCTGGAACAACTGGAAGGCGACGCTGCTTTCCGAGCTTTATCACCGCACCGAAGAAGTGCTGGCCGGCGGGGTCACCGCCGACGGCCGCATCCATCGGATCAAGCAGGCCCAGCAGGCCCTGCGCGGCCGGCTCGACGACTGGGGCGAGGCCCAGTTCGAGCGCCACATCGCCCTCGGCTCGCCCGACTACTGGCTGTCGCTCGACGCCGACACCCATGCCCGCCATGCCCGCCTGATCCGCGACTCCGAGCGCGACGGCCGGCTGCTGACCATCGACACCCGGATCGACCAGACCCGGGCCGTCACCGAGGTCACGATCTACACCGGCGACCATCCCGGGCTGTTCTCCCAGCTGGCCGGGGCGCTGGCCCTGACCGGCGCCAACATCGTCGACGCAAAAATCTTTACCCTGCGCAACGGCCAGGCGCTCGACATCTTCTCGGTCCAGGACGCCCATTCCGGCGAGGCCTTCGACGCCGCCGACAAGCTGGCCCGGCTCGCCGTGGTCACCGAGCAGACTTTGTCGGGGCAGGTGCGCCTGCTCCAGGAACTGGCCAAGCGCAAGCCGACGACACCTCAGCGCACCCGCATGTTCAAGGTGCCGCCGCGGGTGATGATCGACAACACCGCCGGCACCAACCACACCGTGATCGAAGTCAACGGCAAGGACCGCACCGGCCTGCTTTACGACGTCACCCGGACCCTCACCGATCTCGGTCTGCAGATCTCTTCGGCCAAGATCTCGACCTATGGCGAAAAGGCGATCGACGTTTTTTATGTCCGCGACGTCTACGGGCTCAAGATCACCCACGATGCCAAGCTCCAGCGCATCCGCGAGCGTCTGCTCCACGCCCTGACCGGCTCGGCGACGCCGGGCAGTTCGGCGCCGGCCGGCCGGCCCCCGCCGCCCAGCACCGACGGCAGCGAGCGCCGCCGTGCCCGTCGCCGCGCCGGCAAGCCGCGCGCCGCCGACCCCGCCGGTTCGTCCGAAGAGTGAGGGGGGGCGGGCTGACCGGGCTCCCGGGCGGGGGCGCTCGCCCTGTGTCGACAAAGCCACAGCCCGCCGCCAAATCCCGAAGCGGCTCCGGCGCCGCTGTCAGGTCTCGGTCTCCGAAGCGGAAGTCGAGTGGCCGACAGTCGGCCGGCCGGAGCGGCCCCGGGCTTGTTTTGCCGGAAAATGACCCCCAGAAGCCGCGATTTTGCCATCAGACTCGAGGCCGCGGCTCCTCAAGGGGGTCGTGAATCCTTGGGAGCGACTGGCGGGTAAAAACCGGTTTCCGGCCCTTGCTCCCCCTGAGGTACAGGTTGACCCTGTCGCGTGAAGTGTCGCATAGTACACGTACTGAACGTACACCGGATTTATTTTGATTCGGTCGCGCTCCTTCCGGTCAGCATCTCTCAGCCCATGGACCTACCCATGATTCGTGTCTGCGCCTTCGTACTCAGTCTGGTGATTGCTCTGGCGGCCGGCACTTTCTCCGGCTCCGCTCCGGCGCTTGCGGACACGGCCAAGCCGGTCCCGGCCCAGCCCTTCATCAATCAGGCCCTGCCGTTCTATGGCTGCGGCATCGGTGTCGCCATCGGGGCCGCCTCGGTGGCCTTTCCCCGCTCGATGACCCAGTGGACCTTCTATCAGGGTGTCTATCCGTCGATGGCAACCGTGCTCTGGCGCTCGACGCTGGGCTGTTTTTACGGTGTGGTTGGCGGTGCCGTGGTTTCGGCGACCCAGTCGACCTTTCGCCTGATCGGCGATGCCTGGCATCGCGTGTTCTGAGGACGGTCCCGTGGCGGCAGCCCCAGCAAAGAGACGGTCATGAGACTCCTGGCGGCGCTCGTCGCGATCCTGCTCGTGTTCGGCAGCGCGACCGGCGAGGTCCGCGCCGCGCCGGCGATGGCGGCCGAGTCCGACGCCCCTCAGGCCCGGCCGCCCGATTCCTCCAAGCTGCCCAAGCGGCCGCCCTTCATCGATCAGAACGTGGTCTTCCTGACCTGCGCCAGCGGCGCTTCGCTCGGGGCGCTGATCACCGGGTTGCCGCCGGTGATTGGCTGGATCCCCTATTCCGGCTGGCCGACCCAGGTCAGCTCGCTGGTGCTGCGCATGGCGCTCGGCTGTTATTACGGCCTGATGGCCGGTGTCGCGGCCTCGGGCACCTATTCTCTGACCCGGATGGCCGGCGAAGCCTGGGACAGTCTTTTTCACTGATCGTCGGTTGACCGGCTCGCTATTCGCCGCCGCTATCGGCCGACCATTCCTGGACCCGGGCTAACTGGGCATAATCGTCGAAGCGCGGCGCGTGGCGTGGCCGGGGCCGGGCGCGATAGGGCGTGCCCGGGTCGTCGAAGGCCCAGATCAGCGCTTCGAGGCCGCCATGGGCCTGACGGGCCAACTCCGCCACCGCTGCGTTGACCCGCCGTTCCTCGCCCGCCGGCTCGCCGCCGCCGAGATGCCAGAAGGCCAGCTCGCCGACCGGCGCTGGCGCCAGCCCGGCAAAGCCGCCGGCCTCGGCCAGCGCCGCCTCGAGGGGCAATTGCGGCGCGAAGCCGAGGGCGATGTCGGCCGCGCTCGGCAGGGTGCCGGTCTTGTAGTCGATAATCGCCAGCCGGCCGTCGGGCAGGCGGTCGATGCGGTCGGCCTTGGCGGTGAGGATAAAGGGTCCGGCGCGGCCGTCAAACTCCAGCCGGCCGGCGACTTCGCTGGACTCGTGGCGGATGGCGGGGCGGCGGGTGCGCTCGGTGGCCACGAACCACTCGGCAATCCGCTCGAAGCGCGGCCACCAGAAGGCCCAGACCTCGGGCCGGGCCAGCAACTCGCCAAAGGCGGCGCGGCCATGGCCGAGCAGCCGTTCCACCGCGTCGGGGGGCAGGGCCAGTGGCCACTCGGTCATGAAGGCGTCCAGTGCCCGGTGAATGAACTGGCCGCGTTCGGCGGCGCCGGGGTCGGCCGCCAGCGGCTCAAGCGCTCGCAGTCGCAGCACGTGGCGGGCGTAGATCGCGTAGGGATTGCGCATCCAGGTCTCGATCTCGGTCACCGACAGCCGGCGCGGCCGGGCCGCCACCGGCGGCCGGGGCTCGGGCGGCGCCACCGGGCGCACGGCGTCGGGCTCGTCGAGGCCGCGCGCCCAGGCCAGCCATTGGGCTGCCTCGCCGGTCATCGCGCCGTCCAGCCCGAGGGCGCGCAGCACGGTTTCCAGGCGGGAGAGCCAGCGCGACGGCACGGTCGGCGCGCCCTCGACCCGCTCGGCCCGGGTCAGCACCACCTCGGGCGCGGTTGCCGCCTGGGCGAAATCGTGGGCCGAGAGGCCGATCGAGCGCTCGGGCGCCGGCAGTCCGAAGGCGCGCCGCATCGGTCGCGACAGCCAGGGGTCGGGCGCCGGCTCGGCCGGCCACACCCCCTCATTCAGACCCGACAGCACCATCAGGTCTACATGCTGGAGCCGGGCCTCGAGGGGGCCGAGAATCGCCAGCCGGGGATGGCGGCCAAAGCGCGGCCGCACCACCCGCCCTTTCATCAGCGCCTCAAAGAGGCCGGGATAGTCACGGGCCGGCACCGCCGGGAAATCCCGGGCCGCGAGCAATAGGTCGTTGACCAGGGCCGCTGCGGCTTCGCCGTCGTCGTGCCGCCAGAGCCGCTCGGCCCCGGCGCTCTCGGCTGTCCGGGCCATGGCCTCGGCAAAGCCGACATGGGCACGCAGGAGGTCGGCAAAGCCGGCGGTTCCGGCCTCGGCCAGGGTCAGAAACTCTAAGGCATCGGCCACCAGCCGCTCGACACCGGCGATCAGCCCCTCCCGCTCCGGTGCGGCCGGCAGGGCGGAGAGCAGGGCGAGCAGGCCCGCGGTGCCGGCGGCCGGGCGCGGCCCGCGCAGCACCGCCCGCTCCAGCGTCCGGGCGAAGGCGCGGCAGGCCTGGGGCGTGTTGCCGGCGGCGGCGAGCGGATGCTTGAACAGGGCCAGCAGCGCCACCGGCTCGAACCGGCTTTCAAGGGCGCCGGCGGCAAGGCAGAGAAAGCTGCCGGCGGCGGTATCGGCGAGCGGCTGCCCGCCCGAGTCGTTGACCGCAATGTTCCAGCGGCTGAGGGCGGTGGCCACCCGGCGCGCCAGCGTGCGGTCGGGGGTGACCAGCGCCGCGGTGCGCTCCGGGGTCTCGAGGGCGTGGCGCAGCAGCAGGGCCACCACCTCGGCCTCGTCCTGGGCGGTCGGGCAGTCGATGCGGGTCAGGCCGGCCAGGGCCGGGGCGTCGAAGCCGGCGAGGGCGCGCCAGTCGTCGGTGGTCGCGGCCGGGCGCAGCACCTCGGCGAGCAGGCGGGCGCGCCGGGCCCGCTCCGGCCGCGCCGCCGGCCGCCAGGGCCGCACCGCGTCCCGGTCGAGGGTCAGGCGCTCCAGCAGCCGGGCCAGGGTATGCTGCGGGTGAGTCTCGTCGGTCCGGATCGCCTCCCAGCCCAGCCGGTCGCTCGCGGTATCGAGGCCGGGCAGCACCAGCATGCCCTGGGGCAGGCCGGCGATGACCTCGAGGAGAGCGCCGGTGGCGGGAATCGAGCCCGTGGAGCCGGCGGCGATCACCGGTCCCGGCGGCGGCCGGGCGCGCCAGACCGCGGCCTGGGCTTCGAGTACCCGGTTGCGCCGGCTGGCGGCGTCGATCGCGCCCTCCTCGGCCAGGATGCCCGGCCAGAGTTCGGTCAGGATCGAGAGAAAGCCAAGGGTCAGCTGCCAGTGGCCGGCATAGTCGGCCGGAACCAGCCCGGCGAGGCGGTCGAAGCTCAGCCCCTCGGTCTCGACCTGATCGAGCAGATGGGTGAGATCGGCGGCGAGTCGCACCGCCTGGGGCGCGGTCGCGGCGAGATCGGGTGCGGCGAGAATGATCCGGGTCAGCAACAGCCGGCGGCGCAGATCGTTGATCGCCGGTGGCAGGTCCAGGGTTCCGGCCAGGACCGGCAGCTCTTCGAGCGCGAGGCCAAGCTCCTCGGCGTCGAGATCGCCGAGCGGCGCCAGCGCCGGCAGCAGCAGCGGCTGACCCCGAATCAGACGCAGGAAGGCGTCGCGCAGCGAGCGGCAGGCGCGCCGGGTCGGCAGCAGCACCGTCACCCCGGCCAGGGTAAGAGGGTCGGTTCCGAAACGATCCAGTATTCCCGTAGCCAGCTCGTCAACGAACGAAAAGCCGGCTGGAATCGTGTACACGGTCGCCATGGCGCTCGAACCAGTCGTTGGTGGCGAGGAGGGCTTCGGGGGTGCCGACGTGGAACCACTCGCCATCATGGACCAGGCCGCGCAGCCGGCCGGCGGCCAGGGCGCGGTTCCAGACCAGATTGGTCGAAAATGCCCCGTCGGGGCTGTCGGCAAACAGTCGCGGCGCAATGATCTGAACCCCGGAGAAGACGAAGGGTGCGGCGGCGCCGGCGGGCGGGCGCCGCAGCCGGCCATCCGGTTCGATCTCGAAATCGCCGTTGCCGTGGTACCCGTGAGCCGCTGCGGTCGGCATCAGCAGCAGCAGCGCGTCGATTTCGCGCTCATCCCAGGCCCGGGCCAGCCGGGTTACCGCCGGCACCGCACCATCGAGCCAGAGGATGTCGGCATTGGCCGAAACAAATGGATTGGTTCCAAAATGATACAAAGCCCGCTTGATCCCGCCTCCGGTCTCCAGCGGTTCGGACTCGGGCGAGAGGATGATGCGCGGCGTGCTGCGGCCCTCGAGGTGCGCGGCAATCATGTCGCCAAGATAACAATAATTGACGACCGCGGTCCCAACCCCCGCCGCCGCCAGCCGGTCGAGGGCATGATCGAGCAGGGTCGTCCCGGCCACGGTCAGCAGCGGCTTCGGCCGGGTCAGGGTCAGCGGCCGCATGCGCAGCCCGAGGCCGGCGGCCAGCACCATGGCATGGGTTGGCGCTTTCTCTCCGGTCATGGTTTCGATTCCGTTATGAGTTGGGCGCGGCGGTCCGGTGGCAGGTGGCGGCTGAACCAGCCGGCGAGCGGGGCCAGTTCGGGCTGGGTCAGCCGGCGATCGAGATAGCGCCAGAGGCGCGGCAGGTGCTGGAGGTAGCCCGGCTTGCCGGTGCGGGCGAGACGGAGGAAAACCGCGATCACCCGGGTATGACGCACCGCGGCCAGCACGCCGCATGCCGTTCGCAGCGCCGCTCCATCGAGGGCGGGAAAGGCGGCGAGGTAGCGGGCGAAGAGTTGCTCCCCCAGCGCCGCCGGCAGGTCGCGCCGCGCGTCCTCGATCAGCGAGATCAGATCGTAGACCGCCGGGCCGGCGCCGGCATCCTGAAAGTCGAGCAGGCCGCAGGCGCGCACGCCGGGCCGGTGGGGGAGATGCATCAGATTGCCGGCGTGGTAGTCGCGCAGCAGCAGCGAGGACGGTCCGGCCAAGCCAAGCGGCAGCACCGCCCGCCACGCCATTTCGAACTCGAAATGACAATTGCTGCCCAAGGGAAAGACTATTTCTGGCAGCAGCATCACCTGGGCCAGGAAGGCGGCCTCGTCGAACAGCGGCAGTCCGGCGGTGCTGATCGCGCTCTGGTGGAGGGTGATCAGGACATCGGTGGCGAGGGCGTAGAGCGACGCCGGGTCGGCGCCGCGCCCGAGCCGCGCGGTAAATGTTTCGTCACCGAAATCTTCTAGCAACAGCAGGCCGGCATCGGCATCGGCGGCGAGAATTCCGGGTACCGACAGCCCGGCGCCGGCCAGCCGGCCGGCGATGGCCACGAACGGCACCAGTTCGCGCGCCGGGTCGGGCGCCTGCATCAGGATCAGTGGCGGCCGGCCGGCGCCGAGGATGCGCTGGTAGCGGCGGCTGGAGGCGTCGCCGGTCAGCGGCCGGCACTCGGCCCCGGCGAGGCCGAGGGCGCCGAGAAAGGCGGCCAGCCGGGCGGGATCGTCGCAGGGCGGGCGGTCAGGGTTCATGGCAGCAGGCCCTCAAGCCGGGCCGCCCAGGGACCGCCGCCGTGGAGCCGGGCCTCGCGCGACCCGGGACCGGTCGCGGTCAGGGTGAGTCCGAGCCGGTCAGGCGGCGCCAGCCGGCCCAGCCGCTCCGGCCATTCCACCAGCACGATGGCGCTGCCGAGCGCCTCATCCCAGCCCAGTTCCTCGATCTCGTCGGCACCGGCGAGGCGGTAGAGGTCGAAGTGCCAGACCGGCCCGGCCGGGGTTTCGTAGCTCTGGACCAGGGTGAAGGTCGGGCTCGGCACCTCCTCCTCGGGGTTGGCGGCGAGGCTGCGGATCAGCGCCCGCGCCAGCGTCGTCTTGCCGGCGCCGAGGTCGCCGCCGAGGGCGACGACATCGCCCGGTCGCAGCAGCGGCGCCAGCGCGGCCGCCAGCCGTTCCGTCGCCTCCGGGTCGGGGAGGGCGATGCGGCGGGTGAAGGTGGCGGGAGGCGGGAGCGGCGCGGACATCGGCCCGAGTGTCGTCGATCCCGCGTCCGGGAACAAGGGGGTGGCCGCCCTCTTCGGGTCGTTCGGGGGCGATCGGCGTCACGGAACGATTCCGTTCCGTCGCAATCCGCTCTATGACAAAGCGGCCTGCCGCCATTCGGGTGCCCGTTCCATGCTGACCTTGGGTCCGCTCGCCTTTACCACGCCCTGGATGCTCGGTGGCGCCCTCGCCGTGCCGGCGCTGTGGTGGCTGGTGCGCCTGACGCCGCCTGCGCCCCGGCTGGTGCCCTTTCCGGCGCTGCGCCTGCTGCGGGATCTGACGGCGCGGGAGGAAACTCCCGCCGGGACGCCGCCCTGGCTGCTGGCGCTCCGCCTGGCCATCGCGCTGCTCCTGATCCTGGGTCTGGCCGGGCCGCTCTGGCATCCGGTGGCGGCGCTGCCGGGCAGCGGGCCGCTGGTGCTGGTGATCGACGACGGCTGGTCGGCCGCCGCCGGCTGGCCGGCCCGGCTGCGGGCGCTGTCGGGGCTGCTGGCCCGGGCCGAGCGTGAAGACCGGCCGGTGGTGATCGCGACCACGGCGCCGGCGCCGCTGGCCGTCGGGCCGCTGCCGCCAGCCGAGGCCCGGCGCCGCCTGCAGGGGCTGGAGCCCAAGCCCTGGCCGGTTGACCGGCGGGCGGCACTGACGGCGCTCCAGGCGCTGGCCCTGCCCGGTCGCCACCATGGCGTCTGGCTCTGCGATGGGCTTGGTGACGCCGGCGCCGCGCCGCTGATCGACTGGTTCCGCCGGTCCGGCGGCGTGCTCGAGATGGTGCGGCCGGCGCCGCCGGCGCTGCTGCTGCGGCCGCCGCTGGCCGAGGGTGCGGCGCTGGCGGTGCCGGTGCTGCGTGCCGGCGGCGCCGGCGAGCAGGTGGCCGAGGTGCGGCTGCTGGCGGGCGATGGCCGGTTGCTGGCCCGGGAGCCCGCGCGCTTTGCCGCCGGTGCGCTGACGGCGCGGGCAGTTTTCACCGTGCCGGGCGAGGTGCGCAATCAGGCGGTGCGCGCCAGCCTTGAGGGGGAGGCGGGGGCGGGGGCGACGGTGCTGCTCGATGAGCGCTGGCGGCGGCGGCCGGTCGGGCTGGTCAGCGGCCGGGGCGAGAACGCGGCTCAGCCCCTGCTGAGCGATCTCCATTATCTTGAGCAGGCGCTGGCGCCGTTCGCCGAGGTCCGGCGCGGCGGCCTGGGCGATCTTTTGGCCTCCGAACGGGCGGTGCTGATCCTGGCCGATGTCGGGGCTCTGGCGGAGGCAGAGGCGACCGCGCTCGGGGACTGGGTCAGCCGCGGCGGCCTGCTGCTGCGCTTTGCCGGCCCCCGGCTGGCTCAGGCCCCCGACGCGCTGCTGCCGGTGCGGCTGCGGCCGGGCGGGCGGGTGCTGGGCGGTGCCCTGACCTGGGAGAAGCCGGCCGGGCTGGCGCCCTTCGAGGCCGGCGGGCCATTTGCCGGCCTTGCGGTGCCGCCCGAGGTCACGGTCAGCCGGCAGGTGCTGGCCGAGCCCGGCCCCGACACCGCCGCCCGCAGCTGGGCCCGGCTGGCCGACGGCACGCCGCTGATCACCGGGCTGCGCCGGCGCCAGGGCTCCATCGTGCTCGTCCACACCACCGCCGGTCCCGAATGGTCGACCCTCGCGCTCTCCGGCCTTTACCTCGATCTGCTGCGCCGTCTGGTCGCGCTCAGCGCCGGGGTCGGCGGCGAGAGCGGGGCGGGTGACCTCGCCGCTCTCGAAACCCTCGACGGGCTGGGCCGGCCGGGCGAGCCGCCGCCGACGGCGCGGCCGATCGCCGCCGCGGCGTTCGCCGGCACCATCGCCGGCCCTAGTCATCCGCCCGGCTTTTATGGCACCGCCGAGGCCCGCCGCGCCCTCAACCTCGGGGCCGGGATCGCGGCGCTGGCCCCGCTGCCGCTGCCGCCCGGGCTGGCGCGTGGCGATCGGGCCGGCGGCGGCGAAACCGATCTGGAGCCGCCGCTGCTGCTGGCGGCGCTGCTGCTGCTGGTGGCCGATCTGTTGGTCGGGCTGCGTCTCCGCGGCCTCGCCGGGCTTCTGCTGGCAGTGCTGGCCACCGCCGGTCCGGCGCTGGCCGCCGGCCCCCCGGCGCCGGACGCCAGCGGCGACATCACTGCCGAGGCGGCGGCGCGGACCTGGCTCGCCTATGTCGAAACCGGCGACCCCGGGCTCGACGCCACCAGCCGGGCCGGGCTGGAAGCGCTGGCGCAGATTTTGGTCCGGCGCACCGCGGTCGATGTCGGCGGCGTCGCTGCGGTTGACCCCGAGCGCAGCGAACTCGCGGTGTTTCCGCTGCTTTACTGGCCGGTGCCGGCCGGGGCGGCGCCCTTGTCGGCGGCGTCGCGGCGCCGGGTCGGCGGCTATCTCGGCCAGGGCGGCCTGATTCTCTTCGATGGTCCCGATTCCGGGGCGTTAAGCCGGCTCTGCGAGGGGCTGGACCTGCCGCCGCTGACTCCGGTTCCGGGCGATCACGCCCTCGGCCGGGCGTTTTACCTGCTTGGCGACTTTCCCGGCCGCAACGGCGGTGGTGAGGTCTGGGTCGAGGCCGGCGGCGAAGGGCGGCTCGACGGTGTTTCTTCGGTGGTGGTCGGTGGCAACGACTGGGCCGGGGCCTGGGCGGCCGACGGCCAGGGCCGGCCGCTCCACGCCATGCCCGGGGGCGAGCGCCAGCGCGAGATCGCCTACCGCTTCGGGGTCAATCTGGTGATTTACGCCCTGACCGGCAACTACAAGACCGATCAGGTCCATGTGCCGGCAATTCTGGAAAGGCTGGGGCGATGACCAGCGGCCACGCCCTTTCCCTTGCCCCCCTGCTGCCCTGGCCGCTGCTCGGCCCGGCGCTGGCGCTGGCGCTGCTGGCCGCCGGCTATGGCCTGACGCTGCGGGCGCGCGGCGCCGGCTGGCGCCTGGCGGCGCTGCTGGCGCTGGCGGCCGGGCTGCTCAACCCGTCGCTGGTCAGCGAGCGGCGCGAGCCGGTGAAGGACACCGCGGTGATCGTGCTCGATCAGTCGCCGAGCCAGTCGCTGGGCAGCCGGGCGTCGCGGGCGGATCAGGCGCTGGCCGGGTTGCAGCAGCAACTGGCGGCGTTCCCGGACCTCGAACTGCGGGTGGTTCGGGCTGGCGGCGCCGAGGCCGGCGAAACCCGGCTGTTCGAGGCTCTGGAGCGCGCCGTCGCGGATCTGCCCCGGCGTCAGCGCGCCGGGGTCATTCTCCTCACCGACGGACAGGTCCACGATGTTCCGGTCGACCCGGCGGCGGCGCGGGCCTTTGGCCCGGTGCATACCCTGCTGACCGGCGAGCGTGACGAGGCCGACCGGCGGCTTGAGATCGTCCGTGCGCCGTCCTACGGCCTCGTCGGCAAGCCGGCCCGGCTCAGCATCCGGGTCACCGACCTGCCGCAGCCCCAGAGTGCGGAGGCTCTCGTCACCCTGCGCCAGGACGGCGGGCCGGAGCGCAGCCTGATCGTGCCGGTGGGCCGGGAGGTTCCCCTTGAGATCACGCCCGGCCACGGCGGCCAGACCGTGGTCGAACTCGGCGTCGCGCCGGCCGCGCGCGAACTCACGCTGCTCAACAACCGCGCCGGGCTGGCGATTAACGCCGTACGCGACCGCCTCAAGGTGCTGCTGGTCTCGGGCGAGCCCTACGCCGGCGAGCGCATCTGGCGCAACGTCTTGAAGTCCGACCCGGCGGTGGATCTGGTCCACTTCACGATTCTGCGCCCGCCCGACAAGCAGGATGGCACGCCGCTGCGCGAGTTGTCGCTGATCCCGTTTCCGATCCGCGAGCTGTTTGAGGTCAAGCTGCCGGAGTTCGATCTCGTCATCTTCGACCGCTATCGCCAGCGCGGCGTGCTGCCGCTCCATTACCTCGACGCCATCGCCGAGTATGTCCGCAAGGGCGGGGCGCTGCTCGAGGTGGGCGGGGCCGGGCTTGGCGGGGGCCTCGGGCTGCGCGGCACGCCACTGGGTACGGTGCTGCCCGGCCAGCCGGTTGGCCGGGTGCTGGAGCAGCCCTTTTTGCCGACCCTGACCGACCTCGGCCGCCGCCATCCGGTCACCGCCGGTCTCGCCGGCCCGGGCGCGCCCGGCTGGGGGCGATGGCTGAGACAGGCGGATCTGGCGGTCAATCGCGGCACCGTGGTCATGACCGGCGCCCAGCAGCGGCCGTTGCTGATCCTCGACCGGGTGGGCGAGGGCCGGGTGGCGCAACTGGCGGCGGACCAGATCTGGCTGTGGTCGCGCGGCTTCGAGGGCGGCGGTCCTCAGGCCGAACTGCTGCGCCGTCTCGCCCACTGGCTGATGAAGGAACCGGAACTCGAAGAGGACGAACTTCGCGCCCGCGTGGACGGTCGTCGCCTGATCATTGAGCGCCGCAGCCTGCGGCCCTCGGCCCGGCCGGTGATCCTGACCCCGCCGCACGGGGAGCCGCAAACCCTCAGTCTTGGTGACGAGAACGCCGGCGTCGCCCGCGCCGAGATTGCGGCCGGCGCGCCCGGGCTCTATCGGCTGTCGGATGGCGACCATCAGGCGGTCGCGCTGGTCGGTGCCGGCGCCAGCCGCGAATTTGCCGATCTGCGCACCAGTCCCGAGCCGCTCAAGGCGGTCACCGTCGCCACCGGTGGCGCGATGCTCTGGCTGGCCGACGGCAAGGGCAGGCTGCCCGAGATCCGTCGCCCGGCACCCGGCCGGGCCAGCGCCGGCCCGGGCTGGCTCGGCCTGACCGCCAACGGCGCCAGCATCGTCACCGGCAGCCGGCAAACGCCGCTGCTGCCGCCGCCGCTGCTGCTGGTGCTGGCGCTGGGCGCGCTGGCGCTGGCCTGGCGGCGCGAAGGGCGCTGAGCTGCCGGGACCGGCGGACGGGGATATGGGCGTTGCAAGAGCGGCGTGATGCCGCCATACTCCCGGCGGGCCGAAGAGGACGGATGCCGATGCAGGTGGAAAACAAGCTTCTCGACGATCTGGCGAAGGTGGCCGGCGGTGCACTCGGTGCGCTCAGCGGTCTGCGCGGCGAGGTCGAGGCGCAGATCCGGCAGCAGTTGGAGCGCGTGCTCAGCCAGATGGATGTCGTCGGCCGCGAGGAATTCGAGGCGGTGAAGGAGATGGCGGTCAAGGCCCGGCTCGAGCAGGAGGCGCTGGCCGAGCGGGTGGCGCTGCTTGAAGCCCGTCTCGCCGCCATCCAGGTCCTGAACGCCTAAGTTACGGATCATGCGAAGCTTTCATGACGGCGCGCGAAATCCTGTTGCACGGCGGAAGCCCTTCTGGCACCGTCCGGGCGGTGGTGGTTACTCGAGCGTAAACCACAAGATATCGGTTTGGGGAGGATGCGCATGTCGATAGCGGCGCTCGAAACCGCGAAGGCGACACACAACCCGCTCGATATCGTCGAGGAAATTGTCGCCGCCAACGAGTGGCCGTTCGACCGCTCCAGCGACGACGAGATGGTGGTCGAGATCGGCGGCCGCTGGTGCGACTACCGGCTGTATTTCGTGTGGCAGCAGGACCTCAGCGCCATGCAGTTTTCCTGCCAGTTCGACATGAAGGTCCAGAGTCACCGCCGCGCCGTGGTCCATGAACTGCTGGCCGAGGTCAACACCCGGATGTGGCTGGGCCATTTCGATGTCTGCTCGGAAGAGCAGACGCCGATGTTCCGTCAGACCACCCTGCTCCGCGGTCCCCATGGCGCCAGCGTCGAGCAGCTTGAAGATCTGGTCGAGATCGCCCTCTCGGAGTGCGAGCGTTTCTATCCCGCCTTCCAGTTCGTGATCTGGGGCGGCAAGACTCCGGCCGAGGCGGTCTCGGCCGCCCTGCTCGATACCGTTGGCGAGGCCTGACTCCGGTGGCCCTTCCCCTCTCCCTGCTTCTGGTCGGCTGCGGCAAGATGGGCGGTGCCCTGCTCGACGGCTGGCTGGCTGCCGGCTCGGCGGCAAGGGTGGTGGTGGTCGAGCCCAATGATTTCGGCGCCACCGCCGGCCATGAGCGGGTGCTGCGCTGTGCCGGTGCCGATGCGCTGCCCTCGCGCCTCGCCCCCGATGTCGTGGTCTTCGCGGTCAAGCCCCAGGTGCTGGGCGGCGTGGTGCCCGATTACCGGCGCTTCGTCGGCCCGGGCACGGTGTTTCTCAGCATCGCCGCCGGCAAGCCGATCGGCTGGTTCGAGCAGCAACTGGCCCCGGCCGCGGCGGTGGTCCGGGCGATGCCCAACACGCCGGCCGCGGTCGGGCGCGGCATCACCGTCGCCTGTGCCAACGCCGCCACCAGCGACGATCAGCGCGACCGCTGCGAGATGCTGCTGCGTGCGGTCGGTGATGTCGCCTGGATCCTCGACGAGGCGCTGATCGACCCGGTGACCGCAGTCTCGGGCAGCGGCCCGGCCTATGTCTTCCTGCTGATCGAGGCGCTGGCCGCGGCCGGGGTCAACGCCGGTCTGCCCGAGGAGCTGGCGATGCGCCTCGCCCGCGCCACCGTTGCCGGTTCGGGCGAACTGGCCCACCGCTCGATCGAGCCCGCGGCCACGCTGCGCCGCAACGTCACCAGCCCGGGCGGCACCACCGAGGCGGCGCTGAAGGTGCTGATGGCCGGAGACGGCCTCCAGCCTTTGCTTGACCGCGCCGTCGCCGCCGCCAGCCGGCGCGCCCGCGAACTGGCCGGCTGAGTTCGGCGCGCCGGGATCGTTTCGCGCCGCCGGCCTGGCCGTGTCCCGGCCACTTTACAGCGAAGCCGGGAGCTGGGCCGCCGTCCCGCTATTTGATCTCGACCATCACCGTTTCGTGAACCCAGACCCGGGCGGTCGGACCGGTGGCGCCCAGGATGTCGACCTCAAACCACCGGCCTTTGGACGCGCCGGTCCTGATCAGCACATCCCGGGGCGTGACCACCCGGACCACCGCGGCCTCCTTGGCTGGCCCGGCCCGGCCGTTGGTATGGGTCAGGGTGACCCGGAAGGTCGCGCGCCTGGCCGTGACAACGGGGGTCGCCGCGGGGGCCGGCTTGGCCTCGAGTGGCGCGGCCGGCTTGGCTTCTGCGGCGGGCGCGGGCGGCGGGGCCGGCGCGGCTTCCGCCGGCTTTGGCGGCTCGGCTTTGGCCGGCTCGGGCAGGGGAG
>JBAXPR010000003.1:0-83836 GCA_037132135.1 Rhodospirillaceae bacterium
CCATCAGAGGTTCGACCTCGTCGTAATCGGAGACTTCGCCGCCGGTCAGGGTGAAGCCGAGAGGGCGTCCCTGACCGTCCGCGCGGGCGTGGATTTTGCTCGTAAAGCCGCCGCGGCGTCGACCAAAGCCCTCCTTGCGAGTCCCCCTTTTGCGCCGGCGGCCTGACTGTGGCCCCGGACGGCGGTGCTGTCGATCATGTGCTGCCAGTCGTCGGTCAACCCGAGCCCCGCCAGTGTATCCAGCAAGGCGTCCCAAACACCTTGTTCGGCCCGGCGCCGGAAGCGGACATAAACCGAGTTCCATTTGCCATAGCGCCCGTGCATGTCGCGCCAGGGGCAGCCGACCCGCAGCACATAGAGCATCCCATTGAAAAAGCGCCGGTTGTCATGAGAGGGGCGACACCCGCGCCCGCGCTCCGAGGGCAACAACGGCCCAACGATGCCCCATTCGACGTCGGTCAGATCGCCACGCATGCCCAGGTCTCCGCAAAGACCAGCGTTGAATCATAACCGGGCGCGCTTGGGAACCCGCTTTGTCAACAGGGCCTAGCCGCGCGCGGCGCTGCGACCACGGGCGGTGTTGTGCCCTTCCTCGCCTTAAGGATATTGTAGGCCGGGTTGCGGCCTGACGGTGGCCGAACCTCACCCCCTTGGCGTCCGGATGTCGGCTGGGTCCTTGAAACTGGTTCTGTTCGACTGTGATGGCACGCTGGTCGACAGCCAGCACGCGATCATCACGGCCATGACCCGGGGCTGGCGGGCGCTCGGGCTGGGCGACCCCGATCCCGCGCTGGTGCGCCGGGTCGCCGCGCTTGCGCCGACCGAGATGATCGCGGCGCTGCTGCCCGGGGCCGAGGACGGGCTGATCAAACGGCTGGCCGGGCTCTATCGCTCGGCCTATTACCAGCCGGCACCGTTCCATCAGTCCGCCGCCGAGCCGCTGGTCGCCGGGATGCGCGAGGCCCTGGCCGCCCTGGGCGCCCGTGGCTTTGCTCTCGGCGTCGCCACCGGCAAGTCGCGGCGGGGGCTGGCGGCGGTGCTGGATCATCACGGCTTGACCGGAGCCTTCGTCACCCTGCAGACCGCCGACCACTGTCCGGGCAAGCCCGATCCCGAGATGGTGCTGCGGGCGCTGGCCGACAGCGGCTCGACCGTCGCCGATGCCGTGGTGATCGGCGACTCGCCGCTCGACATCGAGATGGCCGGGCGGGCCGGGGTGCCGGCGATCGGGGTCTCCTGGGGCTATCATGGTGCGGCCGAACTGGCCCGGGCCGGGGCGCGGCGCGTCGTCGACAGTCCGGCCGAGATGGCGCTGGCGGTGGTCGATCTTCTGGACGACCGGCAATGACGCCGATCACGCGGCGGCTGATCCGCTGGGTCGAGGCGGTGGGTGCGTTGGCGGTGGCGCTGGTTGCCGCCGTCGGGGTCTTTCTCTGGTATCTCAACGCCAACGATTACCGGCGCGATATCGTGGCTGCGGTTGAGCAGGCGACCGGCCTCGTGGTCTCGATCGACGGCCCGCTGCGTTTCGCCCTGACGCCGCTGCCGACCGCGATCGCCGCCGATGTCCGGATCGCCAATCCGCCCTGGTCGGAGCGCACCGAGATGGCGCGGATCGGGCGGGTCGAGATCGGCTTCTCGCCGATCGATCTCCTGGTTCACCGCAACCGCCTGCTCCGGCTCGCCCTTTATGGCGCCGATCTTTACCTGGAGCGCGACCGCCACGGCCGGGTCAACTGGTGGAATGCCGAAACCGCGGTCAAGCCGCCGCCCACGGGCTACGAGCCGCCGGACATCGACAGCCTGGAGCTGTTCAATTCGCGGCTGTTCTATGTCGATGCCGGTGCCGGGCGCACGCTCCGGCTGGGCATTCGCGAGGCTGCGGTGGCGCTGCCGCTCAACCGGCCGTTCACGGTGGCCATCGGCGGCGACTATTTCGGCACGCCCTTCACCGGCAGCCTGACCGGCGGCCGCTACGCCGACCTGATCAACGACCGTTCGCTGTGGCCGCTGGCGCTCCGGCTGGCTGGCGCCGGCACCATCCTTGAGGCCAGGGGCACCGTCGATCGGCCGATGAGCGAAATGATTGTCGACGTCACCGCCGCCGTCGCCGGGTTGCGGCTGGCCTCGCTGACGCCGGTGCTGGGGCAGGGCGACCTGCCGGCGCTCGGTCCCTACCGGCTTTCGGGGCGCTTTTCTGGCGGCTGGGGCCATTACCGCCTTGCCGGGCTCAAGGCCCATCTCGGGGTCAGCGATGCCGTCGGCCAGCTGACGATCACCACCGGCGGTGCCCGGCCGCGCCTCGAGGGTCAGCTGCAAAGCCGGCTGTTCAGCCGCGCCGATCTGGTTGGCGCCGGCCCGCCGGCCCCGGCCGCGCCGGCCGACGACCGGCTGTTCGATCCCCGGCCGCTGCCCTTCGCCGCCCTGACCGCCCTTGACGGCCGGCTCGAGCTGCGGGTCGGACGCTTCGTCGTCCGGCCGCTCGACCTCTTCGACATCGACACCACCCTTGAGCTGACCGAGGGCCGGCTGCGGGCGCTGCCGTTCCGGGCCCGGCTGGCCGAGGGCCGGCTGGATCTGCACCTCGAGGCCGATGCCCGGGCCCGGCCGGCCCGGGTCCATCTTTGGGGCAGCGGCGACGGCCTTGCGTCCGAACAGCTGCTGCCGGCCCTCGGCATGAGCCAGTGGCCGACCGGGCCGATGGCGCTCGAGTTCGACCTCACCGGCGAGGGCGACAGCCCGCGGGCGCTGCTTGCCCACGCTGACGGCGCCGCGCGCATGACCATCGGCCAGGGCACCTTGCCGGTGCGTCATTTCGATCTGATCGCCAGCGACCTCGTGGCCTCGATCATGCCCTGGGCCGACCGGTCGGGCGATCGCACCGATCTCAATTGTCTGGTCACCCGGCTCAAGCTCAAGGACGGGCTGGCCGCGGTCGACCGCCTGTTGATCGATACCGGCAAGATCACTGTCACCGGCACCGGCGAGATCAATCTGGCCAGCGAGCGCTTTGATCTGCGGCTCGATCCCCGGCCCAAGGATCCGAGCCTGATCAGCCTTGCGACCCGGATGCGGGTTGCCGGCAGCCTGACCAATTATGGCGCCGCGCCCGACGCCATGGGTCTGGCCAAGGGCGCCGCCGCCGGCATCGCCCTGGCCATCGGGGAACTCAATCCCCTGGCCCTGATGCTGCCCTTCGTCAGTATCGGCACCGGGGTGGCCAATCCCTGTCCGGGAGCCGCGGCGGCGCAGGCCCAGGTGCGCGGGCTGGCGGCGCTGGACCCGCTGCGCGGCATCACCGGCTTGCTTGACGACGTCGGGCGTGCGATCACCCACTCCATCAACCGGTAGGCAGGCAGCCGGCAGAGAGAGGCAGCGGGGGGCGATGAAGCGGTTTTACAACGAGGCGTCGGTGGGAGCGGCCGAGGGCGGCTTTCAGGTTCTGCTCGATGGCCGGGCGGTGCGCACGCCGGCCAAGGCGCCGATGATCCTGCCCGGTCGCGCCCTGGCCGAGGCGATTGCCGCCGAGTGGCAGGCGCAGGACGAGGAGGTCCGCCCCGGGACCATGCCGCTGATGGCGCTTAGCAGTACAGCCCTCGATCTGACCACGAAGCACCGCGAAACGGTGGTCGGCCAGGTCGCGGCCTACGCCGGGACCGACCTCTTATGCTACCGCGTCGATCATCCGGCGGATCTGGTGGCGCGCGAGACCCACATCTGGCAGCCGCTGCTGGATTGGGCAGCGCTGCGCTATGATGCGGTGCTTCATGTCGTGGTCGGGGTGATGCCGCGCGAGCAGCCGGCGGGCGCCTGCCGGGCACTGGCGGCGGTGGTGGCGGGCTATGACATCTGGCATCTGACCGCCTTGCAGACCGCGACCAGCGGTTGCGGTTCACTGGTGCTGGCGCTGGCGCTGGTCGAGGGTCGGATCGACGCGGCGGCGGCCTTCGATGCCTCGCAGCTTCACGAGAGCTACCAGATCGAGCGCTGGGGCGAGGACCACGAGGCGACCCGCCGTAGGGTCGCACTCCGGGCCGATCTCGCCGATATCCGCCGTTTTGTGGATTTGCTGAGGGCCTGAGCCGGCGGGCCGGCGCCGCCGGTTAGGCCGCCCGACTGCCGCGCTCGGTTGTGGTGTCGGCGGCCGGGGCCGGGGCGATTACGGCGCCGCCATGCCGGGCCAGATAGCCGTCCATGGTTTTCGCCAGTTTGCGTGATTTCGCGCCGAGCGTGCCGGCCTGGCTCTGCACCGTTTCCAGCCGGTCCTGGTACTGGCCGACCGTGCTTTCGAGGCGGTCGATGCCGGTTCTCAGCGTGGTGAGATTGTCCCGGAAACCGGCGACCGATTGCGCCAGTCTCCGCTGTTCCGCGTCCAGCCTGGCCATCGCCCGCTCCAGTTGGCGCCATGCCGAAATCTCGCCGGTGACCATGATTCCATCTCCCGCCGCGTCTTCGCATCAGCGAGAGACCTAGAGCCGGCGGCGGCTCAGACAAGGCGGTCCGCTCAGATATTTATGCCCAGAGAGCACTTTATTCATTTCGGAAGCGAAGGAAATAAATTTTAGTCAGGCGATAACGGCGTTCGTCGAGAATTTCGCAAAACGGTAGAGATGGCGGCGCGTCGCGGCTGGCGGTTTCGAGCACGATCAGCGCCCCGGCGGCGAACCAGCGCTGCTCGGCGAGCGCGGTCAGCGCCGGGCCGGGCAGATCGCGGCCATAGGGCGGGTCGAGAAAGGCCAGGGTCGCGGGCAGGCCGGCCGGTGGCGGCCTCAGGGCGTCGGCGCGGATCAGGGTGGCTCTGGCTGCTTCGCCGAGCAGGGCGACGTTGCGGCGGGCGCAGTCGAGCGCCGCGGCGTCCTTGTCGAGGAAGGTGCAGACGGCGGCGCCGCGCGACAGCGCTTCCAGCCCGAGCGCGCCCGAGCCCGCGAAGGCGTCGAGCACCCGGGCGCCGCTCAGCGCCGAGCCGCCCTCAGGCCCCCAGCCGCCATGGGCCAGGATATTGAACACCGCCTCGCGGATGCGGCCGGCGGTGGGGCGGACGGCGTCTCCCGGCGGGGCTTCAAGCCGCCGTCCGCGATGGCTACCGGCGATGACGCGCATCGGCGGGTCCCGTGGCTGCGCCGCCCGGGGGTTTTCCCGCGGCTGCGCCGCCCCGGGCTTTTCCAGCCGGACTGCCGCCGGACGGCTTCTTGATCGCGCTGCCGCCCGAGGATTTGACCGCCGCGCCGCCGCCGGCGTCGGCGCCCTTGGCGAAGAAGCGGGCCAACTGGTCCTTCAGCACCCGCTTCGGCACCTCCTCGACCTCGCCCTCGGGCAGCTTGCCGAGTTGGAACGGCCCATAAGCGATGCGGATCAGGCGGTTGACCGTCAGTCCCAGCGATTCCATGACCTTGCGGATCTCGCGATTCTTGCCTTCGCGAAGGGTGACGGTCAGCCAGGCGTTGCTGCCCTGCTGGCGGTCGAGCACCGCTTCGACCGGGCCGTAGGTTACGCCCTCGATGGTTGGTCCCTTGGCCAGCCCGGCCAGGGCGACCGGGTCGACCGAGCCGTGCACCCGCACCCGGTAGCGCCGGGCCCAGCCGGTGATCGGCAGTTCCAGATAGCGCGCGACCTCGCCATCGTTGGTCAGCAGCAGCAGACCCTCGGTGGTAAGATCGAGCCGCCCGACCGAGATCACCCGCGGCAATTCGGCCGGCAGACGCTCGAACACCGTCGGCCGGCCCTTTTCGTCGCGGGCGGTGGTGACCAGCCCCGAGGGCTTGTAGTAGCGCCAGAGTCGCGGCGGCTCCGGCTCGGCGATCGCCTTGCCGTCGACCACGATGACGTCGGCTTCGCGCACCACCAGCGCCGGGCTGGTCAGCACGGTGCCGTTAACCGACACCCGGCCTTCGAGAATCCACTTCTCGGCGTCGCGGCGCGAGCACAGTCCGGCCCGGGCCAGCCGCTTGGCGATGCGCTCGCCGTCGGCGGCGGTGTCGGTTGGGTTGGTCATGGCTCAGGCGATATGGACGCCGACCTTCAGCACCACCTGGTACTGGGAGGGCTTGCCGTTGGTGATGTGGCCGCGGACTTCCTGGACTTCGAACCAGTCGGCCTTGCCATCGACGGTCTTGACCACCGCGGCGACGCCGTTGGCGATGGCATCTTCGACGCTGACCGACGAGGTGCCGACGATTTCGATTTTCTTATAGACCGGGTCGCTCATGGCGGGTTTTCCTCCTGCAACGGGGTGACGGTCCCTGGCTGATAGGCTGCCCGGAGCCGGGGCGCAAGCAAAGATATGGCGCGATGGCGCCCGGCGTCATCGGCGGCGGCGGTCACCCCGCGGATCCAGGGCGTCCTGAAGGCCGTCGCCGAGCAGGTTGCAGGCCAGCACCGTGACGAAGATCAGGAGGCCGGGCCAGACCGCCAGCATCGGCGCCGTCGTGATCATCTCCTGGGCATTGGTCAGCATGTTGCCCCAGCTGGGCAGCGGCGGCTGGATGCCGAGGCCAAGAAAACTCAGCACCGATTCGAGCAGGATGACGTTGCCGACCGAGAGCGTGGTCGCCACCACCAGCGGCGCCGCGATGTTGGGCAGGATGTGGACCAGCATGATGCGGACGGCTCCGGCGCCCAGCGCCTCTGCCGAACGGATGTGGTCGAGGCGGCGGGTGGCCAGGGTCGTGCCCCGGACCAGCCGGGCCGCCGTGGTCCAGCCGACCAGCGCCACCAGCACCACGATGCGCATCAGGCCGAGCCGCTGAGGATCGGCGCCGCCCAGGCCGAGCTTCTCGGGCGACACCGCCGCGAGCACGATCAGCAGCGGCAGCAGGGGCAGGGCGATCACGCCGTCGGTAAGGCGCATCAGGACCTCGTCGAGCCGGCCGCCGAAATATCCGGCGGGCAGTCCGACCGCCGTGCCCAGCAGCGCCGCGGTCAGCGCCGCCGTCACCCCGACGAAGAGGGAGACCCGCCCGCCCTCGAGCAGGCGGGCCAGCATATCGCGGCCCAGTTCGTCGGTGCCCAGCGGGTGGGCGGCGGAGGGACCGGCGAAGCGCTCGAGAAGATTGAGGCTGCCGGTATCGATCCCAAGCCCGGCCTCGATCAGCGGCGCCGCCAGGGCCAACCCGGCGAGGGCGAGGAGGACCAGGGCGCTGGCGATGGCGATCGGGTGGCGGCGGAGGGCGACGAGGAGCATCGGGGCGGCGACTCTCTCTGGACCGGATGGATAACCGGACTGACCGGGGGCGGCTACGATCAGCCTAGCATCTCTTGCTCCGGCCGGCATCCGCCGCCGTCGCGTCCGAAGGTGCCTCGTCGGCGGAATCCGGGCTCAATGCCGGTTCTCGTACCCGATCCGCGGGTCCAGCTCGGCATAGGCGAGATCGGCGAGCAGGTTGCCCAGCAGGGTCATGGCGGTGGCCAGCAGCAGGGTGACCAGGGCGACGTTGGTGTCGTTGCCCATGATCGAATCGTAGATCAGCTTGCCCATGCCCTGCCAGCCGAACATGGTCTCGGTGATCAGGGCGCCGGAAAAGAGGCCGCCGAACTCCAGGCCGATGATCGTCACCACCGGAATGAGCGCGCCGGGCAGGGCGTGACACCAGACGACCCGTCTCTCGGTCAGGCCCTTGGCGCGCGCGGTGCGGATGTAGTCGTGGTGCAGGACCTCGCGCATCGCGGCCCGGACATAGCGGGTGTAGCCGGCGATGCCGGCCAGGGTCAGCGTGGCCACCGGCAGCACCATGTGAGCGGCGCTGCCCATGCCGCCGGCGGGCAGCCAGCCCAGCCCGACGGCAAACACCAGCATCAGCACCAGCGCCAGCCAGAACGGCGGCAGCGAGATGCCGGCGAAGCAGGCGAGGTTGATCGCGGTATCGAGGGCGCTTCCGGCCCGGCGCGCCGCCAGCACCCCGGCCGGCACCGCAACGGCCAGCGCCAGCACCAGACTGCTGCCCATCAGCAGCAGGGTGTTGGCGAGCCGGGGCAGCAGAACCTCGGCGACCGGCTGATGATAAAGGCGGGAATAGCCGAGATCGCCCCCGGCGAGGGCGGCCAGCCAGTTGAGATAGCGCTGCCAGAGCGGCAGATCGAGGCCGTAAAGGGTGCGCAGATGCTGGGCGTCGGCGGCGGTCAGCCGGGGATTGCCGCTGATCATGAGGTCGATGGGATCGCCGGGCATCAGGCCGATCAGGCCGTGGACGATGAAGCTCATCACCGCCAGCACCGCCAGCGCCTGCAACAGGCGGCGGGCCAGAAATCGGGTCATCGGCAGGCTCCCTGAGGTTTGGCCGCCGCGACACCTTAGGCCAGCGGCGCTCCCGGTTCAAATCGGACGTGATGCCGGGCGCCGATGAGGGTACACTCCCGGCGTCGGGAGCCGGGCATCGGGGTCGGCGGACTGGCGGTCATGGCGGGGGCGGCGGGATGGTGCGGGATTTGAACCAGTCGGGCGAGGCTGAGGACGGGGCGTTGGGCAACTGGTCGCTCAACGGCAAGACGATCCTGATCACCGGCGGCACCGGTTCGTTCGGCAAGGCGATGACGGCCACCATCTGCAAGCGCTGGAAGCCCCGGCGCCTCGTGATCTTCTCCCGCGACGAGATGAAACAGTACGAGATGGAGCAGCGCTTCCCGGTCGCGAAGTATCCCTTTTTGCGCTACTTCATCGGCGATGTCCGCAGCCTGGAGCGCCTGGAGATGGCGATGCAGGACATCGACTATGTCGTTCACGCCGCGGCGCTGAAGCATGTCCCGATCGCCGAATACAATCCCTTCGAGTGCATCCAGACCAACATCATCGGCGCCCAGAACGTGGTTCAGGCGGCGCTCCATGCCAAGGTGAAGCGGGTGGTCGCGCTCTCCACCGACAAGGCGGTCAGCCCGATCAATCTCTATGGCGCCAGCAAGCTGGCGGCGGAAAAGGTCTTCGTCGCCGCCAACAATCTGGCCGGCAAGCTGCCGACCCGCTTTTCCATCGTCCGCTACGGCAATGTGCTGGGCTCGCGCGGCTCGGTGCTGCCGTTCTTCCGCCGGCTGATCGCCGAGGGCGCCGATCATCTGCCGGTCACCGACCCGCGCATGACCCGGTTCTGGATCACGCTGCCCCAGGGGGTGGCCTTCGTGCTTCAGGCGATGACGCGCATGACCGGCGGCGAGATCTACGTGCCGCGGATTCCCAGCATGCGGATTCCCGAACTGGCGGCGGCGATGGCGCCGCAACTGCCGATCCGGGTCGTCGGCATCCGGCCGGGGGAAAAGCTGCACGAGGTTCTGATCACCGACAGCGAGGCCCCTCACACCTTCATCGACCAGACCAGCGGCGACTTCGTGATCATGCCCTCGTTCCAGGGCTGGACGCCGGCCAAGCCCGAGATCGAGGGCGGCGCCCTGCTTCCGGTGCCCGAGGGCTTCAGCTACACCTCCGATCACAATGACCAATGGCTCGACGAACCCGGCCTTCAGCGTTTCCTGGCTGAGGACGGGGTGTGATGCCATGAACCGGGAGCCGCCGTTTCTGCCCTATGGCCGCCATCTGATCGAAGAGGACGATGTCGCCGCAGTGACCGCGGTGCTGCGCGGTGAGGCGCTGACCGGCGGTCCGGCGGTGGCGGCGTTCGAGGCGGCACTGAAAAACGCCACCCGGGCCGGGCACGCCGTGGTCTGTGGCAACGGCACCGAGGCGCTGCATCTGGCGGTGCTGGCCGCCGGGGTCGGGCCGGGCGACTGGGTGATCTGTCCCGCCATGACCTTTCTTGCCACCGCCAACGCAGCCCGCTTTGCCGGCGCCGAGGTGGTGTTCGCCGATGTCGAGCCCGACACCGGCCTGATCACCGCCGGCAGCGCGGCGGCGGCGGCGGCACGGGCCGGCGGGCCGGTCAAGGCGGTGCTGCCGGTGGATTTTGCCGGTCAGACCGGGGACTGGGCGGCGCTGTCGGCGCTGGCCCGGCAGCGCGGCTGGGCCGTGATCGAGGATGCCTGCCACGCTGCCGGCAGCCGCTACGACTTCGCTCCCGGGATCAGCGGTGCGGTCGGCGATGGCCGCTGGGCCGACTTCACTATCTTTTCGTTTCACCCGGTGAAAACCGTGGCCATGGGCGAGGGCGGGGCGATCACGACCAACGACGCCGCGCTGGCCGCGCGCATGGCCTCCTTGCGCAATCACGGCACCGTGCGCACCGCCGAGGGTTTCACCGAGACCGCCCAGGCCTTCGGCCCCGATGGCCGCCCCCATCCCTGGTATTATGAAATGCAGGACCTGGGCTTCAATTACCGGGCCTGCGATCTTCAATGCGCGCTCGGCCTCAGCCAGCTGGCCAAGCTCGAGCGCTTCGCCGCCCGCCGGCGCCATCTGGCCGCGCTCTATGATGCGCAGCTGGCGGCGCTGGCGCCCCGGGTCCGGCCGCTCGCGCGCACCCCGGGTGTGGTCGCGGCCTGGCATCTTTACGCGGTGCTGATCGAGTTCGAGGCGTTCGGGCTCAGCCGTGACACCGTGATGGCGCGACTCGCCGCCGCCGGGATCGGCTCCCAGGTTCATTATATTCCCGTGCCCTGGCAGCCCTACTATCGACGCCGCTATGGCGAGACGGCGCTGCCCGGGGCCGCCCGCTATTACGCCCGCACGCTGTCGCTGCCGCTCTATCCCGGCATGGCCGATGGCGACGTTGACCGGGTCGCCGGGGCTCTCGAAGAGGCGCTGATGCCATGAGCGAGGTTTTCGACCAATACCATCATCTCGCGACGCAGGCCTTCGACGCCTGGGATCGGCTGATCGGCGACCCGGACTCTCCGGAGGCGAAGGCCGAAGTCGCGGCTCTCGAAGGCGCTCTTGGCGCCCTCGAGCCCGACCTTATCGCCATCGCCCAGACCCATCCCGCTTTCCAGACCGGGGAGTGGCCCGACTGGATGCTGGAGATGGCGGGGGAGGAACGGGAAGGTAAAGTTGGTCCTTGATACTGGTATCGTCGTTCTTCTGTCAGCCTCCAGTAGGAGTCTTTAGCACCCAAATTTGGCTGCCGCCTTCGGCGTTGGGAGGCATCGTGTTTCCGATCCCAATTGCCCTCGTTTCAGAAGGCTTGCCCTTCGGATGCCAGACGCCACCTTGTGGACATTTTTCCCCAGTTTTTGCAGTCGTTCCCGGCGAAGGCATGGAAAACCCTTTCTTCTAGCAAGTGCGATTAAAAATGGAAGTAAAGTTTATATGAACGGGTGGATTATTTCAACGTAATTATTTACATACTATTGTATGTTGTTGCTATTTGCGCTTCGAGTCAAATTCATGTGTGTAATGAATGAAAATTGACTTGTAATAATGGGAAATAAGATTGATGCCGCTCTCGAAATGGTGAACAAATTCCTTGAGCTTGATGCTGAGGCTAGGCGTCGGGCAAGCACATGGGGCCGGTCCCCGATTCAGCCAGGACCAAAAATGGCAGGCCACAACCCCGACCACGGCCATTCCAAGGCCGAAGCCGCCGACTGAGTGCCTTGCACAAGCCCGCCTTGAGACTCCCGCCGTTCCCTGCTATGCGGTAACGCACCAGTTACCTTGGGACATCGGAAGGACACCGCCCGTGCCCGCTTATCGTTCGCGCACCAGCACCCATGGCCGTAACATGGCCGGCGCCCGCAGCCTGTGGCGTGCCACCGGCATGACGGACGGCGATTTCGGCAAACCGATCATCGCGGTGGCCAACTCCTTCACTCAGTTCGTGCCCGGCCACGTCCATCTCAAGGATCTGGGCCAGCTGGTGGCGCGCGAGATTGAGGCTGCGGGCGGGGTTGCCAAGGAATTCAATACCATCGCCATCGACGATGGGATCGCCATGGGCCATGACGGCATGCTCTACAGCCTGCCGTCGCGCGAGCTGATCGCCGATTCGGTCGAATACATGGTCAACGCTCACTGCGCTGATGCGCTGGTGTGCATCTCCAACTGCGACAAGATCACGCCGGGCATGCTGATGGCGGTGCTCCGGCTCAACATTCCGGCGGTGTTCGTTTCGGGCGGGCCGATGGAGGCCGGGCGCGGCATCATCGGCGGCAAGGCCAAGGCGCTGGACCTGATCGATGCCATGGTCGCCGCCGCCGACGACACCATTGCCGACGAGGATGTCGCGGCGATGGAGCGCTCGGCCTGCCCGACCTGCGGTTCCTGCTCGGGCCTCTTTACCGCCAATTCCATGAACTGCCTGATGGAGGCGCTCGGGCTGGCGCTGCCCGGAAACGGCACCATCGTGGCCACCCACAGCGACCGCCGGGGCCTTTTCGAGCGCGCAGGGCGGCTCGCGGTCGACCTCGCGCGGCGCTATTACGAAGGCGGCGACGAGAGCGCGCTGCCGCGCTCGATCGCCTGTTTCGAGGCCTTCGAAAACGCCATGGTGCTGGACATCGCGATGGGTGGCTCGACCAACACCGTGCTCCATCTGCTGGCGGCAGCCAGCGAGGCCGGGGTCGATTTTACCATGACCGACATCGACCGGCTGTCGCGCAAGGTGCCCAACCTGTGCAAGGTCGCGCCCTCGGACGCCAACACCCATCTTGAGGACGTTCACCGTGCCGGCGGCGTCTTCGGCATCCTGGCCGAACTCGATCGCGCCGATCTTCTCAACCGTGACGTGCCGATGGCCCACGCCGCCAGCCTGGGCGCCGCGCTCGGCGAGTGGGACGTGATGCGCAATCCGGCGGTTCACGAATTTTTCAAGGCGGCGCCGGGCGGCGTGATCAGCACGGTCGCCTTCAGCCAGTCCAGGCGTTACGCCGCCCTTGACCTCGATCGCACCCAGGGCACGATCCGCAATCTCGCCGGGGCGCACAGCCTCGATGGCGGTCTCGCCGTGCTCTCGGGCAATCTTGCCGAGCATGGCTGCATCGTCAAGACCGCCGGTGTCGACCCCTCGATCCTGGTCTTCAGCGGTCCGGCGGTGGTCTATGAGAGCCAGGAGGCGGCGGTGGCCGGCATTCTCGGTGGCGCGGTCAAGGCTGGCGACGTCGTGGTCATCCGCTACGAGGGGCCGCGCGGCGGGCCGGGCATGCAGGAGATGCTGTATCCGACCAGCTATCTGAAATCGCGCGGTCTCGGCAAGGCCTGCGCCCTGATCACCGACGGCCGCTTTTCCGGCGGTACCTCCGGGCTTTCGATCGGCCACGTCTCGCCCGAGGCGGCGGAAGGCGGCCTGATCGCGCTGGTCGAGACCGGCGACCGCATCGAGATCGACATTCCCGGCCGCACTCTCAGTCTGGTGGTGCCCGAGGTCGAACTGGCGCGCCGCCACAGCAGCCGCAGCGAACGGGCGTGGAAAGCCGAGGGGAGGGCGCGCGTGGTTTCTCCGGCGCTCAGGGTCTATGCCGCGATGGCCACCAGCGCCGCCCGCGGCGCGGTGCGCGACGTTTCACGACTGGAAAGGTAGGCCGGCGATGCGGCGGGGGACTGTTGGGAGGGTTGCGGCGTTTCTCCTGGTGGCCGCCGCCGCGCTTTCGGTACGGGCCGAGGAGATTCCGGCCGGCTTGCTCGATGAGCATCCGGGCGGGCGGGTCGAGCGGGCGCGCATTCTGGTCACCGGCTCCGAGAGCATGACACCCTTCACCTTTGCCATCGCCAAGCGGCTCGCGGCGCGCTGGACGATCCCCGAGCCCGAGATCCAACCGGTGGGAACCCAGGCCGGTTTTGCCCGTTTCTGCGCCGGTATCGGCGGCGAATACCCCGACATCGTCGCCGCGACCCGGCGCATCCGCCAGTCCGAGTTCGACCGTTGCCTGGAGAACCGGATCGCCGACATCATTGAGGTGCCGATCGGCTTCAGCGCCGTGGCCTTCGTCGGCCGCCGGGTCGATGCGCCGGTGGCGCTGACTCCCAGGATCATTTATCAGGCGGTGGCCGCCGAGGTGCCGCAGGGCCAGGATCTGGTGGTCAACCCCTATCAGCGCTGGCGGGAGATCGACAAATCCCTGCCCGCCGACGAAATCCGGCTGTTGTTGCCCAGCGCCTCCACCGGCACCCACAACTTCTTCGACGACGTCTTTCTGCAGGGCGGCTGCCGGAAATTCTCGGTGATCCGGCTGACCTTCGACGCCCGCGACCGGGTCCGCCTCTGCATCAAGCCGCGGAGCGACGGCCGGGTGGTGGATCTCGGCGTCGCCTACGACGAAATCCTGCCGCAGACGCTGGCCGAAAGCCCCGCCGGGACGATCGGCATCCTGCCCTATTTTGTCGCGCTGGCCCATCAGGACCGGCTGCGTATTTTGCCTGTCAACGGCATCCTGCCCTCGGCCGAGACCATCATCAACGACAGTTACGAAGGCGTGCACACCCTCTATTACTACGTCAAGCGTGCCCATATGCGGGATCATGAGGGCAACGGCGTCGTGCGCGGCCTGCGCCAGTTCATCGTCGAGGCGACCGGCGAGGAGGCGCGGGGCACCGACGGCTATCTCGATGACGGCGGGCTGATCCCGCTGCCGGCGGCCCAGCGCCTCCAGCAGCGCCGCGCCGCCCTTCGCCTGGAGCGTTTCTCGCGATGACGGAGGTTGCCACCATGACCGGACTATCGAGAGCCATCGTGCTGGCCGCGGCGATCGTGATCGGTGACCCGGCCGCGGCCCGGGCCCAGCATCAGCCGGTGGCTCCGACCGCCAACGCCGCGCCGGTGGTGGTGGAGATCGACACCGACGATCCCACCGACGATCGCGGCGTGATCGAACTGGCGGGGGCCTATGTTGACGGAATCTGGACCTGGGTCAGCTACAGCTTCGGCGCGATGTTCTCGGCAGTGACGCCGCCGACGCCGTCGGCGATGATCAGGAACCTGCAAGAGGGCGACCAGCAGACCGTGTTCCTGGCGATGATCGGCGACGCCGGATACAAGGTCAAAGAGATCGAAAACGGCATCGGCCTGCCGCCCGACGTCACGGTGAAATTCGGCCGCATCCGCAATCTCTCCGACGCCGACCTCGACTATATCGACCGCGAACTCGCGCGCTGGCAGCGCCGCGATCCCGGCGTGGTCGCCGACGCTCAGCGCGCCGTGATCACCACCCTGGTCTCGATCAACCAGTCCGACAGCTACGTCGTCGATTCGGTCCGTTTGCGCCTGCTGCCCTTGCCCCAGGTCAAGTTCAGCCTTGCCCCCACCGTCGGCGGCCTGGGCTGGGAAAGCAGCCAGCTGATGCGTGCGATCCAGAGGCTTGACCGGCGGATGGCCGACGTCAAGGCGAAGTAGCGGCAGCGGATCGGGCGTTCGAGGCGCGGGCGCTGAACGGCCGGTCCGGCCTCACCCTCGGGCCATCCTCCGCGATGGATTTTCCGGGGCCGATCGACTAGGGTCGGCGGGTCGCCGGGGGCATCAGCCGGCGCGTTCCGCAACTGCTTGCTCCGGTTGGTCATGTCCGCTGCTTCCAAGGGTCGGGTGCTCCAGATTTTGGAGACCTATCTGCCGCTGATCGGCGGCGCCGAGTTTCACCTGCATTACCTGACCCAGAACCTGATCGCTCAGGGCTGGGAGGTCGAGATCGTCACCGGCCTTGCCGACGACGCCACGGTCGCGCACCGGGACATCTGTCCGGTGCACCGGTTGCCCCATGCGGTCGGGCGGCGGGCGCTGCCCTATCTCTTTGTCTGGCTGCTGCGCTTCGTGCGGATGTTTCCGCGCTTCGACGTCATCCATGTCCACCACACCTCGTTCCTGTCCTTCGTCGCCGTGATTGCCGGCTGGCTCACCGGCAAGCGGATCGTGGTGACGCTGCACGGTCTGGGCGTGCTCGACAGCGGTGTCGGGCGCTGCCCGATCCGCCTGATGTACCGCTGGCTCTCGATGACCGGGGCCGGGCGGATCATCGCCACCAGCGAGGAGATGACCGCCGTCGCGGTGCGCTTCGTGCCGCGGGGGCGCGTGGTCGAGATCACCAACGGCGTCGATACCGAGCGCTTCGCTCCGGCGGGCGATCGCAGCTTCGAGGGCGTCGCCACCGTCCTGCGCCTCGCTACCCTGCGCCGGATGAACCCGAAAAACGGCGTTCATTTCGTGATCGACGCCCTCGGTCTGGCGCGGGACCGGCTGTCCTTCCGCCTGCGCATGGCCGGCGACGGGCCGTTGCGGCCGGCGATCGAGGCCGGGATCACCGGGTTCGGGCTGGGCGAACGGGTGATCTTCGAGGGCTTCCTCAGCCACGATCAGGTCAAGCCGCTGCTCGACGAAACCGATATCGCGATGTTCCTGTCGACCGCCGAGTCCACCAGTCTGGCCGCACTGGAGTGCATGGCCATGGGCTGCATCGTGGTCTGCAGCAACGCCGGCGCCTTTCCGCTGTTTGTCCGCAACCGCGAGACCGGCTTCATCATCGATCTCTTCGAGCCCGGCCAGTCCGACTATGCGGCGCCGATGCATCTCGAAGCCTGGCAGAACCAGCGCATCGCCGAAACCCTGATTGCGATCCAGGCCCTGCCGGCCGCCGAACTGCGTGCGGTCTCGGAGGCGGCCCGCGCCTATGTCCGCGCCCATTTCGATTGGTCGGTGATCACCGGGCAGACGGTGGAGCGGGTCTACCGTCCGCTGCTGGCGCCGGTTTGAGGTTTCCCGTTCCCGCCGGTGAGGCCCAGCCGCCGGATGTATTTGCCTAGCCCCGGGGGCTGAGCACCCGCGAGGCCGGGAAGCGCATGCGGGCGGTGGTGCCCCGGCTGGCCTCGCTCTCGATCTCGAGGGAGCCGCCATGGAGTTCCATCAGGTTGCGGCTGATCGCGAGCCCGAGTCCGCTGCCCTCGATCTTGCGCGACAGCCGTGAGTCCGCCTGCTGGAACGGCTCGAAGATGCGCGGCAGCAGATCGGCGTTGATGCCGGGGCCGCTGTCGGTCACCGAAATGACCATCTGCCCGTCGCCGGCGACCCCGGTCGCGACCCCGACCGTGCCGCCCTGGGGCGTGAACTTGACGCTGTTGGAGAGCAGGTTGAGCAGAACCTGCATCACCGAGCGCCGGTCGGCGCACAGCCGCGGCGTCAGGCCGGAGGTGGTGGCGGTGATCGTGAGTTCGCCGTGATCGGCCCGCGTCCGCACCATGGTCAGGCAGGATTCGACCACCGAGGCGACGTCGATGCTCTCCTCAATCAGTTCGAAGCGCCCGGCCTCGATCCGCGCCATGTCGAGGAGATCGTTGATGATGCCGAGCAGGTGCTGGCCGCTCTCATAGATCGTGCCGGCGTATTCGACGTAGCGGGGCGCCAGCGGCCCGAACAGCTGGCGCTTGAGGATTTCGGAAAAGCCGATGATGGCGTTGAGCGGCGTGCGCAGTTCGTGACTCATATGGGCGAGGAACTCGCTCTTGGCCCGGTTGGCGAGTTCGGCCTGGCTCTTGGCGGCGAGCAGGGCGGCTTCGGTGCTCTTGCGCTCGGCGATGTCGCGGATCACGCCGACGAAGGAGCGCCGGCCCGCTGATTTGCCGCCCGAGCCGAAGAATTCACCCTGGTCGAGAATCTCGGTGATCGCGAGTTCGATCGGCACGAGGGAGGCGTCCTTGCGCCGGGCCACCAGTTCGCGCTCCTTGCCGATGTTGCGGGCGGGGCCGCCGCGCCGGTAGTTGCTCATGAAGGCGTCGTGCTGGTCCTGGAGCGGCGGTGGCATCAGCACCGAGAGGCTGCGGCCGATCACCTCATAGGCGCGCCAGCCGAACAGCCGCTCGGCGGCGTCATTGAAGGTTTCGATTACCCCGTGTTCATCGGCGGTGATCACGGCGTCGAACATCGACGACAGGATCGCGTGCATGCGGTTGGCGAAGGCCAGCAGGGCCGCCTCGGTCCGGCGCCGCTCGGTGATGTCCTTGAAGATGCCGACCACCAGCAGGCGGTCGTTCCAGATCAGGGTCGTGCTGGTGATCTCAACCGGCACCGTGGTGCCGTCGGCACGGCGGACCAGCACTTCACTGGTCTGGCGGCCGGCCTGACGGGCGCGATGACAGAACAGTTCCCAGTAGTGATCGCGCTCGTCGTCGGGGTGAAGCACGGTCTGGGGCACGCCGAGAATCTCGGCCAGGGGCCGCTGGATCAGCTCCGTCGCCCGCTGGTTGCAATTGATCACGACGCCGGTCTCGGCATCGGCGATGAACATCGCCTCTCCCGAGACCTCGAAGATGCGGCCAAAGAAGTGGTCGGCCTCGTTGTCGCCGCCCCGTGCCGCCGCGCATCCGGCCGCGTCGGCGGTTGCGGCAGACCCGGGCGGGACGGCCGGTCCCGCCGCCTCCGGCCGGTACAAAGGCACCAGCGCTTCGCGGGCGGCGGCGGCGTCAGGCATGGCGTCGACCAGGGCGAAGAGGCCGAGCGGCTTGTCCTGGTCGCCGAACAGTGGTGTCCGGCTTTCGATCATGGTGACGGTGTGGCCGTCGCGATGGCGGTAACGGGCGGGCACCGGCAGATCGCCCGCCCGGTCGGTGAAGAGACGGGCGCGCTCGGCGGCCCTCAGCCTGCGGTCTTCCGGCGGCACGATCATTTCGCCCGGGCTGTTGCGCAGCTCGGCGTCGGTGTAGCCAAGACTGCGGCAAAATGCCGGGTTGGTGGCCAGAATGCGCCCGTCCACGCCGGTGATCACCATGCCCTTCGGTGATTTTCGGAAGGAGATCGCAAGCTGTTCCGGGTCCATCGGGCGAGGCCTTGCCAATCCGGCGCTGGTCGCGGGCGCGCCGCATCCGGTGTCTATGATAATAGCTTGGTCAAATCAGCGGTGCAAGGCGCCAGACTTGGTTAAAAGAGACCCCTTTGCCTCTCAGGATAACCGGAAACGGTCAAAAGCGGTCGGCCAGCCAGGGGGCGCCGCCGCCGAACAGCGTTGCGGCCAGCGCCAGCGCCGCCGCTTCGGCCTCGATCAGGCCCATGGCGCCGAGTGCCGGGGCGCCGAGATGACCGGTCAGCAGCGGTGCCAGCGCGCCGACCGCCAGGTGGAGAACGGGTACGGCCGGCGAGGCTGCGGCGGCCGGCTCGACCGTGCCGAGGCCGTCGCGGACCAAGAGACGCCAGCGGCCGTGGTTGGCGCCGATGACGGTGTCCTCGACCACGAGATCCAGCCGGGCGGCAAGACCTTCGGGATAGCCGCGGGCCGCCAGCGCCGCGGGCACGTCGACCACCCGTCCGAGCCAGAGGTCCCAGTCGTCGATGTCGACATCGACCTCGGGCGCGAGGTGGATCAGCGGATCATCGGGGCCGCCCGGCCAGAGCACGGTCTCGGCGCGGCCGGCATAGCCGGCGAGCAGGCCCAGCACCTGACGGGCGGCGCCGCCGGTGAGCAGGCAGAGGTCGGTGATGCGCAGCCGGTCGCCCGCGGGCGACTGGAGCATGAGATAGCCTTCGGGGCCGTCGTCGCCCCCGATCAGCCAGAGGTCCGGCGGGTCCTGGTCGGCCGGGCTGATCAGATTGGCCCAGAGCAGCGGCGGCCGTTCGACCAGGCCGTTGCTGCCGCGGCCCTGCCGCCGGCGCAGCGCCGCCAGCGCCGCCGGGTCGCGGTCGGGCACGGGGATGAGGCGCGCCGGTTCGCGTCGGGCGGGATCGGCGAGCGGTCCCAGGGTCCGGCCGACGCTGAGCTGATAGTCGATGCTGACCCCGGCGCGGGCAAAGCCCAGGCGGCGGTAGAGCGGCAGCGTTGCCGCATAGAGCAGGGCGAAAGCCAGTCCGCGCGCCCGGGCTTCAAGCAGCAGCGCGCGCAGCAGGGCGGCAGCGATGCCCCGGCCGCGCTCAGCCTGATCGACGGTGACGGCGGCGATGCCGGCGGCGGGCACCGGACGGCCACCGAAATACTGCGCCATGGGAATCAGCGCCGCGGTGCCTGCGAGGGCGCCGCCCCGATGGGCGATCCGGATTTCGCCATCGCCGAGCCCGGCCCTCAGGTGCGCGATGCGGGCGTCGCTGAGGCCGAAGCCGCGGCGGATCAACCCGGCCCAGGCCGCACCATCGGCGGCTTTAAGGCCGCCGATGGTGATCGCCGGCGGCCGGGGCAGACGACGCGCCATCAGGGCGGCGCGATGGCCAGCACCAGCTTGCCGGTCGCGCGCCGTTCGGCCAGGCTCTGAAGCGCCTCGGCGGCTGCTTCGAGCGGGAACGTCCGTGAGACCAGCGGCCTCAGCTGACCGCTTTCGAACCAGGAGAACAGCCGGCGGAAGCTCTCGGCGACCAGTTCAGGCGCGTGACGGCGGTAGGAGCCCCAATAAAGGCCGATCACCGCGCAGTTCTTGACCAGCAGCAGATTGGCCGGAATCTGCGGCGTGGTGCCGCTGGCGAAGCCGATGGTCAGCAGCCGCGCCCCCCAGGCGACCGAGCGCAGACTCTTGTCGAAGCCCTCGCCGCCGACCGGGTCGTAAACGACATCGACGCCGCGTCCGCCGGTCAGGTCGCGCACCCGGGTCCGGATGTCCTCGGTCTTGGTGTCGATCAGATGGTCGGCGCCGCGGGCGGCGGGGACGTCCAGGCGGTCGCGGCCATTGGCCGAGGCGATCACGGTGGCGCCAAGGGCCTTGCCGATCTCGACCGCGGTCAGGCCGACGCCGCCGGCGGCGCCGTGAACCAGCAGGATTTCACCGGCCATCAGCTTCGCCCGCTCCCAGAGTGCGAGATGGGAGGTGCCGTAGGCGATGGGAAACGAGGCGGCGGTGGTGAAGTCCATGGACTCGGGGATCGGAAACACGTCCTCGGTGCGGGCCAGCACCTGCTCTGCGAAGCCGCCATGGTCGAGCACCGCCATCACCCGCTGACCGGGGGTAAAGCCGGTGACGCCGGGGCCGGTCTCCCGCACCGTGCCCGCGACCTCAAGGCCGGGAGAGAAGGGAAACGCCGGCTTTTCCTGATACTTGCCGGCGATCATCAGGGTGTCGGCGAAGTTGAGGCCGGCGGCGGCCACCGTGAGGCTGATCTGCCCCGGACCCGGAGTCGGCTCGGGAACCTCCTCGATCGCGAGGGAGGCCGGCCCGCCCCAGCCCTGACACAAAACCGCGCGCATTCGCGTCTTCCCCTTACGGTGATCGGATGCCTAGCCCACCTTGCCCTCAGCGCGCCGCCGGTGCAAGCTGGCAACGTCTCCGCGCGCTGCGCGGGCCGGTTTTCCGGGGCAACAGGGGGAAAAGACCAGCGTGGCCAGAGGATACTTCGCCATCGGCGTCGAGGGCGCCAGCAAGCCCGGCAACCTCGGCAATTTGTTGCGCTCGGCCCATGCCTTCGGCGCCAGCTTTGCCTTCGCGGTGGCGCCGTCGCTCGACACCCGCGAGATGCATCTGGTCGATACCTCCGACAGTGAGGCCAGTCTGCCCTTCTATACCTATCCCGAGGCCGGCGCGCTGGTGCTGCCGCGCGATTGCTGTCTCGTCGGGGTCGAACTGCTCGACGAGGCGGTGGATTTGCCCAGCTTTCGCCATCCCACCCGTGCCGCCTATGTCCTGGGGCCGGAACGGGGTTCGCTGTCGCCGGCGCTGGTCGGGCGCTGTCAGTTCGTGATCCGGATTCCGACCCGGTTCTGCGTCAATGTCGGAGTCGCGGGGGCGCTGGTGATGTATGACCGCATGATTTGTCTCGGCCGCTTCGCCGAACGGCCGGTCCGGGTCGGCGGCCCGGTCGCCGCCGCTCCGGTCCATGTTCACGGCCAGCAGAAAATCAGGGCACGCAACCGCAGGGCCGGGCAGGAGACCGCCGGCTGACGGCGCTCCTCAGTGGCAGGTTTCCATGGCGACGGCCGCGCTCGCGGCTTCGACCTGTTCGATGATCGCGGCCGGGGGAAGGGCGCCGCCATAAAGGGCGTCGAAGCCGGAGAGGTTGTTTTCCAGGTAATCAGCCTCGAAGTCGGCCAGATTTTCCCGAACATAAAGATCGACGATGCCTTCGGGGCTGAGATTATCCAGTTCCTCGTAGCGGTCGGCCAGCATCTTGCGCAGGGTGTCGCGCATGTCGGCGATGAAATGGCTGGCCAGCTTGCGGGCTTCGCGGTCGATGATTTCTGCCTCAAGCCCGATGGTACCGAAGCGCTCCGCCAGATTTTCCCGGAGGAAGCGGGCGAAATGCCAGACCAGCGTACGGGTAAACTTTCGGCCAACACCGATTTCAAGGCAGCAATCGGACGTATCGATCTTGAGCATCGCGAAAACTCCCCCGGCACCGATGATTTGACCCGCCCATCATCGGCCACAAACCTTAATGAAGGGTAAGCGGATCGCGGTTTTTGCCACCGGACTCCAAATATCTTCACGAAGAAACGACATTCCCGGGGCATCTTAGACCGGCCAGCCGGGCTGCGGCCAATATTCCTGAGATCGACTTGTCGCTATTTCTTGAATAAAAATCCGTAAATTTGAATCTTGGTCGGCCTCTGCTGCTGTAACAAATATTATCGCTCCTGGAGCGGCGTCAGCGGCGTTACCTGGGCCGCCCCGGCCAAAAGCGGGGCGTCGGCACCGGCGATGATCTCGGTGCGCAGCAGGGCCAGCGCCCGGTCGTCGCGGCCGGAGCGCAGTTCCCCGGCATCGCGATCGCCGCAGAGAATCGGTGTTCCCGGCGGCGGCAACGGGCCGTCGATGCGCACCGGTTGCAGGCGGCGGCGGATCAGGCCGCGATAGCGGGTGCGCGCGGTGACCTCCTGGCCGACATAGCAGCCCTTGGTCCAGGAAATGCCGTTGAGAAGATCGAGATTGGCCTCGAGCGCCAGCAGCGCGCCGTCGCCGAAATCCTGGCTGCCCTCGGGAACCCCCAGTTCCAGGCGCAGCCGGTCGTAATCCTCGAAGCGGCCGGCGGCGGCCCCGGCCTCGTCGGCCGGTACCAGCAGCCGGATGCCGAGCGCCGGGTGACGCGGGTCGACCATCGCGACGCCGCCGCCGCGGCGCCCGCTGGCCCCCGCCCGGGCCGGCAGACCCGGCTCCGCCTCGCCGCCCGGCCGGGCGAGCACCGCAAAGCCGGTGCTGGCCTCGAAGGCGACCCGGGCGCGCAGGCGATAGCGGTCGAGCCGTTGCAGCAGGTCAGGCAGCCGCGCGGCCTCGACATCCAGCAGCAGGGCGTCGCCGGTGGTGGCGATGAAGAGGTCATGGAGAATCTTGCCCTGGGGCGTCAGCAACGCCGCGTAGAGCGAGGTTTGGGCCGTTACCGCCATGATGTCGCCGGTCAGCAACCCCTGAAGGAAACCGGCGCGGTCCTCGCCGGTGAGGCGAAGCACGCTGCGGCTGGAGAGCGGGATGAAGGCGTTCATGATCGGGGACCCTTGGGGACGGACTTGCCGGGGGCTGCTGCCATCGATATAAACCGGTGCCACGGGTTGCGCCAGGGTCGGAGGGACGGCGTTGAGAGTACTCTTCATCACCTCCAACCGGCTGGGAGACGCGGTGCTGTCCACCGGTGTGCTCGATCAGCTGGTCCGGCGTTATCCCGATGCCCGGATCACCGTCGCCTGCGGCCCGGTGGCGGCGACGCTGTTTCGCGCGCTGCCGGGGCTGGAGCGGGTGATCACCCTCGAAAAGCAGCGGCATGCCGGCCACTGGCTGGGGCTGTGGCGGCAGTGCATTGGCCGGTGGTGGGGGCTGGTGGTGGATTTGCGGGACAGCGCGGTGTCGCGCCTGCTGTTCCGGCGCCGCAGCGTCGTCGCGTCCAGCCCGCCGGCCGACCGCCACCGCCTGGAGCATCTGGCCGGGGTGTTCGGTCTGGCCGCGGCGCCGGCGCCTTGCCTCTGGCTGGGTGCGGCCGAACGGGCCGCCGCCGCCGCCCTCATTCCCGACGGCCCGCCGGTGTTGGCGCTGGGACCGGCGGCCAACTGGATCGGCAAGACCTGGCGGCCCGAGCGCTTCGCCGCGCTGGCCGGGCAGCTGACCGGCCCCGGCGGCCTTCTGCCCGGTGCCCGGGTCGCGGTGCTGGCCGCTGCGGGGGAGCGCGATCAGGCGGCGCCGCTGCTGGCGGCGATCGACCCCGCGCGGCGGCTGGATCTGGTCGGCGCCACCGACCCGCTCGAGGCCGGGGCCTGTCTGGCCCGCTGCGCCCTCTTCATCGGCAATGATTCCGGGCTGATGCACATCGCAGCCGCGGTGGGCACGCCGACGCTGGGCCTGTTCGGCCCCAGCCGGCCCGAGCACTACCGGCCCTGGGGCCGCCATTGCGCCTGGATCCGGACGCCGCTGTCGTTCGAGGCGCTGTTGTCGGCGCCCGACTACGATCCCGACACCACCGGGACGCTGATGGATGGTCTTGAGGTTGAGGCCGTGGCCGCGGCGGCCGCGGCCCTGTGGCAGCGCACCGGCGCGGGGAAGGAGAGGGCATGAGGGTTCTTCAGGTGATGGCCGGTGCCGAGCATGGCGGGGCCGAAACCATGTATTCCGACAGCGTCGTCGCCCTGCACAGGGCCGGGGTCGAGCAGATGCTGATCGGCCGGCCCAGCCCGTTGCGCGATGCTCTGTGGGCGGGGCACGGCATTCCCGTCCGCCACGCCCGCTTTCCTCAGCCCTGGATCGGCTGGGGCACGAAATCGGTAATCCGGCGGGCGATCCGGGACTTCAAACCCGACGTCTGCCATTTCTGGATGGCGCGGGCCAGTTCCTATGCCCCGGCCGGCAGTTCCGTGCCCAACATCGGCTGGTTCGGTGGCCCCTACGACCTGAAATATTATAAGAACTGCCAGTATTTTCTTGGCGTCACCCACGAGCTTGCCCGCCATATCGTGGCCGGCGGCGCCCCGCCCGAGGCCACCGCCTGCATCCACACCTTCGCCGATCTGCCGCCGCAGCCGCCGGTCGACCGAGCCAGTCTCGATACTCCCGAGGGGGTGCCGGTGCTGCTGTCGCTGGCCCGGCTCCATTATCACAAGGCCCTCGACGTCCTGCTGAAGGCGCTGGTCAGGGTGCCCGGCGCCTATCTCTGGCTGGCCGGGGAGGGACCGCTGAAGGACGAGCTGAAAGCGCTCTCGGTGGCCCTCGGGGTCGATCAGCGAGTGCGCTGGCTCGGCTGGCGCACCGACCGCGCCGCCCTGCTGGCCGCCAGCACCCTTTGCACCTTCCCCTCGCGCATCGAGCCCTTCGGCACCGTGATGGTCGAGGCCTGGGCCGCCGGTGTGCCTCTGATCACCGCCGCCGCCGCCGGGCCGAAAGCCTATTGCCAGAACGAGATCAACGGCCTGCTCGTGCCGACCGACGATGTCGACGCCCTTGCCGCCGCGATCGGCCGCTGCCTTGCCGACCCCGGACTCTGCCGCCGTCTGGTCGAGGGCGGCCGCCGAACCTACGAAACCACCTTCACCAGCGAAGTTCTGGTCCGCGAGATGACGGCGTTTTACCGCAAGGCGATCGCGGGCGGGCGGTGACGGTCGGCAGAGTCTTGTTGTCCCTCACAACTCCGACGCGATCTTTTTTGCCGCCGCCGCCGGGTCCTTCTCCTGGGTGATCGGGCGGCCGATCACGAGGTAGTCGGCGCCGGCGACCATCGCCTGGGCCGGGGTCATCACCCGCTTCTGATCGCCGAGCAGGGCGGTCGCCGGGCGGATGCCCGGGACCATGATCGTGAAGTCCCGGCCGGTGCGGGCGCGCACGGCGGCGATTTCGTGAGGTGAGCAGACGACGCCGTCGAGGCCGGCTTCCTTGGCCAGCAGGGCCAGTCGCTCGACCTGGGTGGCCACCGGGGTTTCCTGGCCGACGGTGTAAAGCTCGCGGTCTGTCAGGCTGGTCAGCACGGTGACGCCAAGCAGGCGCGGGCGGGGGATGCCGAGCCGCTCGGACTCGGCGGCGGCGGTTTCGGCCGCGGCCTTCATCATGGCGGCGCCGCCGCTGGTGTGAACGGTAATGAACGCCGGTTTCAGCGTCAGCGCCGAGCGGACGGCGCCGGCGGCGGTGTTCGGAATGTCGTGGAACTTGAGGTCGAGGAACAGCGGCAGTCCGCCGGCCTCGGCGACGGCACGCACGCCCTCGGGGCCGTTTGCCACGAAGAATTCCAGCCCCAGTTTCAGGCCGCCGACCGCGCCCCGCAGCTTGCGGGCGAACGACAGCGCGGTGGCGAGATCGCTGGTGTCGAGGGCGCAATAAAGGCAGGAGCCGGCGTGGGGTGCCATGGGAACCTCGTGTCGGAGACGGGTGTCGGATTTATGATCATCATCAAAGACAGAAACCGCCGGCTCCGGCAAGTCTCTCGGTACCGACCGGGCGCCACCGCAATCCGGCTTGCCGGAGGGGGGAGCGGTTTGTTATGGTTCGGTCCTTGACTGGGGTGCTGTCCTGCTTCGGCGTGGTGCGGCTGAGATCACACCCATGGAACCTGTCCGGGTAATGCCGGCGAAGGGAGAGAAAAAAATGCCCGTAACTCAATCGGTTGCCATGGGCGGGGACTGTCCGCGGGTCGCCGTGATCGGTGGCGGCGTCATCGGCCTCGGCATCGGCTGGCGGCTCGCGCGGGCCGGCTGTCCGGTCACCGTGTTCGATCGCGACGAGGCGGGGCGCTCGGCGAGCTGGGCCGCCGGCGGCATGCTCGCGGCCGGGGTCGAAACCGAACCGGGCGAGGAGCTGCTGTGGCAGCTGGCCTCGCGCAGCCAGCATCTCTGGCCCGATTTCCGCTATGCCCTTCAGGCGGAAAGCGGTCGCGACATCGGCTATCGCGACGACGGCACGATGGTGGTGGCGCTGACCCGCGACGATCTCGAGCAGTTGCGCTTCAATTTCGAGTTCCAGCGCAGTCTGGGCATCGAGCTGGAATGGCTCTCCAGCACCGAGGCGCGCCGTCGCGAGCCCTATCTCAGCACCGGCACCGCCGCCGCCTATTACTGCAAGAACGACCATCAGGTCGACAACCGCTGGGTGGTCGAGGCCCTGAAGCCGGCGCTGCTCAAGGCCGGCGGCGTGCTGCGCGAGCATGCCGAGGCCGCGGTCGAGATGGCCGGCGGCCGGGCGGTCGGGGTGCGGGTCGGCGATACCCTCCATGAGGCCGACGTGGTGGTGGTGGCGGCGGGCGCGTGGTCGCGCACCGTCGGCGGCCTGCCCGAGGCGGTGCGGCCGCCGGTGCGGCCGATCCGCGGCCAGTTGCTCTATCTGCGTCAAAATCCTGCCGAGCCGGTGGTGCGCCACGTCATCTGGGCGCCCAAGGCCTATCTGATCCCCCGGCGCGACGGCCGGTTGCTGATCGGGGCGACCACCGAGGAGCGGGGCTTTGACACCCGGCCCACCGCCGGCGGCGTCTTCAGTCTGCTGGAGGGGGCGTGGCGCGCCTTTCCCGGCGTCGAGGAACTGGTGTTGGAGGAGATCGTGGTCGGCTTCCGTCCGGGCAGCCGCGACGACGCGCCGATCCTGGGGCCGACCTCGGTCGAGGGGCTGGTGATGGCCACCGGCCACCACCGCAACGGTATCCTCTTGCTGCCGGTGACGGTCGAGGCGATCAGCCGCTATATCCTCAAGGGCAAGGTGATCCCCGAGATCGAGGCCTACCGCCCCGACCGCTTTGGCGCCAAGCCGGCGGGAGGCCGGCCGTGACCGTCGCGATCCGCCTCAACGGCAAGGACGAGACGGTGGCGGCGGCGACGGTGGTCGAACTCCTGGGCAGCCTTGGCGTCGATCCCGGGCGGCGCGGCCTTGCCGTGGCCATCAATGGCGCGGTCGTGCCCCGGCGCGACTGGGCCGGGCGATCGCTGGCCGCCGCGGACGACGTCGAGATCGTGCGGCCGCTGCAGGGCGGCTGAACCGGGCCGCCGTCCATCCGTTTTTTTTCGAGAACATCGAGGGTGCATCCATGACCGATCGTCTCGTCATCGCCGGCCGCCCGCTGCGCTCGCGGCTGCTGGTCGGCAGTTCCGGTTATCCCAACCAGCAGGTGATGCTGGACTCGATCGAGGCCAGCGGCGCCGAACTGGTCACGGTGGCGATCCGCCGCATCAGCCTGTCCGGCTATTCCGAGAGTCTGGTCGATGTGCTGGGCGACAAGTACCGGCTGCTGCCCAACACCGCCGGCTGCTCCACCGCCCGCGACGCCGTGCTGACCGCGCGGCTGGCCCGCGAGGCCCTGGAAACCACCTGGATCAAGCTGGAGGTGATCGGCGACCGCGAGACCCTCTACCCGGACGTCGAGGAACTCCTGAAGGCGGCGGCGGATCTGGTGGCCGACGGCTTCACCGTGCTGCCCTACTGCAACGACGATCCCGTGACCTGCCGCAAACTCGCGGATCTCGGCTGCGCTGTCGTGATGCCGCTGGGCTCGCCGATCGGCACCGGCCAGGGCATCCGCAACCCGGCCGCGATCGAGCATATCTGCTCGCGCAGCCCGGTGCCGGTGATCCTTGATGCCGGGGTCGGCACCGCCTCCGACGCCGCGCTGGCCATGGAGCTGGGCTGCGCCGGGGTGCTGCTCAACACCGCGGTCGCCAAATCGCGTCATCCGGTGGCCATGGCGGCGGCGATGCGGGCCGCGGTGGAGGCCGGCTTCGGCGCGCGGCACGCCGGCCGCATCCCCAAGCGCGCCCACGCCGATCCCTCCAGCCCGCAGATGGGACTGGTCGGATCCTGAGCCAAGGGTATCTTAGTAAAATTGTCGGACTTATGGTTCTGGAGTGACGGACATGCCTGAAGGAAGCGCGCTCAACCCCGGTTTCACGGTCACCACCGGGCCGTTGCCGTCATCGCGGAAGATTTATCTTCCTGGGACGCTGTTTCCCGGCTTGCGGGTGGCGATGCGCGAGGTGGATCTGGCGCCGTCCTCGGGCGAGCAGCCGGTGCGGATTTACGATGCCTCCGGCCCCTATACCGATCCCACGGCGCAGATCGACATTCATGCCGGTTTGCCGGCGCTGCGCCGGGCCTGGATCGAGGCGCGCGGCGATGTCGAGGCCTATGACGGCCGGCCGATCCGGCCCGAGGATGATGGCGGCAAGGCCGGCGGCCCGGCCAATCTCGCCGAGTTCCCGCTTTCCAGCCGCCGCCTGCCGCTGCGCGCCAGACCCGGGCTGGCGGTGACCCAGATGGCCTACGCCCGGCGCGGCATCGTCACTCCCGAGATGGAGTACATTGCGGTGCGCGAAAATCTCGGCCGCGATGCCTTGCGCGCTGCCGGGCAGGTCCGCGATGGCGAGAGCTTTGGTGCCGGCCTTCCCGATCATGTCACGGGCGAGTTCGTACGCGACGAGGTGGCGCGCGGGCGGGCGATCATTCCGGCCAACATCAATCACCCGGAATCCGAGCCGATGATCATCGGCCGCAATTTTCTGGTCAAGATCAACGCCAACATCGGCAATTCCGCGGTCTCGTCCTCGATCGAGGAAGAGGTCGAAAAGATGGTCTGGGCGATCCGGTGGGGCAGTGACACCGTGATGGACCTCTCGACCGGCCGCAACATCCACACCACCCGCGAATGGATCATCCGTAACTCGCCGGTGCCGATCGGCACCGTGCCGATCTATCAGGCGCTGGAAAAGGTCGGCAAGCCCGAGGAATTGACCTGGGAGATTTATCGCGACACCCTGATCGAGCAGTGCGAGCAGGGGGTGGATTACTTCACCATCCACGCCGGTGTCCGCCTCGCCTATATTCCGCTGACCCTCAAGCGCACCACCGGCATCGTCTCGCGCGGCGGCGCGATCCTGGCCAAATGGTGCCTCGCCCACCACCAGGAGAATTTCCTCTATACCCACTTCGAGGAGATTTGCGAGATTCTGCGCGCCTACGACGTCGGCTTCTCGCTGGGCGACGGGTTGCGCCCGGGTTCGCTGGCCGATGCCAACGACGCCGCCCAGTTCGCCGAGTTGGACACGCTCGGCGAGTTGACCCGGATCGCCTGGAAGCATGATTGTCAGGTCATGATCGAAGGCCCGGGCCATGTGCCGATGCACAAGATCCAGGAAAACATGACGAGGCAGCTGAAAATCTGCCACGAGGCACCGTTCTATACGTTGGGGCCGCTGACTACCGATATCGCTCCCGGCTATGATCACATTACCAGCGCCATCGGCGCCGCCATGATCGGCTGGTTCGGTACCGCGATGCTGTGCTACGTCACGCCGAAAGAGCATCTCGGCCTGCCCGATCGCGAGGACGTGCGTCAGGGCGTCGTCGCCTACAAAATCGCCGCCCACGCCGCCGATCTGGCCAAGGGCCATCCCGCCGCGCGCCTCCGCGATGACGCTCTTTCGCGCGCCCGCTTCGAGTTCCGCTGGCGCGACCAGTTCAACCTCTCGCTCGACCCCGAAACCGCGATCCAGTTTCACGACCAGACCCTGCCCGCCGAGGGCGCCAAGGTCGCCCATTTCTGCTCGATGTGCGGCCCCAAATTCTGCTCGATGAGCCTCACGCAAGACGTCAAGGCCGCCGCCGAGGCCGGCATGGCCGGCATGAGCGAAACCTTCAAGCAGAAGGGTGGCGAGATTTACCTCAAGGCGGAGGCGGCGGACTGAAGGCCGTCCTTTGGCGGAGCCGGGGGCGTCGCTCCCGGCTTTTGCGTCCCCGGCCGGGCAATCCCGCCGAGTCGGCCAAGGCGGCCCCGCGACGGGTTAAGCCGAATTGGCGATGGATTGACAGAGTGAGCATATGTTACGCTCATGGCCACATCACCGGACGTGACGGCTCGTCTCTTGGGCCGGATACCGGATCGGTCGGGGAGGGCGGATGGTTGAACCGGGCGAGGCCGGGTACACCGGCGTGGCGGATACGGGGTTCCTGGCGGCCGCCGGGCTTGCGAAGACGCCGTCAGCCGCGGCCCGCAGTCAGGCCGAACTGGTGGCCATGGTGCATATCCGGGCCGCGGGCGGCCTCTGGCACCGCCAGGGCGGCGGGCGCTTGGCCATGGCCCACCGACTGGCGGCGTCGCTGCTGTTCTCTCTGATTGCGCCGTCGTCCCGGCACTGGCGGCTGTCGCCGCTGGTGCGTGATATCGTCGCTCTTGGCGCCGCGGAGGTGCCGGGCAGCGTCACCGAACTGGCCTCTCTGGTTTCGCCCCTGGCCGGCGAGCCCTATCTTTCGGTGGTGGCGGCCACGGCCGGGGATATCGCCACCGCCGACCGGCGTTACCAGGAGGTGATCAGCCTTGCCTCGGCGATCGCCCGCGAGGTCGCGGCGCTGCCGTGATCCTTGGCGGCCTGCGGCTTGTGTGCCCTTGACTTGCTGCGGCAACGCGGTATGACTGATCGGCGTCTTTGCCGGTGCCGGCGGGCGCGCGGGCCAGTGGCGGCGGCCCTTGGGTGCGGCCAGAGAGCAGATGGACATCATGACACGGGCGTTGGTGTTTCCGGGGCAGGGCAGCCAGGCGGTGGGCATGGGGCGCGAACTGGCCGAGGCGTTTACCGACGCCAGGCTGGTGTTTGACGAGGTCGACGACGCGCTCGGCCAGAAGCTGTCGAAACTGATGGCCGAAGGGCCGGAAGCTGATCTGGTTCTCACCGAAAACGCCCAGCCGGCCCTGATGGCGGTGTCGCTGGCGGTGGTCGCGGTGCTGCAGAAGCAGGGCGGGCTCGAGATCGCCAGGGTGGCGCGCTTCGTTGCCGGCCACTCGCTCGGAGAATATTCGGCGCTGTGCGCCGCCGGGACCTTCACCCTTGCCGACGCCGCGCGCCTGCTCAAGCTGCGCGGCCGGTCGATGCAGAAGGCGGTGCCGGTCGGGCAGGGTGCGATGGCGGCGCTGATGGGAGCCGACCTCGAGGCCGCCCAGGCGATCGCCGCCGAGGCCGCGGCCGAGACCGGCAAGGTCTGTGCCGCCGCCAATGACAACGCGCCGGGGCAGGTGGTGATCAGCGGCGACGCCGAGGCGGTCGATCGCGCCATCGCCATAGCCGCCGCCAAGGGGTTCAAGCGCGCGGTCAAGCTGCCGGTGAGCGCGCCCTTCCACTGTCCCTTGATGCAGCCGGCGGCCGACGCGATGGCCGAGGCGCTGGCCGGGGTGGCCATGAAGCCGCCGGTGGTGCCGGTGGTGGCCAACGTCATCGCCCGCGCGATCAGCGATCCCGACGAGATCCGCGCCCGGCTGGTCGAACAGGTGTGCGGCGTGGTGCGCTGGCGGGAAAGCATGCTTTATGTCAAGGCCGAGGGGGTGAATACCCTGGTCGAACTGGGCAGCGGCAAGGTTCTGACCGGCCTTGCCAAGCGCATCGACAAGGAACTGGTCGGGGTTTCGGTCCAGACTCCGGCCGACATCGAGTCTTTCCTGCGGACCTTGTGATCCCTCCTGCCTTTTTGTCTTCTCCTTTCTCTTCGGACGGAATGATCGTGGCCATGTTCGATCTCGGTGGAAAAACGGCACTGGTGACCGGAGCTTCGGGTGGAATCGGTGCCGCCATCGCGCGGGCGCTGTTTGCCCGGGGTGCGATGGTGGCGCTTTCGGGTACCCGCATCGAGGCGCTGGAAGCGCTGGCGGCGGAGTTGGGCGGTGGTGAGCGGGTGCTGATCGTGCCGGGCAATCTCGCTGATGCCGCCGCGACCGAAGCCCTCTTCAAGGCCGCCGAGGCGGCGCTGGGCGGCAAGGTCGACATCCTGGTCAACAATGCCGGCCTGACCCGCGACGGTCTGGCCATGCGCATGAAGGACGAGGACTGGCAGGCGGTGCTCGATGTCAACCTCACCGCCGGCTTCCGGCTGGCGCGGGCAGCCTTGCGCGGCATGATGAAGCGGCGCTGGGGCCGGATCATCGGCATCACCTCGATCGTCGGGGTGACCGGCAATCCGGGGCAGGCCAATTACGCCGCCTCCAAGGCCGGCATGATCGGCATGTCGAAGGCGCTGGCGGCCGAAGTCGCCTCGCGCGGCATCACCGTGAACTGCGTTGCGCCCGGCTTCATCGCGACGCCGATGACCGACGCGCTGGAGGCGGCGCAGAAGGACAAGCTGATCGGCGCGGTGCCGGCCGGTCGTCTCGGGGTGCCGGCCGATATCGCGGCGGGTGTGCTCTACCTCGCCAGCGAGGAGGCGGCCTACGTGACCGGTCAGACATTGCATATCAACGGTGGCATGGCCATGATCTGACCCCGGTCGGCGTGGTGCGCGGAGCGCACCCTCGGGGATGCTGGTCAATCGTGGCGATCTGTGGTAGGTGACGTGACTTTTTCGGGCGACCGGGCACGTCTAAAGCGGGATCGTGGCGGCGCCGGTCGTGCCGCTTCGTCGTCGGGAAACCGGCTCTTTGTCGATGGAACAGGAAAAAGGTAAAACAACATGAGCGGTGATATTGCCGAGCGCGTTAAGAAGATCGTCGTCGAGCATCTCGGCGTCGAGGAGTCGAAGGTGGTGGAGAATGCCAGTTTCATCGACGATCTGGGCGCGGACAGCCTGGATACCGTCGAGCTGGTCATGGCTTTTGAAGAAGAGTTCGGCTGCGAGATTCCGGACGACGCCGCCGAAAAGATTCTGACGGTCAAGGACGCCATCACCTTCATCTCGGCGCACGCCCAGTCCTGATCGGGATGGACGTTCGGGTAACTGCGGTTCACGGGCCCCGGCACTAGCGTCGCCGGGCCCGGCCGCAGTGGGGATTCACGGGAAGAACATCGGAAACTGCCATGAGACGTGTCGTGGTAACCGGTCTCGGGATGGTGACGCCTCTCGGAGTCGGGCACAGGAACAACTGGTCGCGGCTGGTGAACTCCGAATCGGGCATCAGCGGGATCACCCGCTTCGATGTCTCCGATCTGGCGGCAAAAATCGCAGGGCAGGTGCCTCGCGGTGAAACCGCCGCGGGTCTCTTCAATGCCGACGACTATGTGCCGCCCAAGGACCAGCGCAAGATCGATGACTTTATCCTCTATGCGATGGGCGCGGCGGCTGAAGCGGTGGTCGACTCCGGCTGGAATCCTCAGGACGAAGAGTCCCAGGAGCGCACCGGGGTGATGATCGGTTCGGGCATCGGCGGCCTTCCCGGCATCGCGGAGGGTGCGATCCTGCTCAAGGAGAAGGGGCCGCGGCGGGTCTCGCCGTTCTTCATCCCCTCCTGCCTGATCAACCTCGCATCCGGGCAGGTTTCGATCAAGTATGGCTTCAAGGGGCCGAACCACGCGGTGGTCACCGCCTGCTCCTCGGGTGCCCACGCCATCGGCGACGCCGCTCGGTTGATTCAGTTCGACGATGCCGACGTGATGTTCGCGGGCGGTGCCGAAAGCGCGCTGTGCCGGCTCGGTCTGGCCGGTTTCGCGGCGGCCAAGGCGCTCTCGACCGGCTACAACGACACGCCCGAAAAGGCGTCGCGGCCCTATGATCAGGGGCGGGACGGCTTTGTGATGGGCGAAGGTGCCGGGATCGTGGTGCTGGAAGAGTTGGAGCACGCCAAGAAGCGGGGCGCGCACATCTATGCCGAGATCGTCGGTTACGGCATGTCGGGCGACGCCTACCACATCACCTCACCGCCGGAAAACGGCAATGGCGGTTTCCGCTCGATGCGGATGGCGCTGAAGCGGGCCGGGCTGGATCCGTCGGAAATCGATTACATCAACGCTCACGGCACCTCGACGCCGGTCGGCGACGAGATCGAACTTGGCGCGGTCAAGCGGCTCTTCGGCCCGGCGATCGAAACCGTGTCGATGTCCTCGACCAAGTCGGCGATCGGCCATCTCCTGGGCGCCGCCGGGGCGGTGGAGGCGATCTACTCGATCAAGACCATCACCGAGGGTCTGCTGCCGCCGACCCTCAATCTGGAAAACCCCTCGGAAAGCTGCAAAGGCGTGGATCTGGTACCGAAGGTGGCCAAGGAAAAGAAGGTGCGGGCGGCGCTTTCCAACTCCTTCGGCTTCGGCGGCACCAACGCCTCGGTGGTGTTCAAGGCCTTCTCCTAGGGCGGCCGGCTTAGATGGGCGCGGTATTGAAGACAATGCTCCGGTGGTTTGCCGGAGCATTTTCTTTTGTTCTTGTGCTGGTGCTGGCGGCGGTCTGGCTCGGCGTCGAACTGCGGCGGCCGGGACCGCTGGCAGAGGACAAGACCATCGTGATTCAGCGCGGTGCCGGCGTCGGCTCGATCGGCCATACCCTGGCCGAGGCCGGGGTGGTCCGGGCGGCGCTGCTGTTTGAACTGGCGGCCGGGCTGGCGCGCTTTCGCGGCGAGCACCAGATGCGGGCCGGCGAATATGTCTTCGCCAAGGGCGAGAGCGTGCTCGGGATCGTCGAGCAGATGCTCCACGGCCGCACCCTGGTTCACCGCTTCAGTGTCATCGAGGGGGTGACGGTGGCCCAGGTGGTGACGGCGCTGCGGGCCGAACCGGCGCTGGCCGGCGAGATCGCCGAGGTGCCCGAGGATGGCAGCCTCTTGCCCGACACCTACCATTTTTCTCTTGGCGACGGCCGGGCGGCGCTGCTCCAGCGCATGCACGCGGCGATGACCGCCACCATCGCCGATCTCTGGTCGGGCCGGGCGGTCGGTTTGCCGCTCGAGACCCAGGGCGCGGCGGTGGTGCTGGCCTCGATCGTCGAGAAGGAAACCGCCCAGCCCGGAGAACGCGCCCGCATTGCCGGGGTGTTTTACAATCGGCTGGCGTCAGGCATGCGCCTGCAGTCGGACCCGACGGTGATCTATGCCCTGACCGGCGGCAAGGGACCGCTGGGGCGACCGCTCAGTCAGGCCGACTGGCATGTCGACTCGCCCTTCAACACCTATCAGATCGACGGCCTGCCGCCGAAGCCGATCGGCAATCCTGGCCGGGCCAGCCTCTCGGCGGTGCTCAACCCCGAGCGCCACGAGTTCTTGTATTTCGTCGCCGACGGCAGCGGCGGTCACGCCTTCGCCAAGACCCTGGCCGAGCACAACCGCAACGTCGCCCACTGGCGCCAGCGTCAACGCGAGCACGAGCACGGCGGGCCGTGACGGCCGCGGCTCAGGGCCGCTTCTGGCGCTGGGGGTTGCGGACGATGCCGAACCAGTAATCCTCGATGCCGTGAATGGCGTGAAACAGCTTGTCGATGTCAACCGGCTTGGTCACGAAGCCGGCGGCACCGAGGTCGTAAGTCTGCAGCACATCGTTTTCGACGTCGGAGGTGGTCAGCACCACCACCGGAATCCGGGCCAGCACCGGGTCGCTCTTGATCGCCTTCAAGGTTTCCCGGCCGTTCATCCGCGGCATGTTGAGGTCGAGCAGTACCAGATCGGGGGTTGGCGCCCGGCTGAATTCGGGTTTGCTCCGGCGCAGGAAGGCCATCGCCTCCAAGCCGTCCTTGGCCTCGTGGCTGCGGCAGATGAAATGCCCGTCGGCGATCGCCGCCTTGATCAGCTCGATATCGCCCGGTTCGTCATCGACGATCAGAATCTCGAAGCTGCCGATATAGGTCTCAACCATCGCCGTTACTCCGTTTCAGAGCCAAAGGTCATCGATACCGCGGTCCCGCCATCCTCGCCGTCGATCACGCTAACCGTGCCGCCGGCCGCCTCGACGATCTTGCGAACCAGCGACAGCCCGATGCCGGTCCCGGGATGCTCGGCGTCGCTGTGCAGCCGCTCAAATACCCTGAACACCCGCTCGCGATATTCGGCGGGAATGCCGATGCCATTGTCGCTGACGATCACCGTGACCTGATCCGGTGTCCGGGTGGCGCTGATCCTGAGATGCAGCGGCCGGTCGGCCCGGCGGTATTCGATGGCGTTGTCGAGCAGCGCCCGAAAGACGTCGGTCAGGCGGCTCTCGGCGAGGCGCAGCGGCGGCAGCGCGTCGGCCTCGACCGTCGCGCCGATCTCGGCCAGCCTCGCCGCGAGGTCGCGACGGGCCTGGGCGAAGGCGGCGTCGCTGTTGCACGGGGTCAGGCCGGGCTTGAGATGCTTGAGCGCGAGAAAGAGCTGGACATCCCGGATCAGCGCCCGGAGGCGCAGCGCGCCCTTCAGGATATAGGCCAGCGACGAGCGGGCGGTTTCGGCGCAGTCGGCCGGCAACTGCATCTGCAGCTTCTGGGCGAAGGCGTATTGCAGCCGCACCGGCTCTTGCAGATGGTGGGCCAGCACTTCGGAGAAGCGCTCCAGTTCCTCGTAGGAGGCCTTTTGTGCCCGGGTCATGGCGTTGAAGGCGGCAATCAGCCGCTGGACCTCGGGCGAGCCGCGCGGCCGCTGGTCTTCGGTGGTTTGACCGGCCTCGATCCGGCGCACTCGGGCATCGAGTTCCTTGAGCGGGTCGAGGGCCTGCCGCAGCACGATCATCAGGCACAGCAGCATACCGCCGCTGCTTAAGCCGAGCAGGCCGACGTAACTGGCGATACCGCTGACGATCTCCTGCTCGCGGCTCCGGGCGCTGACCTGGAGCCGGACCTCGCCATAGCTGCGCCCGCCGACCGCGATCCGTCTTTGCTCGGCGGGTTCGGGCAGGGCGAGCCAGGCGTGAACCAGTTCGGCGCCGGGGTAGGAGGGCAGGGGCATGGCCACCACCAGCGGTTTGCCGCGTTCCGGGCGCCAGGCCACCTCGGCGACCCCGGCCTGGCGGGAGAAGCGCTGGAGGGTCTGGGTGATGGTGGCGTAATCTCCGAGGATGGCGTATTCGGTCAGCATCGAGGCCAAGAGGTCGGCCTCGCGGCTGGCCTGATTGCGGAGGTCCTTGGAGTGGCCGCGAATGTCGTCGCTGATCAGCCAGGAGAACATCAGCAGGGCGCCGCCGCCGAGGCAGACCCCAAGCACGGTCGCGAGACGCACGAACAGCGACAGCCGGCTCCAGCCCCGCGCCAGCGGCGCCGGCACTCCGTGTCTGATCAGTCTGGCGATCGAGGTCATCGGGCCGGCCATGGCTGTTCCTTCCGGGTCCATTACTTGGGCAGCAGATCCAGCCGCGCGTTACGGTAGAACGTGAGATAGGACTGATAGTCGGCGTCGGTGGCGGTGACGTAGCTGACCGGCTTGATCCCGCCGGCCCGGGCGGCGCGGTTCAGCACCTCCTGGCCCTCGGGATCGCCGGCCATGCCGGCCAGGGCGTCGCGCAGCGCGCCGGCCACCGCATCGCTGACGGTTGGTCCGGCCATGATCGGGATATCGAGGAACGGGGGCGACGACCACAATACCCGGTAGCTCAGGCCCTCGCGGCGGGCGAAATCGGCCATCACCGCCGAGTTGACCGCCGCCGCCTCGGCCTGTCCCGCCTTCAGTTGGGCCATCGCCCCTTCCTGATTGCCGGCGAACAGCGGCTTGACCGTGATCCCGGCCTTGACCAGGGCATCGCCGGTGACCTGATAGCCAACAAAGGCGACCGGCGAGGGAAACAGCATCTCGCGGCCGGCGAGTTCGGCCAGGGTCCGCACCGGCGAGCCGTCCAGCACCACGATCTGGCCGTGAATGGCCTCGGTGGCCGGGCGGGCGATCACCCGGAATCCCAACGCCTGCTTGTCGGGGGCGAAGAGATTGTTCGAATAGATAAAATCGAAGTCGCCGCGGCTGGCCATGGTCACGGTCTCGGGCGCCGAGCGGCCAATCCGCAGTTCCAGGGCGAGGCCGGTGCGGGCGCTGAGGTGGGTCAGGATCGGATTCCAGTATTCGGCGGTCAGAGTCGGGCTGCGCTGACTGAGCACGCCGAAGGCCAGGGGCCGGTCCTCGGCCCTGGCCGCCGTCGCCCCGGCGATCATCAGCGCCCAGGCCATCAGCAAAGACAGGACGCGCTGCCGGGCCAAAGCCAGGCAGCGGCGGCGGCGGGCGCACGGCCGAAGCGGGGTCATGGTTGTTCTCCATCGGTTGCCGCCGGCCCCGGCTGGCGGGGCAGGGCGATCCAGAAGGTGCAGCCGGCATCGAGGCCGGACTCGACCCAGATGCGGCCGCCGTGATGGTCCATGATCTTGCGGCAGGCGGCGAGACCGATGCCGTTGCCCTCGTACTGCTCGCGCGAGACCAGCCGCTGGAAAATCTTGAACAGGCGGTCATGCTGCTCGGGATCGATGCCGATGCCGTTGTCGGTCACCGCGATCCGCCATTCGCCCTCCTGCTCCTCGGCCCGGATCGTCACCTCGGGCGGGCGCTCGGGGTGACGGAACTTCAGCGCGTTGCTGACCAGATTCTGGAACAGCCGCTCCAGCTCCGAGGGGTTGCCCTCGATCGCCGGCAGTGGCGATGGCACGCTGACGCTGGCTCCGGTCTCGGCAATCGGGCCGGCCAGGGTATCGAGGGCGCGGGCGAGGGAGTCGTCAAGGCTGACCGGCTCGGGCGCGCCCGAAATGCGGCCGATGCGGGAGTAATCCAGCAGGTCCTTGATCATCTGGTCCATCCGCTGGGCGCCGTCGACCGCGAACCGGATGTATTTCTCCTCGTCCGGCCCGAGCCGGGCTTTCAGAGTCTTGGTCAGCAGGCCGAGATAGCCGCTGATCATGCGCAGCGGCTGGCGCAGATCGTGGGAGGCGACATAGGCGAACCGCTCAAGGTCGGCGTTGGAGCGGCGGAGGTCGGCCTCCAGCGCCTTGAAGCTGGAAATATCCTGAGCGATGGCGACGAAGCCGCCGGCCCTGCCCTCGGCGTCCGGGATGGCGCTGATCGAGAGCAGCACCGGTAATCGCGTGCGGGAGCGGCCTAGCAGGGTCCACTCGGATACCACCGGGGCGCCGCCGGCCAGCGCCCCGGCGCACAGAACCTGGAAGCCCGAGAGGTCGGGCCGGCCGGCCGGCGCGTCTCCGGTGGCGGCTTGCCGCGCCCGGCGCGCGATCTCCTCGGGATCGAGAAACAGGACTGGAGTCGCACGGCCGACCACCTCGGCGGCGCGATAGCCAAGCCAGCGTTCGGCGGTAGAATTGAAGAGGGTGATCGTGCCGTCGACGTTGGTGGTGATGATCGCGATGCCGGCGGCGTCGAGCAGGGCGCGCTGGAACGACAGCAACTGCCGGGTTTCCCGCTCGGCCTGCCGGCGATCACTGATGTCGTGGACCACGGAATAGAGCAGTTGCCGGCCTTCGATGACGAACGGCCCGGAATGCACCTCGACATCGCGGACCTCGCCCGAGGCCAGCCGATGGCGGAAAAAGAACTGGCTGCGGCGCTCCGCCTTCGCCTGCCGCATCTCATCCAGGATCGCCTCGGGGCTGAGGGTGTTGATCTGATCGATCCGCATCCCCTTCAGAGTGTCCTTGCTCCAGCCATAGTATCGGGTGGCGGCGATATTGGCGTCGATGATCTGGCCGCTGGTGGGATCGATCAGAATTTCCACCGCCTTGCTGTTTTCGAACAGCTCGTAATAGAGGCCTTCGCGAGCCTTGAGTTCATGATGGGACGCCTTCAGCGCCTGTTCGGAGGCCGCGATCCGGGCATGAAGGGCGTTGAAGGCGGAGAGCAGGCCGCCGATTTCATTGGCGCCGATATCGGTGAGCGGCTGAAACGGCAGGCGGCCGTCGGCCATCGCCTCAATGGTGGCGGTGGCGCGGGCCAGCGGCCGGAAGGCGACGACCAGCACCATCCAGAGCCCCGCCAGCGACAGCGCGGTAAAGAGGATTACGGCGTCGATTATCCAGGACACGATCTCGGTGATCGGTCGGAAGGCTTCGCCGAGCGGCACCCGGGTGACCAGAATCCAGCGGGTGTACGGGATCGGATGGCCGGAGATCAGCTCAATGGCGCCATCAGGGCCGGTTGCCGGTTCGGAGCCCTGATAGCCGGCGGCGAAGCGGTCGAGCAGCGGCACCGCTCTGGGCGCCGGCACCAGCACCTCGGCCCGTCCCGACGCCACCACGATCTGGCCGATGGCCGGCGCATAGATGAAGATGCCGCCGCCGGTGCCGATCCGGTAGTCGATCACCCGGCCGAGGAAGTTGTGCTGCTCCACCCGGATCACGCCGAGCAGGACCGCGATCACCCGGCCGTCGCCGCCGCGGACCGGCACCACCATGGCACAGGCCGGGGTTGCCGGTGCCGACGGCCGGTAGGGCTCGGTCAGGAGGGTCTTGCCGGTGGCGAAGGTCTCGGCGGTCAGGGCCTGGAGCGCGGCCGCCGGCAGCCCGGGCTGAAAGCCCGCCGAGCGGGCCAGGACCCGGCCATCCGCGGCGGTTACCGCCAGGCCGCCGGTAAAAAAGCTGAGAATGCCGGTGCGATTGGCCAAAAACGCTTCAAGGGCGGCGGCGTCGCCGGCTTTCGCGCCCTCGACCATGCCATCGGTGACCAGGGCCGCGACCCGGTCGACCGCGGTGATCTGGAGCGCGATCTTCTCGCCAAGTTCGAGCGCCAGGGTCTGGGTCAGGGTCAATTGGTCGGCGGCCAGCACGCGCTCCAACCGGTCATGCAGGCCCGACATCATGACGGTAACAAGAGCGGCACTCATTGCCAGGACCATGCCGCCATAACCGCAGGCGATCCGGACCTTGAGGGAGGCCGAACCGGGGAGACGGCACCGGGCCGATCGGGGATGGGGCTGGGTCATGGGCCGGATCGTCCGCTGGCGGTGAAAGCCGGAGTCAGTCGAGACAACGCCGCAGCGCGGCCAGACCGGCGGCAAACTGCTCCGGTATCAGCGGCAGCAGCGCCCTGGCCGGACCCGGCCGCGCCTCGCGATAATGGGCTTCAAGGGTCGCCAGGGTCTCGGCGGCCCGTGTTAGTCGTAAATTGCTCAGCATGCCTTTCAGGTCGTGCGCGAGTCTGCGGGCCCTGGCCTCACAGCTCTCGGCGTCGGCCTGGAGCAGGGACCGGTAAAGCTCCTCGAAATGGGCCGGCAGGGACTTCAGCAGCACTTCGAAGTCGGCACGGCCGGTGGCCCGGATCATCTCCCGGGCCTTGACCTCGTCGAGCACCGGCGGGGCGCCGTCGGTGTCGTCGCTGTCATCGTTGTCGTCGGCGGTGGTCAGGTCGATCGATCGTTGGCACCATTTGGCCAGCATTGCCGCCAGCGCCGCCGGATCAACCGGTTTGGGCAAATGGTCGGTCATGCCGGCCTCGCGGCAACGCTCGACTTCCTCGGGCATGGCTCCGGCGGTCAGCGCGATGATCGGGATCAGCGACAGCGGCCTCGGCAGTGCCCGGATGGCCCGGGTCGCGTCCAGCCCGTCCATTCGCGGCATCTGGACGTCCATCAGCACGACATCGAACGCCGTGCTCCGTACGGCCCTGATCGCGTCGACGCCATCGGCAACCACCGTGACGGTGTGGCCGGCATTTTCGAGGAAGCTGCGGGCGACGATCTGGTTGATGGTGTTGTCGTCGGCGACCAGCACGCGCAGTGGCGCCGGCTCGAAGAGCGGGGCCGGCCCATCGCCGCTCCTGACCACGCCGGCCTCCGGGCTGGCGCGCTGGAAGTCGAGGTGGAACCAGAACAGGCTGCCCTGGCCGGGTTCGCTGTCGACGCCGATCTCGCCGCCCAGCCGCTCCAGGATTTTGCGGCAGATCGCGAGGCCCAGGCCGGTGCCGCCGAAGCGGCGGGCAACGCCGACATCGCCTTGGGTGAACGGGGTGAAGAGAGTTGTCCTGACCTTAGGCTCGATGCCGATGCCGGTGTCGCGGACTTCGAAGCGCAGCGGCAGCGCGCCCGGGCGCGGCTCCGACTTTCGCATCAGAATTCGGGCGGTGACGCCGCCGGTGATGGTGAACTTGACGGCATTGCCGATCAGGTTGAGCAGCAACTGGCGCAGACGGCCGCCATCGCCCACGATCAGCCGCGGTACTTCGGGCGCCACCTCCCAGTCCAGCCTGATGCCCTTTTCCCGGGCCCGGGCCCGGAGCAGCGCGACGATATCGGCGATCACGCGGCGGACCTCGAACGGCGCTTCCAGCACCTCCATGCGGTCGGCTTCGAGCTTGGAGAAGTCGAGGATGTCGTTGAGGACCGTCAGCAGGCCGGACGCCGACTCCTGGATCAACTGCACCTGATCGCGCTGGCGCGGCGACAGGGTATCCTCCAGCAGCAGATAGGAGAGTCCGAGAATGCCGTTCATCGGGGTGCGGATTTCGTGGCTCATCACGGCGAGAAAATGGGCCTTGGCCCGGGTCGAGGCTTCGGCGTCGTCCCTGGCTTTGCGCAGTTCCTCCTCGAGCTGCTTTCTCTGGATGGCATAGAGGATCGAGCGGTGGATCGCCGGGCCATCGACCTCGCCCTTGACCAGAAAATCCTGGGTGCCGGCCTGCACCGCCCGAACCGCGAAGTCGAAATCGTCATTGCCCGAAAGCACGATCACGGGCAGCGCCGGTGCCGCGTCCTGAAGCGCGGTGATGGTGGGAAAACCCTCGGAATCCGGCAGCGACAGATCGGCGAGAATAACGTCGTAGGCATGGCTGGCCAGCTTGCCCTTGGCCTCGGCCAGGGTCTTGACGTGATCGATGTTGGCCCGGGTCGCGACCCCCCGCATCGCCGCCAGCACCAGTCCGGCGTCGCCTGGATCGTCCTCGATCAGCATGATGCGGATGGTTCTGGTCAGCGTCGCGCTCATGTCCGTTCATTCAGTGGCGACGGCGATCCCGGATGTCGACAGCTTCGACGTTGTTCCGTATCGCCGCCGGAGCCATGATCCCAATATCGCATCAGTGATTATAAAATACCGGCTAAGTTGGTCCTGGCTTCGGACCCCGGCGTCCGCTGTCGGGATTGCCCGCCTGTCTGCTGACGAGAATTAATTACGCGAAAAATACCTCGAAAATGCAAACATTTCCTTTCGGGGGCCGGCGCGACCCTTGTCGCCATCGGCGGCAAAACGTCGCAATCGCAGAGGCCCCGGTGGCGATGGCGACGTCTCAGGCGGCCTGGTTCCTGACGAGGTGGCTGAACTCGGTTTCATCGTGGAGCGACCGGTCGAACTGGACGTGCAGGCCGCCATCCTCATTGATCACCCGGAACGGGACCGGCTCCGGCAGGCCGGAGATCGTGATCGCGCCGGTGGCGCCCGGGCTGAGGCTGAGGCCCTGAAGCTCGGCGCCGGTCTTCGAGAGATTCGAGACCCGCGCGGTGTGGCTCTGGCCGTGAACCAGGGCGGTGGCCGGAATGTCGACGGTATGCCGGGGGGCCTGACGGCGATTGGCCTCCTTGGTCGAGGTGCGCACCGCTTGCACCAGGACGTTGCGCAGGTGAGAGACACCCTCGGCGACCGAGCCTGCGACCTCGCAGACCGCCATCGCCGAATTCATCGTGGTCTGGGCGTCCATGGCCACCTGCTCGATGCGCCGGGACACTTCCTGGGCCGCGCTCGCGGTCTCGTTGACGTTGCGCGCGATCTCGTGGGTGACCGCGCTCTCCTGCTCGATGGCGGCGGCGACCGAACTGGAGGTCTCATCGATCTGGGCGATTTGAGCGGCGATCTCGGTGACCGCCGCCACCGCCGCGGCGGTGATCGACTGGACCTCGGCGATGACGCGGGTGATTTCGTCGGTGGCCTTGGCGGTCTGCCCGGCCAGGCCCTTGACCTCGCTGGCGACCACGGCGAAGCCCTTGCCGGCGACGCCGGCGCGCGCCGCCTCAATGGTGGCGTTGAGGGCCAGCAGATTGGTCTGGCCGGCGATGGCGGCAATCAGCTTGGCGAAATCGCTGATCCGGCCGACGGCGGCACTGAGCGAGCGGATGGTGTCCTGGGTGGTACGGCTGGTTTCGACTGAGACCCGGGTCGCAGCGCCGGCCTGACTCACCTGACGGCTGATCTCTCCGATGGCCGCGGTGAGTTCGTCGCAGGCGCTGGCCACCGTTTCGGCGTTGGTCAGGGTCTGGCGCGCCGCCGAGGCCACTTCGTCGGAGTTGGTGCCGACCCGGAGCGCGATCGCCGCCATGCTCTGGGATTTGGCGGTCATGGCATCGGTCTGAGCGGCGACCACGGTGACCGCGTTGCGGCTTTCCTCCTCGATGGTATCGGCCATCCGGGCCAGGGCGTTGGTCCGCTGGGCCTCGGCGGCGGCCCGGTGATGCTCCTGGTCGGCGCGCATCCGGTCCATTTCCAGGGCCGTATCCTTGAACACCCGGACCGCCGCCACCATGGTGCCGATCTCGTCGCGGGTGCCGGCATCGGGCAGGGTGACCGAGAGATCGCCGGCGGCGAGGCGGTTCATCACCTCTGTCACCCGGTTGACCGCACGGGCGATCACGGTGCTGGCCAGCACCGTGATGATCGCCGAACCGGCCAGGGCCAGGGAGAAAATCAGGATGAAGGCCTGAAGGGCGGTGTGGGTGGCCTCCTGGGTCGCGGCGTAGAGCCGGTCAGTTTGCCGCTTCTGGTAATCGGCCCAGCGGGTAACCGCGGCCTCGGAGGCGGTATAGCGCCGTTCGGCTTCGGAAAGCAGGGTGGTGGCCATCGCCGGGTCGGCGTCGATCATGTCGACGGTTTCGCGCACCGCCTTGACATAGGCGCCGGCGCCGGCTTCGACCTGGGTCACCATCGCGGCTTCCTCGTCGTCGTAGCGGTAGTCGCGCCGCAGCGTCGCCACCGCCTCATCGATGGTCTTGAGTTCGGCCACGGTGGCGGCAAGCAGCGCCGCGACCTTTTCCTCCTTGACGCCGACGCTCTGCCAGTTGAGGGCTTTGTAGAGGCCGACGTTGACCATCATCACCGCCGTTTTCAGGTCGCTGATCTTCCCCTTCTTGGCCATCGCGGTGCCATAAAGGTAGTCGAGGGCCTCGCCCTGGGATGATATGGTCCTGAAGGACATCGCACCGATCCCGAGCATCGCGAGCAGGATCAGCGACGGGGCGATGAACAGCTTCGTCCGCAGTCTCAGATTGAGAAAGAGCCGGATCATTGCGCGGTTCCCTTCATTGACACTCCTGGCCGCCCGGTTCGAACAGAGCTGGCGGGCCACCGTATCACTTCGCCCCCATCATCGACTATATGCGCCACAGCCCCGGATGATGTCTCCAACTTTCTTCGGGCAGAGAGCGCTGTTACCGGCGCTTCCGCTTATAGGATCAGTGAGTTTATAATAAACCCGGCCGCTCTTGGTGGCCTTGGCGGGGTCAAATAGTTGCTGACCACTGGCCGCCGTCCTCGAAATCTTTGGTTTCTCCTCCCCGACGGAACAAGCCGCTTGGGAGTGCAGGGGCCGGGTGTCCGGTCAGGCCGCCGCCGGCTTGCGGCTTTCAAGGGCGGCGCGGACCAGTTGGCCGAACTCCACGGCCGGCACCGGGCGGCCGAACAGGTAGCCCTGGCATTCCTGGCAGTTCTTGTTTTTCAGGAAGTTCGCCTGCGCCGCTGTTTCGACCCCCTCGGCGAGGGTGATCATGTTCATCGTCTCGGCCATCTGCAGGATGGTGGTGACGATGGCGTCGCTGTCCGGATTGATGGTCAGGCCGGAGACGAACGAGCGGTCGATCTTCAATTTGTCGGTCTTGAGCTTGTGGAGGTAGGAGAGACAGGAATAGCCGGTGCCGAAATCGTCGATCGCGAGCCGGACTCCGAGCCGCTTCAGGTCGTTGATGACGTCGAGGGTCTGGTTGCCCTCGGCGATCAGCACCGATTCGGTCAGCTCCAGTTCCAGCCACTCGGACGGCATGCCGGATTCGGTGATCAGCTCCCTCACCGTGTCGACGAAGTTGGGGCTGTGCAGTTGGATCGCCGAAATGTTGACCGCCAGCCGAAGGTCGGGGAAACCGGCCTCGCGCCAGAGCCGGCCCTGGCGGCAGACCTCGCGCAGCACCCAGAGGCCCATCGGCACGATCAGGCCGCTTTCCTCGGCGATCGGGATGAAGCGGGTCGGCGGTACCTGACCATGGTCGGGACTGAGCCAGCGCAGCAGCGCCTCGGCACCGATGATCACACCGCTGGAAAGGTCGATCAGGGGTTGGTAGTGGATCGAGAACTCGTCGCGCTCGATGGCGGTGCGGAGATCGTTCTTGAGCGTCAGGCGCTCGGTGGCATAGGCGATCATCGAGGCTTCGAACTGCCGGGTGGTGTTGCGGCCGTTCTGCTTGGCGTGGTAGATCGCGGCATCGGCCTTCTGGAACAGCAGATCGAAGCTCTTGCCATCGTCGGGATAGCGGCTGATGCCGAAGCTGGCGGTCAGCGACACCGGGTAGCGGCCCAGTTGCACCGGCACCGAGACCACGGCGCGCATGGCGTAGATCGAGGCATGGATCGCCTCTTCCGCCGGGACGTCGACCAGCAGGACCAGAAACTCGTCGCCGCCGGTGCGGCAGACGATGTCGCCGGTGCCGATGGCGATGCAGCCCTTCAGCCGCTTGGCGATCTCGCGCAGCATCTCGTCGCCCGCGGCATGGCCGAGGGTGTCGTTGATGTGCTTGAAATTGTCGAGATTGCATAAGACCAGCGCCATGCCGTTGCCGCTGTGGCCGGCCGAACCGCGGGCGATCTCGAAATAGTCCTTGAGCATGCGGAGGTTGGGCAGCCCGGTCAGGGCGTCGTAGCGCGAAAGATAATCGATGCGGTCTTCGGCCGACTTCTCCTGGCTGAGGTCGGAGACGATCGCGACGTAGTGGGAGAGGCCGCCATCGGGGTTGTGGTCGGCCGAGACCCGGACCGAGGCGGGGAAGATGTCGCCGTTCCGGCGCACCGCGACCGCTTCAGTCTCCCAGCTGCCGTGGCAGGCCAGCGCCTTGAGCGCCTGACGCAGCTGCGCCCGTCCGACGCCACCGGAAAAAAGGCTGTCGGGCCGGTGGCCGATCAGGTCCTCGGCGGTGGTGTGGAAGGCGGTCAGGAAGGCGTGATTTACCGACAGGATGCGATGGCGCCGGTCGGTGATGACGATGCCGTCGGGGCTGGACTCAAAGACCCGCGCCGCCAGCCGCACCCGGCTTTCGTTGCGCTGGCGTTCGGTGATGTCCCGGAACACCACCACGGCGCCGGCGTCGGCGGTGGCCGGCGTCACCGTGTAATCGACGGCGAAGCCGCTGCCGTCCCGGCGCCAGAAATAGTCGTTGCCGACCTTGCAGGCTTGGCCCCCGGCCAGTACGGCGGCCACCGGGCACAGCGCGTCAGGATAGGCCCCGCCGTCGGCGCGGCTGTGGTGAAGCAAGGCGTGAGCGTTCCGGCCGATCAGGTCGCCCTGGGTCCAGCCGAGCATCGCCAGCGCCGCCGGGTTGACGAACACCACCTCGCCCCGGGCGCCGATGCCGAGAATGCCTTCGCCCGCCGAATCGAGAATCGTCTGGTTCTGGCGGAGCAACCGGTTGAGGTCATCCTGGTTGCGCTTGATCGAGGAAATGTCGGAGGCGACCGCGACATAGCTCTGAACCGCGCCCGCCTCGTCACGGACGGCGCTGATCGCCAGCCACTGGGGATAGAGTTCCCCCGACTTCCGCCGGTTCCAGATTTCCCCCTGCCAGTGGCCGGTGCGGCCAAGCTCCTGCCACATCCGCTCGTAATAGCCGTGATCCTGCAGGCCCGATTTCAAAAAGCGCGGATTGCGCCCGCGAACCTCTGATTCGGTATAGCCGGTAATGCGGGTGAAGGCCGGGTTGACCGAGAGGATGGCCCCGTCGGCATCAGTGATGGTCACGCTTTCGATGGTGGTGTCGAAGGCCATCGAGATTTGGCGCAGCCGCTGGTTGGCGGTGCTGAAGATGCGGGCGAGGCCATGATAGCGGTGGGCGAGGGAGCCCAGCAGCAGGGCGCCGATCAAAAGGCCGGTGGCGGAGACGATCACGGCCGCCAGCAGGCCGCGATGGACTCCCTCGGCGCTGATCGCCGTTCCTTCGAGGCGGAGGAACACCGCGGCGGTCATCGCCGTGTAGTGAGTGCCCGAGATCGCGGCGCCCATTGCCAGCGCGCCCAAAAGATCAGGAATCGTCGAGCGCGCCGCCAGCCTGCGCCGGGCGATCACGGCAACGCCGAGGGACAGGATGGCCAGCAGCGTCGCCGCCAGCAGCGACAGCAGGAACAGCGAAAGATCATAGCGCAGCGCCGCTGCCATCCGTAGCGCCGCCATGCCGGAAAAGTGCATGATTCCGATCCCGGCCCCCAGCACCGCGCCCGCAACAGCAATCCTCGGCCAGCCGCAGGCGGGCCGGCTGATCAGGTGAAAGGCGACGCCGCCGGCCAGGATCACCGGCAGCATTGAGGCCAGCGTGGTCGTCAGATCGTAACGCACGCCGCAGGGCAGGCTGAAGGCCAGCATGCCGATAAAGTGCATCGCCCAGGTGCCGAGGCCGAGCGAAACGGCGGCCGCCGCAAGCAGGCTGAGGCGCTCAAGCGGGCGGCCGGCGGCGGCGATGCCGAGCGAGACCCGCAATGCCGCATAGGAGGCAAACACTGCCATCGCCACCGACAGCGCGACCAGAGACGGATTGTAAACGGGCAGATAGAGCCCGCCGGAGTCCGCTGCAACCGATGGTTGAATAAACTCCAGCACGTGTCAAACCCTCCTCCCCCTGTCTTCCGGAAGCGGAAGGCGAGGGAACACCGGCCGGACCTGCCTCGGCAGTCACCGTTGAACCAGATAACCAAGACTTTATGTAAATATGCTTAAAACAGTCAGGGATCGTCGGCATACCTGCCCGGTTTCTGATCGTGGAGGTTGGGGGCAGCCATGAAGACAGGAGGGTTGCAAAATGCCGCAGACCACGACTTGGAATCATTCAAGATCAACCCTCGGCACTGAGCCGTTCCAGTTCGTTTGCCGTGTCATCGATCGCGGCGGCGACAGCTTCGAGCAGGGTCGCGGCGGCCTCGACATCGGCGCAGCTCTGAAGTTGCCGGGCCAGCGCCGCCACCCGGGTGCCGCCGATGTTCAAGAACATGCCTTTTATTGCATGGGCAGCGCCATTGGCCAGCGGCAGATTCCCCTGAGTGATGGCATCCTTCAGCAGCGACAGCTGATCCCGGCTGCAGGGTATGAAGGCGGACACCAAGTCCGAGAAGGCCGCCGGCATCATCATGGTCCTGATTTCGATCAGCAGGCCGCGATCGACCAGCGGAATGTGGCCGATGCCCGGGTCGGTCGCCGAGGGGGCCGCGACCGGCGCGCAGGGGGCCGGCACCCCGTTCTGGATCCGGGCGAGCACGGCATCGACCTTGCTCCACTCGACCGGCTTGGTCAGGAAGTCGGTCAGGCCGGCGTTCATGTAGACGGTACGGTGTTCGGCCAGGGCGTCGGCGGTCAGAGCGACGATCGGAATCCCCGAGAGCGGCGGCGGCATGGTCCGGATACGGCGGGTGGCTTCGGGGCCGGCCATCACCGGCATCTGCATGTCCATCAGAATCAGGTCGAAGGGCTGGGTGGCCACGGTCTCGCAGGCCTGCAGGCCGTTCTCGACCATGGCCACCCGGTGGCCCCGTTGCTCCAGGCCGATCTTGACGATCATGCGGTTGATCGGGTTGTCCTCGGCCAGAAGGATCGACATCGGGTGCACCGTGACCGCCTCTTGCGGCTCGACCAAGAGATCGCCGGGATGGCCGGGTTGGACGACGCAAGTGAAGCCAAATAACGAGCCCCGTCCGAACTCGCTGGTGGCGCCGATTTCACCGCCCATCAGTTCGACCAGCCGTTTGCTGATGGCCAGTCCGAGCCCGGTGCCGCCGAATTTCCGTGTCGTGCCCTTGCCGGCCTGGGAGAACGGGATGAACAGATTGGCCATGTCGGCTTCGGAAATGCCGATGCCGGTGTCCTCGACCTCGAAGCGCAGCCGGATGGTGTCACCCGAGTCCTCATGGCGGACCCGGACGGTGACCTGACCGTCGCGGGTGAATTTGACCGCGTTGTTGATCAGGTTGCCCAGGACCTGTTTGATCCGGGTCGGGTCGCCGCGGACGAAGAGGGCGGCGAGGCCACCAGCGTCGAGGGCGATGGTGCAGCAGTTCTCCTCGGCCTTGGCCATAAACAGCAGCACCGTCTCTGCGGTCACCGCGATGGCGTCGAAGGTGACGCATTCGAGCGCCAACCGGTCGGCTTCGATCTTCGAATAGTCGAGGGTATCGTTGAGCACCGTGAGCAGGGTCCGCGCCGAGGAGCGCATGGCGTCGATGTAGAGCTTCTGATCGTCGTTGAGCGGCGTTTCGGAGAGGAAGTCGGCCATGCCGATGACCCCGGTCATCGGGGTGCGCAACTCGTGGCTCATCATGGCAAGGAAGGCCGATTTGGCGCGGCTGGCCTCCTCGGCGGCCTCCTTGGCCCGGATCAGCTGGGCTTCCGCCGATTTGCGCTCGGTGATGTCGGAGGAAAGCACGAGGTAGCCCACCGCTTCACCGTTCTGACCATGGATCGCGGTGATCCGGGTTTCGAAGCTCCGGCCCGGCGCGCCGCGATAGGCGCTGGACTCGAAGACATGCTCGCCGGTTTGATCGACCAGCCTCAGGCCCTGCCGGACACGGGACGACGGGATGCCCTGCTCGCCATGGATGACCTCGATCGGCCGTCCGATGACCTCGTGCTTGCGGTAGCCGAACACCCGTTCGGCCACAGGATTGAAGTAGACGATCCGCATCTCCCGATTGACGGTGACGATGCCGAGGTCGTTGGTGCAGGTCAGGATGCTGTTGAGATAGCTGCGCTCTTCAGAGAGGGCGCCCTCGGCCTGCTTGCGTGCCGTGATGTCCACCCGGCTGATCACCACGCCCTGCCAGTCCGCCTGCAGGCGCGAGGCGGTGAGGTGGAACCAGCGCTGGTCCCAGGGCACGTGATCGGCGACCTCCATGTGGAAGCTGCTGCGGGTACCGGTCAATAGCTCCGAGAGGGCGGCGCGCAGGGCATGCCCCTGCGGGTTGACCGTCTGGTCATCCCAGCTGCAGAGCTGAAGATAGTCGTGTCCGAGCCAGTCTTCCTCGCGGCTGCGCGCCCCGCCATTGGCCAGATCATAGAGAATCCACGCCGCATTGACCATCACGACGCGCCCCTCGCCGTCGAGCACCAGAATCTGCGCCTCCATGGAGTCGATGATCGAACGCAACAGGCTGAGGCTGTATTCCATAAAGCGGTCCCTATCGATCCGACGACGGAAGGGGCTGAGGACTGAAATTTGCCGGGGGCTTTGATCTCGGGGGCGTGCAGGCTTTCATGAGGAAACGACAGATGACAAAACCACAAGAGAGATTTTTGCAGCCCGGATTACGCTTAATCGGCATCAGATCGTCTGGTGGATACGGTTATGTCTGCATCTGTCTTTTTTTCGGACGGCGACCTGGACAGGGCGATATCTTCAGGACGATTACGTGCCAGTCAAGGCTGAAACGACCGCATCCACTAACGGTCACTCCCGCGGGTCCGTCCGGGAGCACGCGCTTCATATGATTTCCAGGGGGCACAGTAGCTCAAAAATTCCTGGTGGCAAATTGGTTTCTATGTTACCAGATAACCTGAACTAGTTAATATTGTTCGGTTGATCACGGCGTGGTCACGTTGGTTTTCGCTGAGATGTCCCGGCCGTCTTGTTCCGAACTTTCGGTTTGTCACAGTTTTGAGGCCAGTATCCGTCCTGACCAACGATCCGGCCGTGTTGTTGTCCGCGCGTTCGGCGGGACAGGAGGGCCTGCTGCCTTAGGGGCGAAAGACAGACATGCCTTCGGTGATCGCAAGCCAATTGATGTCGTGCGAGGAGGAAGCTCTTGCGCACTCGGGGTTGATTCAACCCCATGGCGTTCTTCTGTTCATCGAGCGGGTCAGCGGCCGCATCAGCCATGTCAGCGCCAATTGCGCCAGCCTGCTGGGGGTCACGCCGGAGGCTTTGCTCGGGCAGGACGGTCTGGCCTGGCTGGCCCGGCGGAGCCGGGTGCCGGTGACGCTGCCAACGATGGCCGGAAAGCGCGAGGACGTGCCCCGGATGCTTGAAACGGCGGCCGGTTCGCTGGATTTGCTGATCTCGGCCAGCGGAGCCGGCTGGCTGCTTGAGTTCGAGGCCGCCGCCCCGGTCGAGGCTGCGGCGCTGCCGGGTGAGCCGCCCCCGGCTCGGGCTCCCCCAAAGGACGAGGCGGAGATGCGCCGGGTGGAGCAGGCGCTGGTCGAGGCGATCCAGGCGCTGACCGGCTACAGCCGGGTGATGCTCTACCGGTTTCATGCCGACTGGTCGGGCGAGGTGATTGCCGAGGCAGTGACCGGGGCCATCGGCCGTTATCTCGGGCTGCGCTTTCCCGCCTCGGACATTCCCGCCAACGCCCGGGCTCTCTATTCCCAGACTCCTTACCGGCATATCGCCGATGTCGGGGCAAAGCCGGTGGCGCTGGTTTGCGATGGCGATGCCGCGGGCCGCCCCCCGCTCGACATCACGTGGTCTGACTTGCGCTCGGTGTCGCCGATCCATCTCCAGTATCTGAAAAACATGCGGGTCGCCGCCTCGTTTTCGGTCTCGGTGATGGTCGCGGGCAGGCTCTGGGGGCTGATCGCCTGTCACCACCAGCAGGCCGGCTTTCTGCCTCTGGCGGTTCGTCAGCACAGTGTCCGGCTGGCGCGGGACTTCGTGTTTGCGCTCCAGGTCTATGAGGCGGGGGTTCGACGGCGGGTTCACGACGTCGTGACCGAATGCTCGACGGCGCTGCGTAGCGCCGTAGACGCCGGACGGCCGATCGCGGAGGCGCTGGCCGATGAACAGGGCCGGTTGCTGAAGCTGTTCGGCGCCGTCGGTGGCGCGCTGATCACCGGCACCACCGTCTGTCCGATCGGCAAGGCGCCGGACCGCCTGTTCCTGATGGCGTTGCACCAGTGGTGCCAGCGCAACCAGACCGAGGCGGAACTGAGTTTCGACCACCGGCCCGAAGCGCTGGCGGCGTCGGCTTCGCCATCGCCTCCGTGCGGCGTGCTGGCGCTGCGCCTCCGGGCGGCCAGCCTGGGCGGCGACTGGGTATATCTCTACTGGCTGCGCCCCGAGCAGGCCCAGGAGATCGTCTGGGCCGGCAATCCCGACAAGCCGGTCGAGGTCAGTTCCGACGGTCTGCGCCTTTCGCCGCGCGAGTCCTTCGAGAAGTGGGTCGAGGTCCGCCGGGGCTATGCTTCGCCCTGGGAGATACACACCCTGTTTGCCGCCCAGCAGTGGCGCAAGCAGTTGGCGCAGTGGCTGTGACCGCGTCCGCGGCGCGCAGGATGGGTGATTGATGACCGACGCGCCGACGCGGAGGACTCGGACCCGGCACCCGAAGAAAGCGGGCGCGCGCGTCGTGGCCAGGGCGGTCCAGGACGAGGTCAATCTGGCGCTGGACCGCCATGAGGCGTTTCTCAAGCGGCGGGTCGGCGGCATCCGGGCGGTGTTGAAGTTTCGCGATCTCTCCCACATCGATCTCTCAGGGCGGAACCTCTCGGAGTGCGACTTCACCGGCGCCACCCTCTTCGGCTGCAATCTCCGCGACACCAAGCTGCACCACGCCAATCTCTTTGCCGTCGATCTGCGCTCGGCGATCATCGAGAATACCGATTTTCACCGCGCCGATCTGCGTGGCGCCGCCCTGCGGGGCGCGCGGATGAACGACGCCATCCTGACCGAAGCGGATCTGCGGTGCGGCGTAATGCTGCAACCGGGCATCGGCGGCGAACTGGTCGACCTCAAACACCGGATCGGCACCAGCGACATGACCATCGCGTCGGCCCAACGGGCCGACATGACCCGGGCCAAGATGAGCGATTCCTTCATCAGGCAGACCGACCTGACCGACGCCATCCTGCGCAATGTCCGCTTCGTGCGCGCCGACCTCAGCCATTCCAACCTGACCGGCGCCACTTTGGAGGGCGCCGATCTCACCGAGGCCAACCTCTCGGGCGCGATCCTGCACGGCGCCATCCTGTCGCGCAGTTGTCTGATGAACACCAATCTGCGCGATGCGGATTTGATCGGGGTGGTGCTGGATTCGGTCGATTTTTCCCAGGCCGATCTGACCAACGCCAGCATCGCCAGCCGTGTCGAAAACCTGGGTGGGCAGATCGGCGCCATCATCACCGCCCATCTGGAATGGATCCAGTCGAATGGTCGCGAGGGCAAGAGGGTCAGTCTGGCCCGGACCGATATCGGGGGCGAAGACTTCAGTTCACTCAACCTTTCTGCCGGCGATTTCAGCTACGCGATCATGACCGGGGTCAATCTGACCAAATCATGTCTGGCCATGGCCGACTTGTCGTTTGCCGATCTCAGGGGCGCCGATCTGCGGCATGCCGATCTGCGCGGCGCCAATCTCAAGCGGGCGACGCTGAATGGCGCCTCGCTGCAGGGCGCCCGCCTCTCGGCGATGGCGCTCAGCCTGTCGACCAACACCCAATGGCCGGCCAATCTCGAAAGCGCCCGTCTGCGCAGCGCCAATCTCGCCGGGTCCGATTTGCGCCAGGCCGTGCTCAACCAGTGCGATCTCACCCACGCCGACCTGCGTCAGGCGGATCTGCGCCGGGCGTCGCTGCGCAACGCAACCCTCACCCACGCCAATCTGAGCGGCGCCCAGCTCGAGGGCGCCGATCTCGAGGGCACGATCGACCTCAAGATCTAAGCCCGGTATGGCACCACGCGCTTGGGTGGGAAGCGGACGATGGCGGTGGTGCCGAGATTGGGCTCGCTGGAGATGGTCAGCGAGCCGCCATGGAGTTCGGCCATCACCCGCGTGATGTAAAGCCCAAGCCCGGTGCCCTGGTTGCGGGTGGTGTAGGGGTTGCCGACCCGGCCGAACGGCTTCATCAAATTCGCCAGATCCTCGGCGCTGATCCCGATACCGGTGTCCTCGACCAGAAGAACCAAGGAGCCGTCCTCGTCACAGTAGCAACTGGTGGTGACCTGGCCGCCGGCCTGGGTGTACTTGACAGAGTTTGACAAAAGATTGATCAGAATCTGCCGCAACCGGCGAAAATCCGCATAGAGCGGCACCATATAGGGTATCGGCTGATACAGCAGATCCACGCCTTTTTCGCGGGCGATCCGGCTGACCATCTGGAGCGAGGAAGTGATGGCCAGATGGACATCGATGATCTGGCAGTCCAGCACCACCTTGCCGGCCTCGACCGCGGCGACGTCGAGGACATCGTTGACGATCGAGAGCAGATGCTTGCCCGAGGTGTTGATGATCTCGGCGTATTCGCGATAGGTGTCGTGTTGCGCCTGCAGGATGTCCTGCTGGATGATTTCGGAGAAGCCGATGATCGAATTCAGCGGCGTGCGCAGCTCGTGGCTCATGCAGGCCAGGAAATGGGTCTTGGCCAGATTGCTCAGCTCGGCCTCGATCTTGGCTTCGCGCAGGTCTTCTTCCATCTGTTTGCGCTGGGTGATTTCGCGCAAGGAGGTCAGATAGGCCGCCTGCTCCAGCCAGTTGATCTTGACCACCCGCATCTCGGCGATCCGCCGGCCGCCGATCTCGATTTCGACGGCGCCGTCACCGACCACCGGAAAGCCGAACTGCTGGTTGATCAGGTCGCCGATCGGCCGGCCGAAGAGATCGGAGGCCGCCGGGTTGGCGAACAGCACGATGCCGTCGATGTTGACCACCACCATGCTGTCGGGGAAGGTCGCGATCAGTTGGCGCAGGCTGGTCTCTGTCCGCTGCCGCTGCAGGAGATGGTGGAGCAGGCGCGGCACGATCCGGTGATCGAGATTCAGCTTGGCTAAAAACTCGGCCTCGTAGCCATGCACCGTGGTTGGGCTGACGCCGTTCGCGTCGGCTTCGCCGAGGACCACGATCGGCACCGCCTCGCCGACCACGGCCCGGACCTGGGCCAGAGTGTCCATGCCCTGGCTGTCGGGAAGGTCGAGATCGAGGATCACCATGTCAAAGGGATCGGTGCGCGCGATCTGCCTGGCCGAAGAGAGATCGGCGACCCGGTGGACGGAGAAGTCGACGGCGCTGCCTTCGCTCAGCACCTTTTCAACGAAGCTGGCATCGGCGGGATCGTCATCGACCAGCAGCAGGCGGATCAGCTTGTCAGGTTGGGGTCCCGGTCGGGTCTGGACTGACTCCATCACGTGCCTCCCGAAAACATGCGTTCAAGATACTCCCGCTCCTCGCCCAGGGTGTAGGTGATGCTGCCGGTGAGAATGCCGCCGATACCGTGGAAGGTGCCGGCAATCTCCATACCATGGTCGGTGACGACATATTCGCGGATCTGCTTGTCGTGCCACGAGCCGCGCATCTTCAGCACGGTGATCGCCCGGTGCATGTTGCCCTGAAGCTCGACATAGCGCAGAAGCACGATCGAATCGGTGATGGTCGAGATGTGGGTCTCGGTAATCGACTCGCCGCCCATCAGCATGGTCGTGGTGTTGGTGAACATGCCGGCGATTTCGCGGTGCTTGATGAAGCTGGTCAGCGCGATCACGAATTCGCGGAATGACTTCATGGTCGACACCCGTTCCAGCGCCGACAGGCTGTCGATCGCGATCGCGGTCGGCTTGAAGCGGTCGATCTCGCGCTGGATCTGGATCAAATGGTCTTCAAGGCCCATGGTTTCGGGATAGCGGCAGATGATGCGGAGCAGGCCCTGCTCCTCGGCGCTCTCGAAATCGACGCCCCAGGAGGTGGCGTTGCGCACCAGCTGCTCGCGGTTTTCCTCGAAGGCGAACAGGATCACCCGGTGACCGGCCTCGATGCCGCCCTTCATGAAGTGGCTGACCATCAGGGTCTTGCCGGTGCCGGTGGCGCCGCTGACCAGAATGATCGAATCCCGGAACACGCCGCCGCCGCACATCTTGTCGAAGTCGGCGTTGCCCGAAGAGGTTCGGATGTTGGACGATTTCTGCTTCAGTTCGATCGCCGAGAGCGGAATGATCGTCACCCCGGTCGAGGGGTCGATGGTGAACGGATACTCGCCCTTCTGGTGGGTGGTGCCGCGGAACTTGAGGATTTCGATCGTCCGGCGACGCTTCTCCTGCTCCAGCGGGTTGCGCAGGATGATCACGTTGTCGGCGACGAACTCCTCGACGCCGAAGCGCGCGATCTCGCCATATTCATGGACCCGCTCGATCGTGATCAGCGAGGTCACGCCCAGTTGGCGCATGCCCGAAACCACCCGGTGCAACTCCCGGCGCACGACGTTGCTGTCGGCGAACTGCGGGAAGATGGCGCCGACGGAATCCAGAATCACCCGCGTTGCCCCGACCTTGCTCACCGCGTGCTCGATGCGGGCGAGCAGGGCCGAAAGATCGTAAGGCCCGGCCTCGCAGACGGTTTCGCCGGGCTCGGGCGAGGCGTCGACCAGGGCGATCCGCTTCTCGGCGATATAACGCCGGATCTCCCAACCCAGGCTGCCGACGTTGCGCGCAAGGTCCTCGGGCGATTCCTCGAAGGTGACGATGACGCCGTTCTCGTTGAACTGCTCGATGCCACTGACAAGGAACTGCAGGGAGAAAATCGTTTTGCCACTGCCTGCGGTGCCGGCGAGCAGTGTGGTCCGTCCCATGGGAATGCCGCCGTGGGCGATCTGATCGAAACCGGCGATTCCCACCGGGGTCTTTTTCAGGACCACCTCGTTCAGCGCGTGCGTCGTCGTCATTGGCCAACTTCCTCTTCGCTAACATTCTTGAGCAGCTCAGGATCGTTGGTCCGATCAGATTTTCGGAGATCCAGTCCAAGCCCGAACAACACCTTGTCCCGCTGGCTCAGGTCGCCGATGACCTTGCGGGCCGGCGCGGGAAACCGTTTCACCAGGGTCGGCGTGGCAAGGATTTTCTCCTGCTCGGCGATCTCCGGATTCTCCAGGATATCAATGATTTCGTATTCACAAATCCCCTTCAGCTCGTTCTGACAGAGCAGGCGCAGGTTCATGACGGCATGTTGGGAAGCCAGGGAGCATCCCGTAATATAGAGACTCAAAATGCACTTCATATAGGTTGCCTCCCCGAGAACAGTCGCCTAAAGCCGGTGCGATAATACTCCACCAGCATGCCCATCATTTCGAGGGCAAACAGGCGGCTATCGGCGGCAAAGGTATAGGCGAATCCCCTGTCGAGGGTCCTCCTGATGACATCAAGTGATGCGGCATGAACGTCTATCATATCCCGGGGCGTCGCCCCAAGATTTCCAAGCTTCGTCGCCAGAACTTCCATGCCCGCATTCGGTTTGGCGATTTTCTTGGCAAGATGGTCAATGTACAGTTGGAGAAGGCCCTGATAGTCGGTCTGCAACTTGGCGAACAACGCCGCCTCGCGTTCCCGAATCGGCGAGACTCCGGCCATCGCCCGGGTCACCGGCAAGCCGACCGGCGCCGCGGACAGAGCATGATCGCTGCGCGCCACCATCCGTAGCAGTTTGGCCTGTCCCTCGCGATAGCGCCTGAGGGCGAATGACACGATGGTACGCAGGCTTTCCGGGGTCATCTTGGTCTTGCTGAGATAGTCCTGCGCCCCGGCATCGATGCATATGACGCCGATGCCGTCGTCATCGGAGCCGGTCAGAACCACGGTGGGAACCTCGGCGGCGGTGGCGACGATTTTCCGGAGGGTGTCGAGGCCGTTGGAGTCCGGAAGTGTCAGGTCGAGCAGAACCAGGTCGAACACCGAAGAGGCGAGATGAGCCACCGCGTCCCTGAGGGTCTCCACCGAAACGATTTCATAACGAACATCCGCCGCTGCCATCAGACTCGGCCGATGACCAGAGAATCACTCCGGTTGTCCTCGACCAGAAGCAGGCGACTGATGGTCCTCGGGGACTGCAACTCCATGCACTGTTCCTGACTGTGTGATGCGGCCAGCAACAAGCGATGTAGCGGGCAACCCGGGTCGAAGATTGGACAATACCGGGGATTTTCTGGGTTGTCCAGGACAATAGCAATGACCGAAAAAGAACACTTTTGTGCTCGATGAGCATCCCAAGAATATCATTTAAGTGCCGGATAAATGCGCTCGACTTGTGGGGTCTTTAGCTTGATCCGGGGAAGGCGGCCCGGCGCCGGGACGGAACCGTCCCGGCGCGCCCGCGTCTAGCGGCCGGCCGGCCGGGGCGCGGCGGCGGGCGGCGGGGTCTTGCGGCCCAGGCGGTCCTTCAGGCCTTGCACCAGCATGGTGATGTCGGCGCCATTAAGGAGAATGGCCCCGGTCCCGGCGACCTCGACCTTGTAGGTCCGGGCCTCACGGCCGGCGTCGTCCTTGGCCGGCAGGCCCATGACCTGAACCATGGTCAGCATCGAGAGCATGGTCCTGGTCTCTTCGGAGAGGGTATTTGGGCCCGGCGCCGGTTGCAGTTCCTTCATCGCGGCGTCGAAGCCGCGGATGGTCATATCGTATTGTGCGACCATGCCCATCGCCGCCGCGGCGTCGTATTGGGCCTGACCGGTCAGCTTGACCGTGGTCGCCGGGGTGTCGATGCCAAAGCGTTCGATGGTCAGGTGAGTGCCGGCCTCCGTCAGGGCGGCGTCGGCATCGGGCAGAAAGGCCTTCAGCGCCTGCTCGCCGCTGACGGTGTCCGGCGCCAGGGCCCGGTCGAGGGCCTGCCACAGGGCGTCATTGGGCAGATTGCGCGCGCTGAGGGAGAAGCGGGCGGCGGTGGGCAGGAATTCATGGAGGGTCGGCGGCGGCGTCACCGCCAGCGGGCCATGCTCGTAGGTGACCGAAAAGGTCGAGCGGCCCTGTTCGAGGCCGGCGAGCGCGGTCTGATAGTCGAAGGTCCCGAGGGATACCCCGGTCTCGATCATCGGCACTTTCACCATCAGATCGGCCAGATGGATGTGCAGGGCGGCACCGTCGAACAGATCGTGGAGGCGGGTCAGGTAATGGCGGGCCGAGATCAGGGGGCCGGGCTTGGCCTTGGCGTCGGGCGGCGGCGGTGCCGCGGCATCCGGGGCCACGGCCGGCGGGTTCGGCGTGCGCCGGCTGAGCGCGAGCGCGATGTCGAGTCCCGAGACCCGGCCATCGATCATCGCCGAGCCCAGGCGGACCATGTCATTGCCTTCGGCATACGGCACCACCACCGAGCCGAGGGCCAGGGCGACCGGACCACCCCACCGTCCGGGCTGGCTTTCGGCCAGGGCGCCGGTCAGGGAAAGGGTGGCGATGGTGATGGCGTGGCCGTCGGTGGGCGCGGTCAGGCGGAGATCGCGCAGGGAAACCTGCAACCCGGTCAGGGTATGGACTGCAGGTTGCCAGTGTCCCTCGATTTTCTGCGCGCCGAGCGCAATCTCCAGTTCGGGCCTGCCGGCCTTGTCGGCGAGGGTGAGGGCGGAGGGCAGGGCCAGGCTGAAAGCCCAGCCGCCGTCGGCTTCGGGCCGCAGATCGAGGATGAGGGTGCCAAGGGCGAGTTGCCGGCTGGTGCCGATGTGGGCGGTGACCTGCGGCAGTTCAGCGCGGTAGTGGTCGCCGGCGGGCGTGACCGTGACCGGCCCCTGCCACTGGCAGCGGAGCGGCAGAGAATAGGTCGCGAGCGGTTGGCAGGGGTCGGTGCTGAAGTCTGCCGCCAGTCGGGCCGCGGTTTCGGCGGTGATCGCCAAGGGCTCGGCGGCGTGCACGGCGCCGACCGAAATCCCCAGCAGGATGGCGCCGAGTATCGCTGTCATCCGGTCGCGGCTCATGAGTTTGGCTCCCCTCAGGTCTGATCGGGTGGTTATAGCAAAGAACGCAGCCGGTCGTGAGCCTGAAGCACAGGGACCGCGCCGCGGCGTCATGACGGCCCGGCATGGTCAGGGCGGCGCTGATGCCATGGCTGATGGTTCGGTGCCGGCGCGGCCGGCTTCGGCGCCGGGTCGCCCGATCCCCGCGTCGCTGCCGAAGCGGTGGCCCCCCGGGGGGGGCGCGGGCCGCTTGCGCCCGGCGATGATCAAACGTCCATTACATTAGGACTTACAGTCCTGAACAGACTCGTGATATACCAAACCGTCCTGGACAAACAGCCCTGATGGCGAACGCCACCGGTTGGGCGCGGTCCAGTCTCGATCAGTGACGGTTGTCAGGCCGATTTCATATATCGATTTTACCCCAGAGCGTCCCATGTCACACACTTATGATCAGCCACTACGGTCTGTTTCCTCTCTCGATTGTGGGGCGGCCGGCGTGGCGGTGCCGGTGATTCTGATCGAGAACGAAACCGGGCTGACCAAGGAGGTGATCCGCAAATGGGAGAGTCGCTACGGATTCCCGCGCCCTGAGCGCGACGAGAACGGCGACCGCATCTATCCGCCGGATCAGGTGGTGCGGCTGCGTCTGATCCGGCGGCTGCTTGGGGCCGGCATGCGTCCGGGCAAAGTCGTCGGCCTTGAACTGGAGACGCTGGAGCGGTTGACCGAGCAGATGTCCCTTGAGCCCCCGGGGACGACATCCGACGGCTTTCAACAGGTGCTCGACGCCTTGTCGGGGCACGATCTGCCGCGTCTGACCCACCTGCTGAAGGGGCAGCTGATCCGGCAGGGCCTGTCGGTGTTCGTGCGGGAAACCGTGGCGAGGCTCAATGTTCTGATCGGCGAATGCTGGCTGCGCGGCGAGATCAATATCTTCGAGGAACACCTTTATACCGAGGCGGTCTGCGACCTTCTTCATGAGTCGATCCGGACCGTGATCAATTTTTCGGGGTCGCCCCGGGTCTTGCTGACCACCGCCCCCGGCGAACTTCATACCATCGGCCTTCTCATGGCCAGCACGATCCTTTCCTTGGAGGGGGCTCACTGCATCAGCCTCGGCGCGCAGATGCCGGCGGTGGAAATCGTCACCGCGGCCAAGGGCTGCGCCATCGATGTCGTCGGCCTGTCCTTCAGCATCGCCCGTCCGGCCCGCGATGCGGCGCTGTTCCTGCGCGATCTTCGCGCGCGGCTGGATCCGGCGGTCGAAATCTGGGCCGGTGGAGTCGGCGTGTCGCGCCTGCGCCGGATGGACGGCGTGCGCTACATGCCGGACCTTGAAAAGGTCAGCCCGACCATCACGGCCTGGCGCAAAAGCCGGGCCGGCGCCGCGTCTTAAGCGGCCGGAAGGCCGGGCGCGGGGCTCAGGCGGCCAGCGGCGAGCGGCCGTCCATGAAGCCGTTGACCCGCATCGCCGTTGCCTCATCGAGACGGAATTGCAGGTGGGTGTCGGTCTCCGAGCGGCGGGCGATCCGGGCCTGGATCGGAGCGACGCCGGGAATCGTCAGTTCGACCGGAGAGCCCACCGGCAGATCGACCCGGGCTTCCAGGCTGGCGCCGCCGAGCGAGACATCGTGCATCCGGCAGTCGCGCCGCTGATCGGCCCAGCCGAGCCCGACCATGATGTCGACGGTCATCCGTTCATAGTGGCGGCGCTCGCCGGCATCGCGAATCGCGGTCAGGAAGGACTCGACCTCGGCGCTCAGGTCGCGGGCGGTTTCCGAGACGTGGCGGGACGAGGTCAGCACTTCGGCCGAAGCCCCGGTGGTATGCGCGATCGCCTCGGCGACGATCGCCAGCGCGGCGGCGGCTTCCTGCGTGCTTTGGGTGGCGGCCCTGGCGTTGCCGGAAATTTCCTGGGAGACGCCCTCCTGGCGCCGGGCCGCCTGGGCGATCACGCCGGTGGCCTGATTGACGGCGTCGATGGTCGCGCCGAACCGCTTGATCGTGCCCACCGCCTCCTCGGCCGCGTCCTGGATGCCCTGGATCTGCGAGCCGATGTCACCGGCGGCCCGGGCGCTCTGGCTGGACAGATTCTTGACCTCTCCGGCGACCACCGCGAAGCCCTTGCCGGCGTCGCCGGCCCGCGCGGCCTCGATGGTGGCGTTGAGCGCCAGCAGATTGGTCTGGGAGGCGATCGACTGGATCAGGCTGAGGATTTCCCCGATCCGGCCGGCCTTTTCGGCCAGGCTGCCGACGATGGCGTCAGAGCGCTCGGCCTCGTCGACCGCGGTGCGCATCACGCCGTCGGAGCGCTCGAGCTGCAGGGCGATCTCTTCGACCGTGCCCCGCAGCTTGCCCGCCTCGCCGGCGACGATATCGACCTTGCCGGCGGCGGTCCGGGTCGCCTCCGAGACGGTGGTCGCCTGCTGGGCCGCCCGCCGTGCCACCGCGGACATGTTCTCGGCAGTGCTCTGCATCGATGAGGCGGCGTCGGCCAGCATCGTCAGCACGCCGCTGACGCCGCCGCTGAAATCCTGGATCAACTGGTTGGCGGCGGCCTGCCGGCGACGCTTGGCCTCTTCCTCGTCGCGCCGGCGCCGGCGCAGGTTGTCCATGGCGATGGCGTTCTGGCGGAACACCTCCAGCGCCCGGGCCAGGGCGCCGATTTCATCCCGGCGGTCGGCATCGCGGATCTCGATCGCGGTGTCACCGTCGGCCAGACGCCCCATGCCGGCGACCATGCGGCCGACCGGACGGGTGATCGAAGCCGTGATCGACCAGGACAGCAGGATGCCAAGCACGAAGCCGCCGACGGCAAGGCTGATCGACAGGGCATTGGAGCGCCGGTAATGCTCCTCGCTGTGATGATAGAGCGAGCCGGCCTGCTGGCGCTGGAGGTCGAGCAGCGCGCGCAGCGGGGTCGCCGCCTTGCGGAATTCGGCGGTGCTGTCGCGGGCGAGGCGGCTGGCCGCGGCCTCCGGGTTCCCCGAAGCAACGGCGGCGACGACGCTGGTATAAAAGGCCGAAAGCGAGGCCAGCCCGGCATCGATGGTCCGGGCGAGGGCTTGTTCGTCCTCATCGAGCGGCGTGTTCCGGTAGGCCTGCCACTGGGAGGCCAATTCCTTGACGTGCTTTTGGAGTTCGACCGACAGTAGCGGCAGCTTCGCCGGATCGCGGCTGAGCAGGGCGTCGAAGGCGCGGATGCGCACCCGGTGCATGGTATCGGCGACGGCGCTGAGATGAGCCATGGCCAGGGTCTTGTCCTCGTAGACGTCCTGGAAGTCGTGGTTCATATCGGCCATGCCGCTGAGGCAGGCGATGCTGATCGCGGCGATGATCGCAAGCAGTGTCCCGGTCAAAATTGCGAGGCGAACACTGAAATTGACATTTCTCAACATAACCAGCTCCCCCTCGGTTCCTGAACCGGCCCGGGCAGAGCTTGCCAGGATGAACCGATCGAACAACGCGGAGTGACCATAAACCAGAACGAGTCCTGATGGCCATTATATAGGTGGTTTATCGCGGCGTGGTCTATCCATTTTATACGACAACTATCTGTCGGCCCTGCTCCATCAGAAAAGCGAAGTCCAGTACAGATAATAGAATATTAACCATGGCGTCAAATCACTGGTTGACTTCGAGAAATGGTGATGCCGGTGCCGCGGCCTCAGCTGCGCACGGCGCCGCCGTCGACGGCCTCCAGGTTGAAGGCGGCGGCGAGCAGGGCCTGGGTGTAGGCGTCGCTGGGTGCCGAGAAGATGCGCTCGGTCGGCCCCTGTTCGACCACCCGGCCGTCCTTCATCACGATCACCTCGTTGGAGAGCGCGCGCACCACCTTGAGGTCGTGGCTGATGAAGAGATAGGCGAGGCCGTGGCGGGCCTGGAGGTCGCGCAGCAGATCCACGATCTGGGCCTGGACCGACATGTCGAGTGCCGAGGTCGGCTCGTCGAGCACGACAAAACGCGGCTTGAGCGCCATGGCGCGGGCGATGGCCACCCGCTGGCGCTGGCCGCCGGAAAATTCGTGGGGGTAGCGATGGCGGGTGGCGGGATCGAGTCCGACCTCTTCGAGCGCGGTCGCGATCATCGCCTCGCGCTCGGCCGGGCTGCCGAGCCGGTGTATCTTCAGGCCCTCGGCGATGATGTCGCCGATCGAGAGGCGGGGACTGAGGCTGCCGAACGGATCCTGGAACACGACCTGAATCTGCCGGCGCAACGGCCGCATCGCCGCCCGGCTCCAACCCTGGATGTTTTGGCCGTCGAAGCGGATCGCGCCCTGGCTGGCGGTGAGGCGCAGCAGGGCGAGGCCGAGGGTGGTTTTGCCCGAACCCGACTCGCCGACCACGCCCACGGTGTGACCGGCCCGCACCCGGACGCTGATGCCGTCCACGGCCCGGATGTAATCGACGGTGCGCCGCAGCAGCCCCTTGCGGACCGGGAAGTGAACCTTGATATCGTCGCCGGCCAGCACCTCGGGGGCGTCGTCGGGCGGAGCCGGCGGCTGGCCCTTGGGCTCGGCGGCGAGCAGGCGGCGGGTATAGGGGTGAGCGGGGGCGGCAAACAGGCTAGCCACCTCTGCCGCCTCCACCACCAGCCCCTCCGACATCACACAGACCCGGTCGGCCATCTTGCGCACGATGCCGAGATCGTGGGTGATCAGCAGCAGCGCCATGCCGAAGCGGCGTTGCAGGTCTTTGAGGAGGGCCAGAATCTGGGCCTGGATCGTGACGTCGAGGGCGGTGGTCGGCTCGTCGGCGATCAGCAGATCGGGCTCGTTGGCCAGGGCCATCGCGATCATTACCCGCTGGCGCTGGCCGCCCGATAGCTCGTGGGGAAAGGCGCCGAGCCGTTGTTCGGCGTTGGCGAGGCCGACCAGGGTCAGGAGGTCGAGCGCCCGCGCCCGCGCCGCCGCCCGGCCCAGTCCCTTGTGGACATAGAGGGTCTCGGTGATCTGGCGCTCAATGCTGTGGAGCGGGTTGAGCGAGGTCATCGGTTCCTGGAAGACCATGGCGATACGGTTGCCGCGGACGTCGCGCAGCACCGGTTCGGGTGCGCCCACCAGCTCGGTGCCGCGAAAGCGGATGCTGCCCGACGGGTGGCGGGCCTGGGGGTAGGGCAGCAATTGCAGGATCGAGAGGGCGGTCACCGACTTGCCCGAACCGGACTCGCCGACCAGGGCCAGGGTCTCGCCGGGCCGGACCTCGAAGGAGATGCCCCGCACCGCCGGAACCTCGGCGCCCGAAACCTGGAAACTGACGGCAAGATCGCGAACGGAGAGCAGGGCGGGCATCGGGGCTGAGGTCCTAAAGCGTTTCGACATGGTGGGCGACGCGGTCCATTTCCGCTTCGACCCGGGCTGCCAGCCCGACCACCTCGGGCCAGGGCAAGGTTTCGGCGGCGGTCTCCAGGCGGTGGGCGGCCTCGGCGAGGCCGCGGGCTCCGGCGGTGCGCGAGGAGCCCTTGAGATTGTGGGCGCAATCCCGCACCGCCCGCGGCAGCCGGCCGGCAATCGCGGTGGCCAGCTCGGTGCAGATGTGGCGGCTGACGGTGACGAAGTCGCCGAACATCTCGCGGATCAGCAGCGGATCGTCGCAGCAGAGTGCCGCCATCGCGCTGTCGTCGATGGGCGAGGGCACCGGTGGCGGCGGCGGCGGCTTTGGCGAGGCCGCGGCGGCGGCCGGCCCGGCGGGCGGGGGTTTGCCGGCGGGCAGCCAGCGCTCGACCGTGGCCTGAAGTTTGCTGAGCTGCAGCGGCTTGCACAGATAATCGTCCATGCCGGCGATGCGGAAGCGCTCGGCTTCGCCTTCGAAGGCGTTGGCGGTGATGGCCACGATCGGCAGCCGCCGGCCGGTGGCCCTCTCGCGTTCGCGGATGCGCCGGGTCAGTTCAAAGCCGTCCATCTCGGGCATGTGGCAGTCGGTCAGCAGCAGGACGTAGTCCTTGGTTCCGATGGCCTCCAGCGCCTGCTTGCCGTCGTTGGCCATGTCGACCGCAAGGCCCATGGTCGCGAGTTGCATCGAGATCACCCGCCGGTTGATGGCGTTGTCCTCGGCCACCAGCACCAGCGGTCCGGCGGGCTCGGGGCGTGCCGGGGCGGCCGGGCGGCGGGGTGCCGGCGCGTCGGTGGCCCGGCGGCTGGGATGGTCGGGCTCGGGGCTGCGGGCGCGGCCGGCAGTGGCGTCGGTCTCGGCGGGCAGGCGCCCGGCGGCGGTGGCCACCGCGCGGATCAGCGCCGCACGCCGCACCGGCTTGATCACGGTCAGCGCGGCATCCGAAGCGCGGGTGCGGCGAATCTTGCCGTCTCCCGAGCGCTGGGCGATCAGCACGGTCGGAATGGTGAAGCCGCCCTGGCCGAGGATCAGCGCTTCGCGCACCGCCACCACCGAGGCCTGATAGAGCCGGCCGTCGATCACGGCGACATCGAAGGGGCGCCCGGCTGCGAGAGAGGAATGGGCGCTGTTGAGCAGGCCGTGGCCGTCGGTGCTGCCGATCACCCGCGCCCCCGCGGCTTCGAGATAGCCGGTCAGGAAGCCGCGGGCGGTGGCGTCGGCGACGGCGAGGGCGATGGTCAGGCCGGCGAGCGGCATGGTCTTCGCTGTGCCGGTGCTCCGCCCCGGTTCCGGAGCCGCGACCGCGAGGCTGGCCAGGAAGGTGAAGGTCGAACCATGGCCGACGCGGCTGTCGACCTCGACCGTGCCTGCCATCATCTCGGCGAGGCGACGGCAGATCGAAAGCCCGAGGCCGGTGCCGCCAAAGCGCCGGGCCGTCGACTGCTCGGCCTGGGCGTAGGGCTGAAACAGAATCGCCTGAACCTCGGCCGGGATGCCGATGCCGGTATCGGTGACGCGCATGCGGATACGGGCGCGCCCGCTGCCGGCATCGTCCGGCCGCGCCGGCGTCCCGTCGAGATCGACGCGCAGAATGACCCGGCCGTGCTCGGTGAACTTGAGCGCGTTGCCGCCGAGATTGAACAGAATCTGGCGCAGGCGCAGCGGATCGCCGATCAGCGCCGGTGGAATCGCGGGATCGACGTAGGTCAGCAGGTCGATGTCCTTGCGCCAGGCACTGGGGGCCAGGGTTTCGGCCACGCCTTCGACGATGGCGGCCAGGGAGACCGGCACCGCCTCCAGCACCAGCTTTTCCGCCTCGATCTTCGAAAAATCGAGAATGTCGTCGATGATGCGCAGCAGCGCGGTCGCCGATTCGCGAATCGTCGACACGGTTTCCGACTGCTGGGGGTCGAGTTGGGTCCGCTCCAGCAGTTCCAGCATCCCGAGCACGCCATTCATCGGCGTGCGGATTTCGTGGCTCATGGTGGCCAGGAAGGCCGATTTGGCCCGGGTCGCCTGCTCGGCCTGATTCTTGGCGGCGTTGAGGTCGGACTCGGTCTGCTTCAGGCGCGAGATGTCGTGAATCCAGCCGAGATAGCCCCGTTCGCCGGCAAAGCCGCGGGGGTCGCCCGAGAGCAGCGCCCAGAAGCTCGAGCCGTCGGCCCGGCGCAGCCGCAATTCGGTGTCGCGCATCGCCTCGCCGCGGGCGATCCGCCCGGCGTAGCGGCTGCGCTCCTCGGCTTCGACCAGCAGATCGGGCATGGCGGTGCCGATCAGGCTCTCCTGATCGCGGCCGAACAGCTCGGCGAAGCGACGGTTGGCGAAGGTCAGGCCGCCATCACTGGTCATGGCGCCGACGCCGACCGGGCTGCTCTCGAGAATCGCCCTCAGGTGCTCGCGGCTGTCGAGCAACTCGCGGGTGCGCTCGGCGACCTTGGTCTCGATCGAGACAATGTGCTCATAGGAGCGCAGAGCGGCGATAATCGAGATCACCAGATCGTCGGCGGTGAGTTCGGCCTTGGAGCGGTAATCGTTGATGTCGTAGTCGAGCACGACCTGCCGCTGCGGCGCCTGTCCCGGCTGGCCGGTGCGCAGGATCAGGCGGATATCGCTGTTGTGCAGTTCGCGCCGGATGTCACGCACCAGATGCAGGCCGGCGTAGTCATCCTCCATCACGACATCGATCAGGGCGACGGCGATGCCGGGGTCATGCTCCAGGTACTGGATCGCCTCGGCGGCGGAATAGGCACTGAGCAAGGTCAGCGGCCGGTTGCGATAGTGCAGGTCCGAGAGGATCAGCGCCGTCATCGAGTGGACGTCGGGCTCGTCGTCCACCACCAGAATCTCCCACGCTTTCTCACGGCCGCGACCGCGGCCGGAGTCGGTCTCGTCGGCGAACTGGATTTCCTCGTCGGTGTCCGGATTCCCCTCGGGGCTGCCGGGCTGGTCTCGGGTCATTCTTCAGGCGTCTCCCCTGACTTGCCCTCGTTCATCTCCTGATCCTCGCCGGCACGAGGCGGTGCCTCGCGGGGAAAGCGGATATGGAAGGTGGTGCCTTCACCCTCCACGCTGTCAACGGTTATTCGGCCCCCCAGCGACTGGGTGACGAGGTTGAAGACGATGTGCAGACCGAGGCCGCTGCCGCCCGAGCCGCGCCGGGTGGTGAAGAAGGGCTCGAAGATGCGGTCACGCGCCGTCGCCGGGATGCCCTTGCCGTCATCGCTGAAGGCGAGGTCGATTTCGCCGCCCCCGGCTTCGGCCGCGACCCTGATCGTGATCGTGCCCGTGGGCTTGGCCTCGAAGGCGTGGTCGAGGGCATTCATCACCAGATTGGTCACGACCTGGGAAAAGGCGCCGGGATAGCCGTTGATGGCGATGCCGTCGGGGCAGATGACGATGACCCGGTGCGGCGTCGTGCGCAAGCGCGGCCCGAGGCTGGTCACGACTTCGGTAAGATAGGTCTTGAGGTCGAACCGGCGCAGCTCGGCGCTGGCCTGATCGACCGCCACGTGTTTGAAACTGCGGATCAGCTCGGCGGCCCGGCTGAGATTGCCCGACATCAGGCGCGTCGACTCAACGGCGGCGGCGCCATAGGCCAGCAGTTCGGACTTCTTGAGGGCGCCGCCCTCCAGCGCCTTGACCAGTTCGCGGGTGCGGGTGGTCAGGTGGCTGGCGCAGCTGTAGGCGATGCCGACCGGGGTGTTGATCTCGTGGGCGATGCCGGCGACCAGCAGGCCGAGAGAGGCCATCTTCTCGGCCTGAACCAGACTGGCCTGGGTTTCCTTCAACTCGGCGTAGGCGCGCTCGGTGGCCTGCATCGCGGCCAGGGTTTCCTCGGTGGCCCGGGTCTCGGCGGTGACGTCGGTGTAGGTGCAGACGAAGCCGCCCATGAACAGCGGGTTCGAGCAAATCTTGATCACGGTGCCGTCGGGCCGGCGGTGGTTGAAGATAAAGTAGTCGTTGGGCAGCCGGTCCCAGAGGTGAGCCAACTCGTTGGCCCCGGTGGCGCCGTTGAACTCGCCGCGTTCGATCTGGCACTGGGTCATCTCGTCGAAGGTCGGGCGCTTGACCAGGACCTTGAGCGGCACGTTGAGCAGGTCGGCGGCCCGCCGGTTGAAGGTGACCAGCCGCAGGTCCTTGTCGAACATCACGATGCCCTGGTCGACGTTCTCCAAGGTCGCCTGAAGGATCGCGCGCTCGGCGGCGAGGTCCAGTTCGGCCTGCTTGCGTTCGGTGACGTCGGCGATGATGCCGGTCAGGCGGAGGGCGATACCACGCTCGTCCCGGAGCGCGGTCGCCCGGTCCTCGACCCAGAGACTGCGGCCGTCCTTGGCGCACAGGCGGTAGACATTGCTGTAGGTCCGGCTTTCCCCGGCGATGTGGCGCTGCGACTCGGCCAGCACCCGTTCGCGGTCCTCGGGATGGATCAGCCGTTCGAGGGTAGCGGCCGACATCGGCAACTCATCGCCGGCATAGCCGAGGATCGCCGGGAACTCGGCCGACCACCAGACTTGACCGCTGGTCAAATCCATGTCCCACACCGAGGAGCGGGTGGCGGCGATGGCGAGGCTCAGCCGCTCCTCGCTTTTCCGCAGCGAGACCTCTTCGTAGGCCAGCTTGACCAGGAGGCGGTTGTAGGCGGCGATGACGTTGCCGAGTTCGTCATTGGACTGCCACTCCACCAGCTCGCGCCGGCCCTTTTGTTCGGCGGCCCGGATCGAGGCGATCAGCCGCGCCAGCGGAATGCCGATCGTGAGGCGGAAGGCCAGCAGCGCCGTCACCACGGTTACCACCAGCAGCATCACCAGCAGCCAGACCGCGGTGACGATATCGTCGCGCAGCAGGCCATCAGCGGCTTCGAAGCCATAGCGCAGGGTCAGGCGGCCGAGTGGCTGCTGGTCGTCGCCGACAATCTGCCGGGTCACCCGGGGTGCGGTCTCGGGCAGGGTGCAGCCGGCGCGTGGCCAGGACTGGGTACTGTGGGCGCGGTCGTCGCTGATCTCAATACAGCGGATGTCGCGGTTGACCGCCATCGCGGACAGGATCGAGCGGGTATTATGGCTGTCGGTGGCCCGGAGGCTGCGCTCCAGCGCGATGGCGTTGATCTCGGCGATCGCCGTCACCCGGTCGGTGATGCCTTTGCGCAACTCGGTCGATTTGGTGAAAAAGAATACCGTCGCGAACGCCAGTGTCGATACCGCGAGAATCGGGATCAGAATCAGCAGGAATTTGGCCCAGGCCGCCGGAATCCGCGTCCACATGGCGCTGCCGATCGTCGCCACCACCGGTGTCTCCTCTGGTCTCGGGGGCGGCGGACCCCATCGGCCCGCCGGCCCGCGCAGGCGCAGCCTGAGCTGAACTCCAAGAGACGCTATATCAGATAGCGTGCCGGCTGTCGCGGGCCGGCGCTGCCCGCTGCCGCTTTGTTCTCTTTCCGACCTTAGATTGTGTCTTACACCATTTTTGGAGTCGCAATTGACTGCCGGCTGGCTTATAAGCGTGTGGTAATATTTTAAAAGCTGTGAAATCTGACCTCTATCACTTCACAACACTGTAAAATTATCCGCAACGACGCGGGCCGATCTCGGTGACCGAGGCCGGAAGTCTCTGGAGGCTGAAATGGCGGTGCGTTTGACGATCGGGAAGAAACTGTCCCTGATATTCGTGTTGTTTCTGGTGCCCCTCGGCTATCTGCTCTACAGCCTGATCGCGGAGAAAGATATTTCGATCGATTTCGCCCGCAAGGAAGTTATTGGCGACCACTATATCGACGTGCTGCGCGACCTCGAACTGGCGCTGCACCGGCTGGCGCCGGGGCCGGCGACCGAGCGCTTGCGCCGGGCGCTGGCGGCGGCGGCCGAGGCCGAGCGCAGCCTGGGCGAGGGCATGGACAGTGCCACCTTGGCGGCGACCCTGCAAAAAGAGGGCAAAGCGGTGACCGCCGGGGCCGGCGCCAGCGACGGCGAAGCGGCGCGCAAGGTGCTGCGCGATCTGATCGGCCGGGTTGGTGATCAGTCGAATCTGATCCTCGATCCCGACCTCGACAGCTTTTATGTCATGGATGCGGTGGTGGTGAAACTGCCCGATCTCGCCGACCGGGTGGCCGGGTTGATCCGGCTCGGTCTGACGATCCAGGCCAAGGGGCAACTCGATGCCGACGACCGCACCGAATTCCTGATTCAGCGCGGCGGCCTCGAATCGACTATCGAGGGGCTGGAGAGTTCGGTGTCGGCGGCCTATCGCGGCAATGCCGACGGCAGCCTCAAGACTGCGCTCGACCCCGACTATCATGCCGCCAAGCGGGCGCTCGACGGCGTCGTGCCGGTGATCAGCGCCGCCGTGATCACCTCGGGCGGGAAGGGCATCGACGCTGCCGCGCTCAGGGGGCTCGAAGAGCAGACCCTGGCCGCGGTGGAACAGCTGTGGAAGACCGCCTCGATGCAGCTGGAACGGCTGCTGGTGGCGCGGATCGACGGCTTTTACGCCAAGATGGCAACGACGCTGGGCGTCGCGGCCCTGCTGTTTCTGCTGGCCTGGGGGATTGGCTTCGGAGTGGTGGTGACCGATGTCACCCGGCCGGTGCGGGCGATCACCGCCGCGATGCGCCGGCTCGCCGCGGGCGATCTTGATGTTGCCATTCCGGGCGCCGGCCGGCGCGACGAACTCGGCGAGATGGCTTCGGCGGTGGCGGTGTTCAAGGAGAACGCCGCCGAGGTCGCGCGCTTGTCGGCCGAGGGTGAGGCGTTGCGCCGGCGGGCGCAAGACGAGAAGCAGACCATGGTGCTGCAGCTCGCCGATTCGTTTGAGGGCAAAGTGCTGGGCGCGACCGATGCCTTCCGCACCAGCGCCGCCCGGATCATCGAGGCGGCCAAGACCATGGGCCAGCGCTTGGGGCGGGCCGGCAACAGCTCGCTCCAGGCCTCGGCGACCACCGAGCGGACCACCCGCAACGCGGCCGAACTCGGTGAGGCGGTTCAGGGGCTGGCGGCCATGGTCGCCGAGGTGCGCGACCGCTTCAAGGAATCGCTCGAGATTGCAAACCGCGCGCTGGCAGAAGCCGAATCCGCGAGAGCCACCGTCGGCGGGCTGTCGGTGGCCGGCGACCGAATCGGCGAGGTCGTGACGCTGATTTCCAATATCGCCAGCCAGACCAACCTCTTGGCCCTCAATGCCACCATCGAGGCCGCCCGGGCCGGCGACGCCGGCAAGGGCTTTGCGGTGGTCGCGACCGAGGTCAAGAATCTGGCCGGGCAAACCGCTCGCGCCACCGGTGAGATCTCGTCCCAGGTCGCCGACATCCAGGTGTCGACCCGCAGCGCTGTCACCGCGATCAGTGAAATCGGCCAGACCATCGACACCATCGGCCGCATTGCCGGTGCCGTCGCGGAGGCGGTCGAGCGCCAGGACGAGGCGACGCGGGAGATCATCGGCATCGTTGCCCAGGTTGCGGTCGATGCCGAGGACTTCAGTCAGCGTTTCTCCGAACTTGCCAAAAATTCGGCGGCCTCCTACGGTTCGGCGATCCGGGTGATCTGGGCGGCCAAGGATCTCAGCCAACCGACCGACATGGTGGTCGAGGACCTGGGCGAACTGCTGACCACCCTCAGAGCGGGCTGACCGCCGAGGGATGAATCGACGCAGCGGGCTTGAGGGGCAGGCTGGCTTAGGCTAGTGTGTCCGGGATCAAGGTAAACGGGGGAGAGAGAGTCTTTCCCCAGGGACTATTGAACGGGGAATACAGGACCTCGTCGGAAACAAGGGCTCGGCGGCCGGAGGGTCCGGTGGTCGGAACGATCCGGACGGCGACGGCGATGTGGCGAAAGTGAGGACACGATGGAGTTTCAAGCGCGCAACCTGCCAGATGCAATAGAAGCGCGTCTTACCGGGCGGCTGGAGTTCACCGACCATGACCGCCTGCGTGACATCGTGGCGTTGTTGGACGGCCCCAACCTGCGACGGTTCGTGGTCGATGTTTCAGGGCTGGATTTCATCGATTCCGCGGGACTGGGGATGATCCTGATCCTCCAGGAAGAGGCGGAGCAAAAGAATATCATACTGGTCGTGCGCGGGCCGCGCGACGACGTCAAGCGCTCGATCGATCTCGCGAAGATCGGCGAAATCGTGACCATCGAGTATTAGTGAGGCGGGAATCATCACCACCCCATTCTGCGTCGTTCCCGACCTGATCCCGGCCGATTCGGGAGGGCGGTGCGCCGCGCGTTACAGCGCGTTCGGCGAGGGTGACGACGTGTTGCCGGAGGAGGGCCGGTTCCGCCGGATCCTCCTGGTGTCTGATGTCGACCGCGACGAGCTGGCGGCAAGTCTCGGCAGCCCGGGCGCGGTGGTGGTTGAAGCCGAGGACGGCGAACCGCCCGCCGGCGATTGGGCGGCGGTCGTCGTTCCGGCCGACGGTTTCTATCTCTCTCTCAGCACCGCGACGGCCTTTTCGCTGCAGGTTGCGCTGCTGGTCGGGGCGGTGCTGGCCGCCCGCACCGCGCTGACCGCCGAAAAGCGCTCCGTGGTCGAGCTTTGCCTCCAGGAGGCGATGGCGAACGCCGTGATTCATGGCAACCTTGGCATCTCAAGCACGGCCAAAGACCACCCGGAAGGCTACCGGGTGTTCAGCCAACTGGTCAACGGCCGGCTCAGCGACCCGGCGCGGCGCGGCCGGCGCATCGAGGTTTTCGTGCGCTGGAGCAGTCTCGCTCTCGACATCAGCGTCGTTGATCAGGGCTCCGGGTTTGATGTCGCGAGACTGCCCCCGGAAACCGTCAGCGCCAGCCGTTCGGGCCGGGGCTTCGTGTTCATGCGGGCGCTGGCCAACCGGGTCGCGGTTACCGATGGCGGGCGTTGCACCTCCTTGCGCTTTGAACTCTGACCGGAGGTGCGGCATGACCATTTCCCTCGACAACAGCCGCGTATTGATTGTTGACGATAATGAGTTCAACCGGAAGTCGCTTTCGCTGCTGCTGTTACGCAGTGGCATCCGCAATCTTGAGTTTGCGGTTGACGGCGTCGACGGCCTCGCCAAGACCGACAGCTTCCGGCCCGACCTGATCCTGCTCGACGTGGCCATGCCCCGGATGGATGGGCTGGAGATGTGCCGGCAGCTGCGCGCCAGCGCCCGCCATTCCGACCTGCCGATCCTGTTTCAGACCGCGCTCGACAGCGACGAGGAGCAGGTGGCCTGCTTCAAGGCCGGGGGCAACGATTTCATCAGCAAGCCGATCAAACCGGGCGAATGCGTCGCCCGGGTCCGCCATCAGCTGGAGCGGCGCAAGCTCTTCAACGACCTCACCGCCTTTCGCGAGCGGGTGCAAAAGGAGTTGCAGCACGCACACGCCATGCAGATGTCGCTGCTGCCCGAGCCGCGCCGGGTCGCCTCGATCGGTGCCGGCTATGGCCTGGGCATTTCCAGCCATTTCGAAACCTCGTCGGAGCTGGGGGGCGATCTTTGGAGCGTCTTTGAGCTTGATCAGCACCGGGTCGGCTTCATGATCGTCGACTTCGCCGGCCATGGCATCACCGCCGCCATCAACACCTTCCGTCTTCACACCCTCTTTGAGCGGATTCCCGCCCGCGATCTCGAACCGGCCGAGTGGCTGACCGAACTCAACGCCTCGCTCAAGGACGTGTTGCCGACCGGCCAGTTCGCCACCGCTTTCTATTGCATCCTCGACAAGCGCAGCAACGTGCTGACCTTCGCCGGCGCCGGCGCGCCCAACCCGATCCTCTGCGTTGATGGCGAGTTGACCCTGCTCGATTCGGCGGGGATGCTGCTCGGCATCTCCCGGCGCGCCAAGTACCGCAATCAGGAGGCGATCCTGCCTCCGGGCGGCGCGCTGCTGCTCTATAGCGATGCTCTGATCGAATGCCGGGATGCCGATGGCATTCCCTTCGGCCAGGACGCGGTGCTGGAGGTGGTCGGCGCCATCGCCGCGCGCCGGCCCGCCGATCCGGTGGAGGCGCTGCTCCAGCCCTTCCTCGCCCGCATCTCCCGGCCGCTCCGCGACGATCTGACCCTGATCTGGATCAACCGGCGATAGGGACGGTTTTGCCCCGGTATTGGGATCGCCGCTGAGGTCGCGGTACCGGTGTCCCACGGTCTCCGCGAGCCTACTCGCTTTCGGCCAGTTCCTCGACGGCGGCGCGAATCGCGCGCAGCAGATGCGGGTTGGGTTCGGCCGGTTCATCGAACTCCGGGTCGTCGGGGACAAGGCGGCGCTTGGCTTCGCGGGCGGCTTCGATCAGCAGGAAGCCAAGGCTGGGTTCGCCGAGGTCGCGCACGAGATCGCAGAGATCGGGGCGGCTGAGCGCGGCGGCATCGATCCGCACCATGATCGGCATCGCCGGTCTCGCCGGTATTGCCGGCGGTGGTGGGAGAGGCGTTGGCGCCGACTCGGGACTTCCCGCCGTCGCGGCCTCCGGTTCCGGCGGCGGCTGTGCCCGGCCGCGGCGGCGGCGGCGGGGTTCGGTGGCCGGCAGGGCATCGAACAGGCAGGCCTGACGGTCGGGGGGCGCGGCAGCGGCCATCATCTCGGGACTCCTTCTCTGTTCATGTTTTATTCTAAACGGCGCGCCGGATTTGTCGAGTCCGATTGACAGCGGCCGTTGCCGGCAGTCAGGCTCGGGTCGGGCTCGAAGGGGGAAAGCGGCATGGCGGTGACCGGCGTTGTGGTCGGCATGAAGACCGAGGCGGCCTGTCTCGCGCCGCTGGGCGCGGCCGTCAGCGTCGTTTGCTCCGGTGCGCGCTCGGAGTTCGCACGGGCGCGGGCCGAGGCGCTGGTGGCGGCCGGGGTGACCGGACTGCTCAGCTTCGGCATTGCCGGGGCGCTGGTGGCGGGACTAGCCCCGGGGACGCTGCTGCTGCCGCGGGCGGTGGTGGTGCCGGGGCAGGGCGGCGGTGAAGGTGCCGGGCGTGCGGTGTCCGCCTCCTGGCACCGGCGGGTCGCGGGCCTCGCAGCGGCGGCCGGCCTGCCGCTGCTGACCGATGTCACCCTTGCCGGCAGCGACGGTGCGGTCACCGGGGCCGGCGCCAAGGCGACGCTGGCCCGGACCAGCGGCGCCGCGGCGGTGGACATGGAAAGCCACAGTGCCGCCGAGGTCGCGGCCCGGCATGGTTTGCCGTTTCTGATCCTGCGGGCGATTGCCGATCCCGCCGACCGTGGGATTCCCGCCCCGGCGCTGGCTGGCCTCGGACCCGACGGCGAGACCCGGCCGGGTGCGGTGGCGCTCAGGCTGCTGGCGGCGCCGTGGACGCTGCCGGCGCTGCTTCGGCTCGCTGCCGACAGCCGGTCCGGCCTCGCCGCCCTCAGCGCCGCGGTATCAGCCCTTGGCCCGGCGGGCTTCCGGGCCCTTTGAGTCGGCAATCGCCTCGGAGACCACCTTGTCAAAGAGGTATTCGGCCGGGCGCTGGTTTTCGAGCGGGATTTCCGGCGCCATCTCGCCCGCGGTGCGCACGCCGCGCAGCGCGACCAGCGCCGCTTTCAGAGGATGGGCGGCGGCATCGGCGGCGGCGGTGGGCTCGTAGCCGCAGTGGGCCATGCAGTCGGCGCATTTTTCGTAACGGCCGGTGCCGAAGCTGTCCCAGTCGGTGGTTGCCATCAGCTCGGCGAAGCTCCTGGTCGTGCCCTCGTTGATCAGATAGCAGGGGCGCTGCCAGCCGAAGACGTTGCGGGTCGGATTGCCCCAGGGGGTGCAGAGATAGTCCTGGTTGCCGGCCAGAAAGTCGAGATAGAGGCTGGAATGGGTGATGTTCCAGCGGCGGTCCCTGCCGATGCGGAAGACTTCGCGGAACAGCTCCTTGGTCTTGCGCCGGTTGAGGAAATGCTGCTGGTTGGGCGCGCGCTCATAGGCATAGCCGGGCGCGATCGTCGTGCCCTCGACCCCGAGGTCGCGCACGAAATCGAGGAAGGCCGCAATGTCGGCGGCGGGCACGCCATCGTAGAAGGTGGCGGCGCAGTTGACCCGAAAGCCCCGGGCCAGCGCCGCCTTGATGCCGCTGACCGCGCGCTCGAAGGTGCCGGGCTGGCAGACCGAGCGGTCGTGATGCTCTTCGAGGCCGTCGAGATGGACCGAGAACGAGAGGTAGGGGCTGGGGGTGAAGAGGTCGAGCCGCTTTTCCAGCAGGAGCGCGTTGGTGCAGAGATAGACGTATTTGCGCTTGGCCACGATTCCGGCGACGATCTCACCGATCTCCTTGTGCAGCAGCGGCTCGCCGCCGGGGATCGAGACCACCGGGGCGCCGCATTCGTCCACCGCCGCCAGGCACTCGGCGACGCTGAGCCGCTTGTTGAGCACGCTGTCGGGATAATCGATCTTGCCGCAGCCGGCGCAGGCGAGGTTGCAGCGAAAGAGCGGCTCCAGCATCAGCACGAGCGGGTAGCGCTTGCGGCCCATCAGGCGCTGCTTGACGATATAGGCGCCGATAGCGGCCTGTTGCCTGAATGGAACGCCCATCGGAGCCTCCTTGCCTTGCGGTATGTGCCGTGATGGCGGTGATGTTGGGCCGGTCCCGGAGTTACCGGTCGGCCGCGGTGACCAGTTCGTCGGGCAGCTTGAAGTGGATGTTTTCCTCGATGCCCGAGAGGAATTCGACGGTGATCGGGCGCAACTCGGCCAAGCGGCTGACCAGTTCCTGGACCAGATCCTCGGGCGCCGAGGCCCCGGCGGAAATGCCGACGGTCTTGACGCCGTCCAGCCACTCGGGCTTCAGCGCCGTGGCGTCCTCGACGAGATAGCTCGGCTTGGCCATATCCGCGCCGATTTCGCGCAGCCGGTTGGAATTGGAGCTGTTGTGGGCGCCGACGACCAGGATCAGATCGACCAGCCCGACCAGATCGCGCACCGCGCTCTGACGGTTCTGGGTCGCGTAGCAGATGTCCTTGACGTCCGGGCCGACGATGTGGGGAAAACGCTGCTTGAGCGCCGCGATGATGTCGCGGGTGTCGTCAACGCTGAGGGTGGTCTGGGTGACGTAGGCGATGCGCTCGGGGTGGGCGGGCTGGATGCGGTCGACATCCTTGACCCCCGAGACCAGATGCACGGTGCCGTCGATCTGGCCCATCGTGCCCTCGACCTCGGGATGGCCGGGATGGCCGATCAGCACGATGTCGTAGCCGCGGCCGGCGTAACGCTGGCCTTCCTTGTGGACCTTGGTCACCAGCGGACAGGTGGCGTCGATGACGTGGAGCAGCCGCCCCGCGGCATCGGTCTCGACGGTACGGGCGACTCCGTGGGCGGAAAAGATGGTGACCGCACCCTCGGGGATATCGTCGACATCCTCGACAAAGAGTGCGCCGCGCCCCTTGAGACTTTCGACCACCCGCTTGTTGTGAACGATCTCGTGACGGACATAGACCGGCTTGCCGTACTTTTTGAGCGCCCGCTCGACGATCTCGATCGCCCGCTCGACTCCGGCGCAAAAGCCGCGCGGCTGGGCCAGGATGACGTGCAGCGGCTCGGCGCCGTTGGGGTGGGTGGCCATGGTGCGTAGGTCTCCTGTCCGCGACTCCCGGTGCCGGCTGGTGCGGCGGAAAGGTAGGTAGCATAGCCATTGGGCCAACGCCAGCCGGGGTGTCGCGATGGCTGGCCTGTTTCACGGCCGGGGGTCACCTTGGTGACGGCGGCGTTTTCGTGACCGAAACGTCACGGCGGGCGGCAGAGGTGCCGCCGGGCGCGACATGCCTTGACGCCACCGGTCCCAGCGTGATTTTTTGCTTCCCCACCGCGCCGGAGTGCCGGCCCCGCCCGGTTCTGCCGGGTCCGGCCGGGTCCGCAGCATCGGGATTGCGCGATCCGGTCGGCCGCGGAAATGGCGGGGTCGGAGGACTCTTCGTAACAGAAACCTCAACCGTATCGAGGCATAGGGTGGCTTCAGCGTTGGAACAGGCGATGGCGCGGGCGGCGTCACTGGTCGAGTCGGCGATCGACCGGCTGCTGGTGCCGACCGTGCGCTCCGAGGCGCCGTTATGGGATGCCATGCGCTACGGCTCTCTGGCCGGCGGCAAGCGGCTGCGGCCGTTTCTGGTGCTGGAGAGCGCGCGGCTGTTCGCGGTCGCTGAGGAGCACGCGCTGCGCACCGGCCTCGCGGTCGAGTTGATCCATTGCTACTCGCTGATCCACGATGATCTGCCGGCGATGGACAACAGCGATCTGCGCCGCGGCCGCCCGACCGTGCACAAAAAATTCAACGAGGCCGTGGCGGTGCTGGCCGGCGACGGCCTGCTCACGCTGGCTTTCGAGGTGCTGGCTCATCCGGCGACCCATCCCGACCCCGCGGTGCGGGTGGCGCTGGTGGCGGCGCTGGCGGCCGCGGCCGGGCCGGCGGGCACCGGCATGGTCGGCGGCCAGATGATCGATCTCGTGGCCGAGACCACCCGCTTCGATCTGGCCGAGACCACGCGCCTGCAGGAAGGCAAGACCGGGGCGCTGATCAGCTTCTCGTCGGAAGCCGGGGCGATTCTCGCCGGCGCCGGGGCGTCCGAGCGCGGGGCTCTGCGTGCTTATGCCCGCGACATCGGGCTCGCCTTCCAGATCGCCGACGACCTGCTCGACGTCGAGGGCTCGGCCGAGGTGGTGGGCAAGCCGGTCGGGGCCGATGCCGCCGCCGGCAAGGCGACGTTCGTTTCACTGCTCGGCGTCGATGGCGCCCGGCGGGAGGCACATCTGCTGGCGGACCGTGCCGCCGCCAGCCTCGACATCTTTGGCGCGCGGGCGGATACTCTTAAGGCGGTTGCCCGCTTCATCGTGACCAGGAACGCCTGAGGTTTCGGCAGGCCAGGGACTTGGGGAGAGACACTTGAACTCAACCAGCAAAACCCCGCTGCTCGACCGGGTTCGTCTGCCGGCGGATCTTCGCCGTCTGGCGCCGGAGCAACTGCCGCAACTGGTGCAGGAACTGCGAAGCGAGACCATCGATGCCGTATCGGTGACCGGCGGCCACCTCGGCGCCGGCCTTGGTGTTGTCGAATTGACCGTCGCCTTGCATTACGTCTTCAATACGCCCGCCGACCGCATCATCTGGGACGTCGGCCATCAGGCCTATCCTCACAAGATTCTGACCGGCCGGCGCGACCGCATCCGTACCCTGCGCACCGGCGGCGGGCTCTCCGGCTTCACCAAGCGCACCGAGTCCGAGTACGATCCGTTCGGCGCCGGCCACAGCTCGACCTCGATTTCGGCCGGGCTGGGCATGGCGGTCGGCCGCGACATCGCGGGCGGCAACAATCAGGTGGTGTGCGTGATCGGCGACGGCTCGATGAGCGCCGGCATGGCCTTCGAGGCGCTGAACAACGCCGCCTCAGCCAAGAGCCGCCTGATCGTGATCCTCAACGACAACGACATGTCGATCGCGCCGCCGGTCGGAGCGATGAGCGCCTATCTGTCGCGGCTGATCTCGTCGAAGCCCTATCTCAGCTTCCGCCATCTGGCCAAGGACATCGCGGACCATCTGCCCAGCCCGCTGCGCAATGCCGCCAAACGGGCCGAAGAGTTCACCCGCGGTCTGGTCACCGGGGGTACTCTGTTTGAGGAGCTGGGGTTCTATTACGTCGGCCCGATCGACGGCCACAACCTCGACCATCTGCTGCCGGTGCTGCAGAACGTCCGCGACGCCGAGGGGCGCGAGGGCGACGCCGGGCCGGTGCTGATCCATATCGTGACCCAGAAGGGCCACGGCTATCCGCCGGCCGAGCAGGCCAACGACAAGATGCACGGCGTCCAGCGTTTTGACGTCGTCACTGGCACCCAGGCCAAGGTCAAGACCAACGCTCCGAGCTATACCCGGGTGTTCGCCGATGCCCTGATCGCCGAGGCTGAGCGCGACTCCAAGATCGTGGCCATTACCGCCGCGATGCCCTCGGGCACCGGTCTCGATCTCTTCGAGCAGCGTTTTCCGGCCCGGACCTTCGATGTCGGTATCGCCGAGCAGCACGCCGCGACCTTTGCCGCCGGGTTGGCCTGCGAAGGGCTGAAGCCGTTCGTGGCGATCTATTCCAGCTTCATGCAGCGGGCCTACGATCAGGTCGCTCACGACATCATTTTGCAAAAGCTGCCGGTCCGCCTGATCATGGACCGCGCCGGTCTGGTCGGCGCCGATGGCCCAACCCACGCCGGAACCTTTGATCTCGCCTTCCTCGGCTGCATTCCCGGCATCGTGCTGATGGCGCCGGCCGACGAGGCCGAACTGATGCACATGGTGGCCACCGCAGCCGCCTATGACTGCGGCCCGAGCGGCATCCGCTTTCCCCGCGGCGAGGGCGTCGGCATCGAGCGTCCGGAGCGTGGCTCGGTGCTGCCGATCGGCAAGGGCCGGATCATCCAGGAAGGCACCAAGATCGCGCTCTTCAGCATCGGCACCCGTCTCGGCGAATGTCTCAAGGCGGCACAGGAACTGGCGGCGCGCGGTCTTTCGACCACCGTCGCCGACGCCCGCTTCGCCAAGCCGCTCGACACCGATCTGCTGCATCGCCTGGCCCGCGAGCACGAGGTGCTGATCACGATCGAGGAAGGCGCGGTCGGCGGCTTCGGCAGCTTCGTCCTGCACGATCTCGCCCAGGCCGGCCTGCTCGACGGCGGCCTCAAGATCCGCCCGATCACGCTGCCTGACCGCTTCATCGATCACGACACCCCGGCCAGGCAGTATGAAGATGCCGGCCTGACCGCCCGCCACATCGTGGCCACCGCTCTTGCCGCGCTCGGGGTCTCCGAAACCGCCGGTTCGGCCCGGGCGTAACATCAGGGGCCGGCGGGATGGCGGCACCCCGGCCGCCGACCCCGCCGGCCGATTATCCTATCCCACCGGATTGAACATCACCACCTCGGCCGGGGCTCCGGCGCCGGAGATGACGGCCTGCTCGTCGCGGATCCGGACCCGGCCTTCTGCGATCAACTGCACCGCCAGCGGATAACACCGGTGTTCGGCCCCGAGGACGCGGGCGGCCAGGATCTCCTGGGTGTCGCCGGGCATCACCGGCACCACCGCCTGGACGATGATCGGTCCGTCGTCGACATCGGGACGAACGAAATGGACGGTGCAACCGGTGAAGCGGGCGCCGGCGGCCAGCACCCGCTGATGGGTGTCGAGGCCCTTGAACGCCGGCAACAGCGAGGGGTGGATGTTGATCAGGCGGTCGCGCCAGCGCTCGACGAACCAGGGCGACAGGATGCGCATGAAGCCGGCCAGGCAGATCAGGTCGATCTGTGCGCCGCGCAGGGTGGCGTCGATCGAGGCTTCAAAACCCTGCTTGGCGTTGAAGGCGCGATGATTGATGATTTCGGTCCGAATGCCGACCGCGCGGGCGCGCGCCAACCCCCCGGCATCGCCCTGGTTCGCCACCACCAGCACGATCTCGGCGGGAAAGGCGGGATCGGCGGCAGCATCGATCAGGGCCTGGAGGTTGCTGCCGCGACCGGAAATCAGGACTCCAACCCTCAGACGCGCCATGTCGACTC